>UQIQ01000001.1 GCA_900541185.1 uncultured Collinsella sp.
GGCAGCGTCAGATGTGTATAAGAGACAGGAGCTCTCGCAGACCGAGAACACGCAGCCGTGCGTGTTCGTTCACGACCTGGCAGCGGCTGCCGCCCTGCGTGAGCGCGGCGTGGTACCTGCCGCCTGTGCGGGATTCTCGCTGGGCGAGGTCGCCGCGCTCACCTTTGCAGGGGCGTTCGATACGCGAGCGGGCTTTGGGCTTGTGTGCGAGCGCGCGGCGCTGATGGCCGCGGCTGCCGAGCGCCATCCGGGCGGCATGCGCGCCGTCATCAAGCTCGATGCGGCGCAAGTCGAGGGCCTGGCAAAACAGGCCGGCGAGGACTGCTGGCCAGTCAACTACAACAGCCCGCAGCAGACGGTTGTGGCCGGAGCGCCCGAGGCGCTGCAGGAGCTCGACGTCCTAGTAAAAGAGGCTGGCGGCCGCGCTATGAAAGTCGCGGTGTCGGGTGCATTTCATAGCCCATATATGGCAGAGGCGACCTGTGGCCTTGCCGCATATATTGAGGCCGGTCACGCGCCGTCCCCGTTGCTCATTCCTGTTTTGGCAAATATGACAGCGGCGCCCTATCCGGCGGACCCCCAGACGGCATCGGATGTCTTGGCCAATCAGGTGAGCCATGCCGTGCGCTGGGTCGATACGCTGCATGCTCTGCAGGATCAAGGCATCGACACATTTATTGAGGTCGGCCCCGGCAAAACGCTGTCCGGCCTGGTCAAGCGTTCGCTGAGCGACGTTCGCGTGTATTCGTGCGAAACGGCCGAGCAGGTCGCAGCTATTGCCGACGAGCTCGCATAGTCCACAGGGCTGTAACCCGAAAGGAATGACATGGGCAACTTGAACAACGGCACGCTCGAGCGCAACGACTCACGTCGCGTGGCACTGGTCACGGGCGGCTCGCGTGGTATCGGCCGCGCCTGCGCTGTCGGTCTGGCGGAGGACGGCTTTGATATCGCCGTCGTCTATGCCGGCAGCGTCGATGCGGCGCGCGAGACGTGCGACGCCTGCGAGGCGGCTGGCGCCGCGACACGCGCGTATCAATGCGACGTGGCCGACCCCGCTGCCGTCAACGCGTGCGTAGAAGCGGTCCTCAACGACTTTGGCTCCATTTGGGCGCTCGTCAACAACGCTGGCATCACCCGCGATGGCCTGTTCATGCGCATGAGCGATGACGCCTTCGATCGCGTACTCGATGTCAATCTCAAGGGAACGTTTAACACGACGCGCGCACTCACCAAGACCTTTATGCGTCAGCGCGGCGGCTGCGTCGTCAACATGAGCTCGGTCGTGGGCCTGATGGGCAATGCCGGGCAGGCCAACTACGCTGCCTCCAAGGCGGGCGTGATCGGCCTGACCAAGGCGGTGGCGCGCGAGCTTGCGCCCCGCGGCGTACGAGTGAACGCGGTCGCACCCGGGTTTGTCGAGACCGATATGACGGCAAAGCTATCGGATAAGGTGCGTGCGGCGTGCGAGGAGCAGATTCCCCTGAGGCGCATGGCGCGTCCCGAGGAAGTGGCCGGCGTGGTGCGCTTTTTGGCGAGCGACGCGGCTGCCTACATTACGGGCGAGGTCGTACGCGTCGACGGCGGAATGGCGATGTAGAAACCAGGGCCGAAGAACGGCTTGGATGAGGAGACCATGATGGAACAGAGAGTTGCAATCACCGGCATCGGTGCCGTATCGCCGCTCGGCAACACGGCGCTTGCCACCTGGGCGGCCATGTGCGCCGGCACGTGCGGCATCGGCCCGATCACGCACTTCGATACCGATGCGTTTGCCGTCAAGGTGGCAGCCGAGGTCAAAGGCTTTGACGGCAACGAGTACTTTGGCAAGCGTGACGCCAAGCATCTCGACCCCTGCGTTCAGTTTGCGATGGCGGCTTCGGACGAAGCCATGCACGATGCGGGCTTTGATGTCGAGGGCGCCATCGATCGCGAGCGCCTGGGCGTCTACGTGGGTTCAGGCGTGGGCGGCATGCAGACGCTTGTCGACAACGTCCATACGATCGCCGATCGCGGGCCTCGTCGCGCATCGCCCTATATGATCGCGATGATGATCCCCAACATGGCATCGGGCAATATCGCAATCCGCCACAAGGCAAAGGGCCCGACCCTGCCCGTGGTGACCGCGTGTGCAACCTCGGCCCATGCGGTGGGCGAGGCGTTCCGCGCCATCAAGCACGGCTATGCCGACGCGATCCTCGCGGGCGGCGCCGAGGCCGCAATTATCCCCGATGCCGTTGCGGGCTTTACGTCCTGCCGCGCATTGACCACCAACCCCGATCCCGCGACGGCCTGCCGTCCGTTCGATGCAGACCGCGACGGCTTTGTGATGGGCGAGGGCGCCTGCGTGCTCGTGCTCGAGAGCATGGAACATGCGCAGGCGCGCGGTGCGCACATTTATGCCGAGGTCGTGGGCTACGGCAACACCGATGATGCCTATCACATCACGAGCCCTGATCCCGAGGCTGTCGGCATTGCCCGCGCGATATCGCTGGCGGTGACCGAGGGCGACGTCAAGCCTTCCGAGGGTCTCTACATCAATGCCCACGGCACATCTACCAAGCTCAACGATTCGTCCGAGACGGCGGGCATTAAGCGTGCGCTCGGCGAGGACGCGGCGCGCGCCGCGCACGTCTCGTCGACTAAGTCGATGACCGGCCACATGATCGGTGCCACGGGCGCCATCGAGGTCATGGCCTGCGCCATGGCGCTCGAGCAGGGCGTGGTGCCGCCGACCATTAACTACCACACGCCCGATCCCGCCTGCGATCTTGACTACACGCCCAATCGCGCGGTTCGCGCCGACCTTACCTGGGCGCTTTCGACCAACCTGGGCTTTGGCGGACACAACGCCGCCATCGCGCTGCGTAGATATACGAGGAGCTAGAGCATGGATTCCAAAAGACTTGCCGAGATAGCCGATGTTATGGAGGACCGCGGCCTCACGCGCGTACGCGTTGAGGAGCCCGATGGCACCGCGGTCGAACTCGAGCGCGCGAGCGCCGCACAGCCGGTTGCCGTGCCCATGCCCATGCCGAGCGCTATGGCCGCTCCAGTTGCAGCTCCCACAGTCGCGCCTGCCGCACCGGAGCCCGCCGCGCAGACGCCTGCCGCCGCACCGGAGCCCAAGGGCATCGAGGTGACCGCTCCCATGGTCGGCGTGTTCTATGCTGCCCCGGCGCCGGGCGACGAGCCGTTTGTGCACGTGGGCTCCAAGGTCAAGGCCGGTGAGACCCTCTGCATCATCGAGGCCATGAAGGTTCTCAACGAGGTGACGGCCGAGGCAGACGGCGAGGTGCTCGAGATCTGCGTGGCCGACGGCGACCTCGTGGAGTTCGGCAGTTGCCTTATGAGGATCGGATAGGTGATGTCCATGAACAAAGAAGAGCTCAAGAAGCTGTTACCGCATCGCGAACCGATGCTTTTGCTCGACGAGGCCGAGCTGGTGGGCGACGAGGCCCACGGCAAGATCACGATTACGGGTGACGAGTACTTTTTGCAGGGGCATTTTCCGGGAAACCCGGTAGTCCCCGGCGTGATTCAGTGCGAGATGCTCGCCCAAAACTGTTGCGTGCTGCTGATGGGCGATGAGGAGGCGCGCGGCGCGACGCCGTTCTATACGAGCCTCGATAAGGTGCGCTTTAAGCGTCCGGTGCGCCCGGGCGACACGGTGGATCTGGTGTGCTCCATCACGCGTGCGCGCGGGCCGTTCCGCTTTGCGACGGGTACTGCGAGCGTCAACGGTGAGGTTTGCTGCCGCGCCGATATGTCTTTTGCACTCATGCACGAAAGTTAAGGAAGGCTTCATGTTCGACAAAGTGCTCATCGCCAACCGCGGTGAAGTCGCGGTCCGTGTTATCCGCGCGTGCCGCGATATGGGCATCAAGACCGTCGCCGTTTATTCCACGGCCGATGCGGACGCGCTGCACGTGCAGCTTGCCGACGAGGCGTATTGCATCGGCGGCCCGCGTCTTGCCGAGAGCTACCTCAACGACGATGCCGTGCTCACCTGTGCCGTGAAGTCGGGGGCAAAGGCAATTCATCCTGGCTACGGTTTCTTTTCCGAGAAGGCGAGCTTCGTGCGCGACTGCGACAAGTATGGCCTGGCGTTTGTCGGTCCTTCGGCCGAGGTGATCGACAGCATGGGCGACAAGGACGCCGCGCGTCGAACGGCCGCCGCGGCGGGCGTGCCCATCGTGCCGGGCTGCGATTTGCTCAAAAGTCCCGAGGAGGCAACGGCCGAGGCCGAGCGCATTGGCTGCCCCGTGCTTATTAAGGCGCGCGCCGGCGGTGGCGGTCGCGGCATTCGCAAGGTCGAGCGCGTGGAAGATGCGGCAAAGGCGTTCATCGAGGCGCGTGCCGAGGGCGAGGCCGTTTTTGGCGACGGCGAGTGCTACATGGAGAAGTTCGTCGCGCCGGCTCATCACGTTGAGGTACAGATTATGGCCGATAAGCAGGGCCATGTGTTTTCGCTCGGCGAGCGCGAGTGCTCGGTGCAGCGTCGCAACCAAAAGCTGATCGAGGAGAGCCCCGCGCCGTGCCTCGACGGACACGACGACATTCGTGCTCGCATGCACAAGGCAGCGCGTGACTTGGCTCGTGCCGTCGGCTACGAAGGAGCCGGTACCATCGAGTTCCTGTATTCGGACGACGGCAATTACTACTTTATGGAAATGAACACGCGCTTGCAGGTGGAGCATCCGGTTACAGAGTTTGTGACCGATACCGACTTGGTCAAGTGGCAGCTGCGCGTGGCAGCCGGCCAGTCTCTGCCCTTTGAGCAGGAGGACATGCCGGTCCGCAACCACGCCATGGAGTGCCGCATCAATGCCGAAACGCCGGACTTTCTGCCGTCATGCGGAACGGTCACCGCGTTGCGTGTGCCGGGTGGTCCGCGCGTGCGCTGGGATTCCGCCATGTTTACCGGTGCGGAAGTTCCGCCGTACTACGACTCCATGCTCGGCAAGCTCATCGTGTGTGCGCCCACGCGTGACGGCGCCATTCGCAAGATGCGCTCGGCCCTGGGCGAGCTCGTGATTGAGGGCGTGAGCGAAAACAGCGAACTGCAGCTCGACGTGCTGGCAAACGATGAGTTCTTGTCGGGCATGTACCACACCGATCTGATGGGGCATCTCTATGCTGATGAATAGAAAAGCGAAGACGGTCAACGTCCTCGAGGGGCCGATGACCGAGTCGTGCGCCGAGTTTCCCGCGCGCCACGTGTTTATCAAGTGTCCGGAGTGCCGCCGCGTGATCGATGAGGCACGCCTGCACGACAACCTCGAGGTCTGCCCTCGTTGCGGCAAACACTTTCGCGTGAGCGGTCGCGCGCGCATGCGCATGACGGTCGACGAGGGCACGTTTGAGGAATGGGATGCCAATCTGGCGTCGGAGGATTTCCTCTCGTTTCCCAGCTATGCCGACAAGCTCAAGAGCGTGAGCGAGCGTTCGGGCGAGCGCGATGCCGTTGTGTGCGGCAAGGGCAAAATCTGCGGTTGCGATACGGCGCTCTTCTTTATGGACGCCAACTTTATGATGGGCTCGATGGGTTCCGTGGTGGGCGAGAAGATCTGTCGCACATTTGAGCATGCGACCGAGCTGGGATTGCCAGTTGTCGGCTTTACCGTTTCGGGCGGTGCGCGCATGCAAGAGGGCGTGACATCGCTTATGCAGATGGCCAAGATTTCTGCGGCGGTTAGGCGCCATAGCGAGGCGGGCGGCCTGTATATCACGGTGCTCACCGACCCCACGACCGGAGGTGTAACCGCGAGCTTTGCCATGGAGGGCGATATTATCCTGGCCGAGCCCGATGCCCTGACGGCATTTGCCGGCCCGCGCGTGATCGAGCAGAACATGCACAAGCGCCTGCCCAAGGGATTCCAGCGCTCCGAGTTTTTGCTGGAGCACGGCTTTTGCGATGCCGTTGTTCCGCGTGGCGAGATTGCGCTCACGGTAGGCGAGCTGCTGGCGCTGCACGAAGGGCACGCGCCCGGCCTGGGGGCACCGCATGAGATCGTGCATACGGGTCGCCGTGGCAAAAAGCTGGGACACTTGTTCAAGCGCTCGGCCGCACCAAAAACCGCGCTCGAGATTGTCAAGCAGACCCGCTCAGCAGATCGCGCCACGGCAGGCGAGATGATCTCGCTGGGCCTGGATGGATTTGTGGAGCTGCACGGCGACCGCTACTTTGGCGACGACGCTGCTGTGGTGGCTGGCATTGGCTGGAAAGACGGACGCCCCGTAACGGTCATCGCCATCGAGCGCGGCACCACGACCAAAGAGCGCATGCGTCGCAACTTTGGTATGGCACATCCCGAGGGCTACCGCAAAGCGCGTCGCCTGATGCGCCAGGCCGAAAAGTTTGGTCGACCGGTTCTGTGCCTGGTCGATACTTCGGGCGCGTTTTGCGGCATCGGTGCCGAGGAACGCGGCCAGGGTGAGGCGATTGCCCAGAATCTCATGGAGATGAGCGGCCTTAAGACGCCGATTGTCTCGGTGGTGACAGGCGAGGGCGGCTCTGGTGGCGCGCTGGCGCTGTCCGTGGCCGACCGCATCCTGATGCTCTCGAGCTCGGCCTATTCGGTCGTGAGCCCCGAGGCCTGTGCGTCGATCCTGTGGAAGGATACCGAGCGCGCGAATGAGGCCGCCGAGGCGCTTAAGCTCACGGCCCCCGATCTGCTGGCGCTCGGCATCATTGACGGCATTGTTGACGATAAGGGCCTGTCGCATGAGGAGATCGCCGGTGCCGTCATGTCCTCGGCATTTGATGCCTTCGATGCGCTTGGGCAGCTCGACGACGCGACCCTCACAAACCTCCGCTACGAAAAGTACCGCGCAATCGGTCAGTACCGCACGATGTGACAAAGGGACAGCCCGCATGTCATATTGGGAAAGGCGTTCCATGCTACAAGTTTCTAACACCTCGTTTACAACGTCGGTTTCATCAAACGCCATGGCCGTGGTGGACTATCTGTCCAAAAGCATGATGTCGGCGCTGCCGTTTATTGTCTGCGCGGCGTTGTTCCGCACCGTCGCCGTCATTATGGGCGAAGGCATGCTGGGCCTGTGGTCTGCCGATTCCGAAATCTATCGCCTGTTCTACAGTTGGCTCTATAACGCCGGCTACTACTTTTTGCCCATCTATCTTGGTTGGGCGGCCGCCCGCCAGCTCGGTTGCTCGGAGCAGCTGGGTATGATGCTGGGCGGCGTATTGATTGCGCCCGATCTGCTCAAGCTCGTCGATGCCGCATCGACGACGGGGGCATCGATGACTTCCGTGTATGGTCTGCTTCCCGCGCCGGTCAACGATTACACGACGACTGTTATTCCGGTTCTCATCTCGGTGCCCGTGCTATGGCGAGTGGAGTGTTTCTTTCAGCGCGTTATCCCCAAGGCCGTAGCGTTTTCGTTTGTTCCGTTTGCGACCATGCTTGTCATGGTTCCGGTTTCGCTGTGTATCACGGCGCCGGCGGGCAGCTATCTGGGCATGCTGTTGGGCCAGCTTATGTTTATGCTTGGCAATTCCGGTGGCATCGTGTCGCTGCTCACGCTCATGGGGCTTGCCGCGGGTTGGGAGTTCCTAAAGATCGCCGGCGTCAGCAACGTCGTCCTATCGCTCGCCTATGCGCAGTTTATGAGTGTGGGAACGGATTCGTGCATCCTGATCGCCGCGACGATGGCAACGTTCGCCGTTTGGGGCATGCCCTTTGGCGCGTCGCTCCGCGTTGCGGATAAGGACGAGAAGGCGCTCATGCTGGGCTATTCAATCTCGGGTGTTCTTGGCGGCGTAAGCGAGCCGGCGCTGTACGGTTGCGGCTTTAAATATGGCAGGTGCCTCACATGCATGGCCATTGGCGGCGCCGTCGGAGGCCTTGTTGCGGCCGTGGGTCACGTTACGGCCTATACCATCGGCATGACGAATGTCCTCATGGTCATTGGCTTTGCCACGGGCGGCATCTCGAACCTGCTGTGGTGCTGCGCTGCCGGCGGTGTGGCATTTGCGGTGTCTGCGGCGCTGAGCTACTGCTTTGGCGTGGTACCGACGAAGGGGCAGGTGGCAGAAGACGAAGCCGATTCGCCCGAAACAGTGGCGAGCGCTGCTGAAGCAAGCGCATAAACCTGTGTGACAAAAGGACGATTCCTTTGTCATATTCCAAGGCCGTGGCCCGTGTGGGTTGCGGCCTTTTTGTATCTGAAGGACAAAGTGGCTACACTACAATCCGTTTGAGCAATAGATATATAGGCAGTACCGTGGGGGCGGATGTAGATGGTCGAGTGGATTGTTAAGCGCGCGCAGGGCGACCGTGCGCGCGTGGGCACGTTGACGGGCATGGTGTGTATTCTCGCTAATGTTGCGCTTTGTGCTGCGAAGGGCGCAATTGGTGTGCTGTCGGGATCGGTTTCGATTGTGGCGGATGCCATGAACAACCTGTCCGATGCCAGCTCAAACATTGTGAGCGTGCTGGGCTTTAAACTTGCGAGCAAGCCGGCGGACCCCGAGCATCCTTACGGACATGGCCGCTACGAGTATCTCTCGGGTCTGGTCGTGGCGGCGCTCGTGCTGCTGATCGGCGTTGAGCTGGTGAAGTCCTCGGTTGAGCGCATCATCCACCCCGAACCTGTCGAGTTCTCGCTTGCCCTGGTGGCAGTCCTGGCGCTTTCGATGGTCGTAAAGCTCTGGATGGCGGCCCTCAATCAAAAGCTCGGCGATCGCATTGAGTCCGAGACGCTGCATGCGACCGCGCAGGATTCCAAGAACGATGTCCTTGCCACGGGCGCCGTGTTAGCGTGCGCAATTGTTTCGCAGGTGACGCACATCAATCTTGACGCATGGGTCGGCCTTGCCGTTGGCGCCTATATTGGCTGGAGCGGTTTTGAACTCATCCAGGATACGGTGAGCCCGCTTTTGGGCCAGTCGCCCGATCCTAAGCTGGTCAAGCACATTCGAGACAAGATCATGAGCTATCCCGGCGTTTTGGGCGTTCACGATTTGATGGTTCACGACTACGGCCCGGGCAGGAAGTTCGCAAGCGCGCATGCCGAGATGGCGGCCGAGGTCAGTCCGCTGGAAAGTCACGACACGCTCGATAACATCGAGCAGTCGTTTAGGAACGAGGACGGCATGATCGTCACGCTCCATTACGATCCCATCGTGACCGACGATCCAAAGGTGGCGAGCATGCGCCTGCGCATCAACGCAATGGCTCAGGAGATCGATAGCCGCCTGTCGATTCACGACCTACGCTGTGTGCCGGGCCCTACGCACACCAATGTGATTTTTGACTGCGTGCGACCCTCGGATTTGGCGATGAGCGCCGAGGACCTAAAGCGCGCGTTGGCGAAACGGGTCGAATCGGAATATCCCAAGTCGGTCGCCAAAATCGCTATCGACGAAGACTACGTAGGCCATGCCCACGAGTAAGGCTGTGCCGGCAAAGCAGGTTATGCAGAAGGGGAGAGCATGAAGAAGCTGTATCTACTCCGCCACGGTCAGACGGAGTTCAACGTCAAAAAGCTGGTCCAGGGCCGCTGCGATTCACCGCTGACCGACCTGGGCCGCAAACAAGCGGGAATGGCAGCCGCATGGCTCAAGGGCCACGACGTTGTCCCCGACAAAGTGGTCTCTTCGCCCTTAGGCCGAGCTATGGACACGGCTCAGCTCGTCGCATGCAAGCTCCTCGGCCCGGACGCAGCAGCCGAGCCCTGCGAAGGCATCATCGAGCGCTGCTACGGCACCTTCGAAGAAGGCCCGCACGACGCGCTACCCACCGACGTCTGGGATCCGGGCGAGGACCTGGTCCCCTTCGGAGGAGAAGGAAGCCAGGCGCTGCAAGAACGTATGGTAGGCGCCCTCACCAATCTCATGGGCTCCGAGGGCATCGAAGCCCTTCTAGCAGTAAGCCACGGCAGCGTCAGCCGCCAATTCATCAAGGCTGCAGCCCCAGAGGGCTTCGAGCTCCCAGCAAAACTCCCCAACTGCGCCATCATGATCTTCAATTTCGATGAGGCAAAGCCACAAGCAGAAGGCGAACCGTCCCAATGCAAGTTCACCCTCCAGCAAATAGTGGACCCCCAACAAAGTCATTAGCCAGAGCGAGCAGAGTTAAGCAGACATCAACGTGTCGTCTCCCGAGCTTGGCAGAGGGGCGGCGAAATATATTAAGTTTGTCGCGAGTTCCGCACGCAAAGGAAAGCACTTAATGTGCTTTCCGTCTTGCGCAGGACTGTAGAGCAGCAAACTTAATATATTTCGCCGCCCCTCTGCCAAGCCCAGGCGACTCCACGCACTTTACCTGCGTAAACAATGTGAGTGAAATATGAATCTCGATGGATACGCCCGCAGCCGTGTATACTAAACAGCTGTGTGTAACCAGGGGAGTATTCTGACTGGACAAAATGCCTGCTTAATAGGGTTGTCAGGTAGTCCGGACGCAATACAAGGCTGGGGAGCACGTCGTGTAAGTAGTGGTCCTCTAGGGGCGTACGCTCGGTGGTGTACGCATTGTCCCAAGACCACGCGAGAGTTGGGATCATATCTTGATCAGCATGATTCTCGGCCGCAAGATTGGCATGACCCAGGTTTGGGACGAGGACGACAACGTCGTTCCCGTCACGGTCATCCAGGCTGGCCCCTGCGCTGTCTCGCAGGTTAAAACTCAGGCAACCGACGGCTATGACGCCGTCCAGATCGGTTTCGGCGACATCAAGGCCAAGAACGTGAACAAGCCCATGGCTGGTCACTTCGCCAAGGCTGGCGTCGAGCCTGTCCGCTTCCTTCGTGAGGTCCGCGTCGAGAACGGCGAGGAGCACAAGGTCGGCGAGGTCGTCACCGTCGCTGATTTCGCTGATGTCGAGAAGGTCGACGTCATCGGTACCTCCAAGGGTAAGGGCTTCCAGGGTCGCATCAAGCGCTGGGGTCAGCGCCGCGGTCCTATGACGCATGGTTCTCACTTCCAGCGTCACCCCGGTTCTATCGGTCAGTGCGCCTATCCTGCACGCGTCCTCAAGGGCGTCAAGATGGCCGGTCACATGGGTAACGAGCGCGTTACCGTCAAGAACCTTTCCGTTGTCCGCATCGATGCCGAGCAGAACCTCATCTTGGTCAAGGGCGCTGTCCCGGGTGCCAAGAATGGTCTCGTCGCCATCCGTATGGCCTAAGGGCCCAGCCCATTTAGCCCAGCGTCATACCAAGGAGAACACTTAAATGGCAAAGTTTGAAGTAAAGAACAGCGAGGGCAAGAAGGTCGCCGAGGCCGAGCTCGCCGCTGAGGTGTACGGCATCGAGCCGAACATCCACGTTATGCACCACATCGTCAAGTGCCAGATGGCCTCTTGGCGTCAGGGCACCCAGTCTGCTAAGGGTCGCTCTGAGGTTTCCGGTGGCGGCAAGAAGCCTTGGCGTCAGAAGGGCACCGGCCGTGCCCGTCAGGGTTCCATCCGTGCTGCCCAGTGGCGTCACGGTGGCGTTGTCTTCGCCCCCAAGCCCCGTTCCTACGCTAAGCGTATGAACAACAAGGAGGTCAAGCTGGCTATGCGCTCCGCGCTGTCCGCCAAGCTGGCCGATGGCGAGCTCGTGCTCGTCGACGACTACGGCTTCGAGAAGCCTTCCACCAAGGCTGCCGTCGCCATGCTCAAGGCTCTCGGCCTTGAGGGCAAGCGTCTGACCATCATCGTTCGCGATGAGGACGTCAACGCCTACCTGTCGTTCCGCAACATTCCCAAGACGTTCATCATCACTGCCGACGAGGCCAACACCTACGATCTCGTCAACAACAACGCTGTGCTGATGCCCGCCGACATCGCCGCTCACTTCGGGGAGGTGCTTGCATAAATGACCGCCCACGAGATCATCATCCGTCCGATCGTGTCCGAGCGTTCCTTCTCCGGCGTGGAGCTGAACAAGTACACGTTCGAGGTCGCCAAGGATGCTAACAAGTATCAGATCAAGGACGCTGTCGAGGAGATCTTCGGCGTCAAGGTCGTTCGCGTGAACACCCTGACGGTCAAGCCCAAGACCAAGCGCGTGCGCTATGTCGCCGGCAAGACCCGTTCTTGGAAGAAGGCCATCGTCACGCTGGCCGAGGGCGACACCATCGAGGTCTTTGGCAACCAGGCCTAAGACTCGCTGCTGTTGAGTGAGCTCATGCCTCCCAAATAGGGGAGGCGGGAGCTCAAGGTTTTGGGCGTATAAAATGGACACGCCCGGAACCGTGTATACGTCCGGTGTCATCGCACCCGAGGCAGAACCTCGAATCCCTGTCTGCGATGGCTAACGGATTCCTATTGAAAGGGATTGTAATGGCTGTAAAGCACCTTAAGCCGACCTCCGCTGGTAGGCGTTGGCAGACGATCTCCGACTTCTCCGAGATCACCTGCACCAAGCCCGAGAAGTCTCTTCTCGAGCCCCTGCCCAAGAAGGCCGGTCGTAACAACAACGGCCGCATCACCACCCGCCACCAGGGCGGCGGCGTGAAGCGTCGTTACCGCGTGATCGACTTCAAGCGCAACAAGGACGGCGTGCCCGCCAAGGTTGCCACGATCGAGTACGATCCGAACCGTTCCGCTCGCATCGCTCTGCTGCACTACGCTGACGGTGAGAAGCGCTACATCCTGGCCCCCAAGGGCCTCGAGGTCGGTCAGACCATCATGTCCGGTTCTGACGCCGACATCAAGCCGGGCAACGCTCTGCCCCTCGCCGACATCCCCGTCGGTACGCTCATCCACGCCGTCGAGTTCCAGCCGGGCAAGGGCGCTGCTATCGCCCGTTCCGCCGGTAACTCCTGCCAGCTGATGGGTAAGGAGGGCAAGTACGCTATCGTCCGTATGCCTTCCTCCGAGATGCGCCGCATCCTCGTTACCTGCCGCGCCACCGTCGGCGAGGTCGGCAACGCCGATCACTCCAACATCGTCATCGGCAAGGCCGGCCGTAAGCGTCACATGAACGTGCGCCCGACCGTCCGCGGTACCGTCATGAACCCTGTCGACCACCCGCACGGCGGTGGCGAGGGCAAGAACCACACCTCTGGTCGTCCCTCTGTTACCCCCTGGGGTAAGCCGACGAAGGGCCTTCGTACGCGCAAGAAGAAGAAGGTCTCGAACCAGCACATCATTCGTCGCCGTAAGAAGTAATTTCGGATACCGAGTTTTAGGAGAAAGCACTTATGAGCAGAAGTCTCAAAAAGGGCCCGTTCGTGGAGACTCGCCTTCTCTCGCGTATCACCGCGATGAACGAGGCTGGCAAGAAGGACGTCGTGAAGACCTGGTCCCGCGCGTCCACCATCTTCCCCGAGATGGTTGGTCACACCATCGCCGTCCACGACGGCCGCAAGCATGTGCCCGTGTATGTTACCGAGTCCATGGTTGGTCACAAGCTCGGCGAGTTCGCGCCGACTCGTACGTTCCGTGGCCACAAGGCCAAATAGGGGGTTAACCGTAAATGGCAACTAAGTCTATTGAAACTGAGGCCACCGAGGTTCGCGCCGTCGCTAAGTACGTGCGTGTTTCCCCCAGCAAGGCCCGCCTGGTGGTCGATCTGATCCGCCGCAAGCCTGTCGCTCAGGCTTTCGACATCCTCCACTTCTGCGACCGCGCCGTCGCCGTGGATGTCGAGAAGGTTCTCCGTTCCGCCGTTGCGAACGCCGAGAACAACAACGGTCTGCGTGCCGACAACCTGGTTGTCGCCGCTGCCTATGTTGACGAGGGTCCGACGCTTAAGCGCATCCGTCCCCGCGCCAAGGGTTCCGCTTCTCGCATTCTGAAGCGTACTTCCCACATCACCGTCGTCGTTGCTCCTCGAAAGGAGGCGTAAAGCTGTATGGGTCAGAAAGTCTACCCCACCGGCTTCCGTCTTGGCATCACCGAGAACTGGCGCTCCCGCTGGTTCGCAGAGAAGGATTACGCTAAGACCCTCGGTAACGATCTCGAGATCCGCAAGTACCTCGAGAAGCGTCTTTCCCGCGCAGCTGTCTCCCGCGTCGAGATCGAGCGCGCTGGCGACAAGGTGAAGGTCATCATCCTCACCGCTCGCCCCGGCGTTGTCATCGGTAAGAAGGGTGCCGAGATCGATACCCTCCGCACCGAGCTCGAGAAGGTCGCTGGCGTCTCCAAGGGCCAGCTCTCCGTCGACGTTGTCGAGATCAAGCGCCCCGAGCTCGACGCCAACCTCGTTGCTCAGTCTATCGCCGAGCAGCTCGAGGGCCGCGTTGCCTTCCGTCGCGCTATGCGCAAGGCTGTCCAGTCCGCCCGCAAGGCCGGCGCTAAGGGCATCCGTATCCAGTGCTCCGGTCGTCTCGGCGGTGCCGAGATGGGCCGTCGTGAGTGGTACCGTGAGGGTCGCGTGCCTTTGCACACCCTCCGTGCCAAGATCGACTACGGCACGGCTGTCGCCAGCACCACCATGGGCGCTTGCGGCGTGAAGGTCTGGATCTACCTGGGCGAGAAGCTCCCGGGCCAGCCTGTTCCCAACCCTGCACTCGAGGGCTCTTCCCGTCCTCGTCGTCGTAACTCCGAGAGGAGGGGTCAGTAGTGCTTGCCCCTAAGCGTATTCTTCACCGCAAGGTGCAGCGTGGCTCCATGAAGGGCCAGGCCAAGGGTAATACCGAGCTGCATTTCGGCGAGTTTGGTATCCAGGCTCTCGAGGCCCATTGGATCACCAACCGTCAGATCGAGGCCGCTCGTATTGCCATGACCCGCTACATGAAGCGTGGCGGTCGTGTCTACATCACGATCTTCCCCGATAAGCCCATCACCAAGAAGCCTGCTGAGACTCGCATGGGTTCTGGTAAGGGTAACCCCGAGGAGTGGGTGGCTGTCGTCAAGCCCGGCCGCATCATGTTCGAGGTCAAGGGCGTGCCCGAGGAGGTCGCTCGCGAGGCTCTGCGTCTTGCACAGCACAAGCTTCCCATCAAGACCAAGATTGTTGCTGCCAAGAACGCTGAGCAGCGCATCGAGAAGGAGATGGCTGAGGAGGCCGCTCTCGAGGCCAAGTGGGCTGCTGAGGACGCCGCCGCCGCCAAGGAGGAGAACTAATGAAGCCCGCAGAGATTCGTGAGCTCTCGGACGCTCAGCTCGTTGAGAAGCTGAAGGAAATGCGCGCCGAGCTCTTTAACCTTCGTTTCCAGATGGCCACTAGCCAGCTGGACAACACCGCTCGCGTCAACACCGTGAAGAAGGACATCGCTCGCGTCCTCACGGAGCAGCGCGCCCGCGAGATCGCAGCGGAGAAGTCCGCTGTCGCCGAGTAGGACCTAAGGAGAGAACATGACTGATTCGCGTAACTCGCGTAAGGTCCGTACGGGTGTCGTTACCTCCGTCTCCGGTGCCAAGACCATTGTTGTCACCATCACCGAGCGCAAGCGTCACCCCAAGTACGGCAAGATGATGACCAGCTCCAAGAAGCTGCACGCTCACGACGAGGAGTGCACGGCTGGCGTGGGCGACACCGTCCGCGTTATGGAGACCCGTCCTATGTCCAAGATGAAGCGTTGGCGCCTCATCGAGGTCGTCGAGCGCGCTAAATAAGCAGTCGCTCTTACGACTTGTACGTTTCCGAAGATGTGCGTATGCCTGGCTTGCATACCACGGGCCGTATAAAGGCAGCGCACCTCTCTTCGGTTCTTAGTTCGGAGGAACATCTACCATGATTCAGATGCAAACCATGCTGAACGTCGCCGACAACTCCGGCGCTCGCAAGATTCGCTGCATCAAGGTGCTTGGCGGTTCCAAGCGTCGTTATGCAGGCATCGGCGATGTGTTCATCGGTGCTGTCCAGGAGGCTACCCCTGGAGCCAACGTCAAGAAGAAGGACGTTGTCCGTTGCGTCGTCGTTCGCACCGTTAAGGAGATCCGCCGCAAGGATGGCTCCTACATTCGCTTTGATGAGAACGCCTGCGTTGTCATCAACAACGATGGTTCGCCCGTCGGCACCCGTATCTTCGGGCCTGTCGCTCGCGAGCTTCGTGACAAGAAGTACATGAAGATCGTCTCGCTCGCTCCCGAGACCCTGTAGTTAGGGGAGATATATGTATATCAAGAAGGGCGATAAGGTCCAGGTTCTCTCTGGTAAGGATCGCGGCAAGCAGGGCGTTATCCTGCGTGCTCTCCCCGCCGAGAACAAGGTCGTTGTCGAGGGCGTTTCGGTCGTCAAGAAGGCCGTCAAGCCCAACGCTGCCAACCAGCAGGGCGGCATCGTTTCGCAGGAGGCGCCCATCGATGCCTCCAACGTCAATCTCGTCTGCCCCGAGTGCGGTAAGGTTACCCGCGTCGGTCACGAGAAGGACGGCAAGAACAAGCTGCGCGTCTGCAAGAAGTGCGGCCACAAGTTCTAAGCTGCCCGCAACATCAAGTTGCTAGCAAAGGCCCGGATGCCCCACGGCACCCGGGCCTTTTTCTATCCCTACTCATTGGGGATACTCATTGGGGACAGACTTAAATGAGTACCCTAACTGGGTAAGCATAAATGAGCGGGTCGTGCTGTATAAATTGCTTGTGTGCGCGTTTATGCGCGTTAGATTGCGTTTAATTACGCACCTATGCGTATATATGCGCCGTTTACGGGGCAATAATGACCGTTTAGCGGTGAGATACGCAAAAACACGCACAGACGCGCGTGTTTGTGCGAATATAGAGCTGTCAGAAATGCAAGACTTTCTATGACACAGGAGACACATAATGGCAGATTCCAAGCAGGCTCCACTCGACGCCGCGGCAGCCGCCAAAGCAGCATTTGCTTCGGTCCAGGACAAGCCGTTCCCTAACGACATCTTTACGGCTCCCGAGCTCCGTTGGGCTGTGATCGGTTGCGGCGTTATTGCCAACCAGATGGCTCAGTCCCTTGCCCTGGCCGGCCGCAAGCTTACGGGCGTTGCCAACCGCACGCTCACCAAGGCTCAGACTTTTGCCGACCAGTACGGCGTCGAGAAGGTCTATGACACGGTTGAGGATCTCTACGCCGATCCTGACATCGACGCCGTCTACATCACCACCCCGCACAACACCCATATCACCTATCTGCGCGCCGCCTTGGCGGCCGGCAAGCACGTTCTCTGCGAGAAGGCCATCACGCTCAACTCCGCCGAGCTCGATGAGGCCCGCGCCATTGCCGCCGAACACAACGTGGTCCTTATGGACGCTACCACGGTGCTCCACATGCCCTTGTATCAAGAGCTGCGCCGCCGCATGGATGCCGGCGAGTTTGGCCGCATGAACCTCGCTCAGCTCAACTTTGGTAGCTACAAGGAGTACGGCGACCTGACCAACCGTTTCTACAATCGCAACCTCGCCGGCGGTGCCATGCTCGATATTGGCGTATACGCCCTGTCCGTCATGCGCCTGTTTATGGCGAGCCAGCCCGTCGAGGTCGTGTCTCTGGGTAACATCTGCGAGACCGGCGTGGACGTTGCAGGCGGCATCGTCTGCCGCAATGCCGAGCAGCAGCTGGGCGTCGTGAGCCTTACGCTCCACTCCAAGCAGCCAAAGCGCTCGGTTATCAGCTTTGACAATTGCTATGTCGAGGTCAACGAGTATCCGCGCGCCGATCACGCGACGATCTTGTGGACCGCGGACGGTCATCGCGAGGAGGTCGCCGCGGGCACCGAGGCTTATGCCCTGTGCTACGAGATGGCTGACCTCGAGCAGGCCGTCGCCGGCGACGATTCCAAGCGTGAGCTTCTGGATTATGCTTCTGATGTGATGGAGCTCATGACCAAGCTCCGCGCCGATTGGGGAGTCGTCTACCCCGAGGAGGAGTAAGCGATGCTTGCGGAAGATAGGCTCAATACGATCGTGTCGATGGTGCAGCAGGCTGGCTCGGTAACGGTGCCCGAGCTTGCCGATGCCCTGGGCGTGACGGCCTCTACCATTCGACGCGACCTACAGACGCTCGACCGAGCGCACCGCATCGCCAAGGTGCACGGTGGCGCGACAAGTCTTGAGCGCGCGCACGTGACGCGCGACCTAACGATCAGTGAGCGCAGTGATCTCCATAACGACGACAAGGAGCGTATTTGCGCCCGTGCCGCGGCCCTGGTGGAGCCCGAGAGCTTTGTGTACATCGATTCGGGTTCGACAACGCTCAGACTCATCGAGCATCTTCCGCATCTCGAATCGGTCACCTATGTGACTGATTCCGTGCTCCATGCTCAGCATCTCGCTGTGCGCGGCATGCGCACCGTGGTGCTGGGCGGCGAGCTTAAACCCGAGACCGAGGCGCTCGTTGGCCCCGATGCTCTGGCAACCCTAGACCGCTACAACTTTAACTGCGGCTTTTGGGGTTCCAACGGCATTGCCGCCGAGCAGGGCTTTACGACACCCGATATCGAGGAAGCGCAGGTCAAGCGTATCTCGATGCGCCATACAGCCAAACGCTTCGTAATCTCGGACGCCAGTAAGTTTGGCATGGTGGCGCCCGTCAAGTTCGCGGACTTCCGTGACGCAACGATTATTACCGCAGGCGATGTCCCCGCCAAGTACCGGGCAATGGACAACGTCATCACGGTCTAACAGCAGGGGACGGGCAAACGCCAAAACCACCGCGAAGGGGTAGGAACCTATGTGGTGGTTTTGACGTTTGTCCAGATAAAACCTGCCAAAATAAACCTGTCCCTTTTCGGCAGGTTTTAGGGCTCCCAGGGGCAGGGGGCTTCGATGTGGATGTGCTCGCCGGTTACGGGATGCGTAAAGGACACGCTGTGGGCGTGGAGCATCAGGCCGCAGGGGCGCGGCGTTCCGTACAGGTCGTCGCCAACCAGGGGGTGATGCTCGCTGGCCAGATGCACGCGAATCTGATGCTTGCGGCCGGTGAGCAGCTCGACATCAATATACGAGCGCGTGGGCAGGCCACGGCGGCTCTTAAGACGCTTGAGTACCTTGACGCGCGTCTGAGACGGCTTGCCGCTGGCGCCGACGCGCATCTTGCGGCTATCGTGGCGGTCGCGGGCGATGGGCTTGTCGATGAGCTTTTCGTTCCAGTCGATTTTGCCCTCGGCGAGCGCCAGATAGTGCTTTTCGAAAGCGTGGTCGATGACCATCTGGTCAAAGGCGGGCTGCGTCTGCTTGTCGAGCGAGAACAGCACCACGCCGGTGGTGTCGCGGTCTAGGCGGTTGAGCGGCTGCATGTCGGTCGCGGCAAAGCCGTCGCCCATCGCCAGCAGCAGGTCGCTGGCGTAGTCGGTGAGCGTGCGCTCGCCGGTGCCGTCGCCGTGGACGATCATGCCAGCGGGCTTGTCGATGGCCATGAGCCAGGCGTCGCAGTAGAGGACTTGAGGTTCTTCGTTCACGTGTAAGCCTTTCGGTTAGCTGATTCCCACAAACATGCAGCCCGAGGTGGCGCCGCGCAGGCGGGCGGCGGGCTTGCGGCCCGCCTGCGCGGCTTCGACGGCACGACGGACGCGGGCGACGGCACGGCCCACCTCATCCGTCTCGAGCAGCGTTCCGTCAACCATGAGACGACGCACGCCGGCATCGAGCAGCTGAGGAACCTGCGGCGTGAGGTCGATGAGGTAGGCATCGTACAGGCGAGAGCGGCCGTGGATGTCGGTGCGGACGGGCATGACCTTTCCGTCGATATTCTTGAGCGAGAGCTTGCGGGCACGCAGACGGCAGTTGACACAATCGTGGATGCAGCCGTTGGCAACCTGCAGAATGCAATGCTCGCTTGTCATGACGTGCGGGCGGCCAAAGACGGTGATGCCCAGAGCCGCGGGCGCGGCGGCACCGAGCGAGACAATCTCGTCGAGCGTGATTTCGGGCGAGAGCCAAAACGCACCGGCTCCGCGCTCGGCAAGCGCCTCCATGCAGGCCGTGTTGTGCACGGGCAGACAAGAGCGGACTTCTGCCGTGGCGCCAACCTGGGCGGCCAGGGCAAGCTCGGAGATGTTGCCAATAGCCACCGTGGCACCGGCAACAACCCACGGGTCGACGCGCTCGTGGTCGACGGCGCGGCAGACCTCGTCGAGTACGGGCACGATACCCTGCTCAAATGCATCGGCAGGGGAGAGTCCGACAGCCTCGAGCGCGTCGGTGGTCATATAGATGCGCGTTGCACCCTCCGCGCGGGCTGCCTCGGCGGCCTCGAGCGAGGTGACGGTGGCGCAGATCTGCGGCTCGTCGCGGTAGTGCTTGGGCATGGGGCGCGTACATTTGTCGAGCACCGGCAACTCGAGCGTTTTTGCGCGCTCCTCGTACGGTGCCAGAATGGCCTCTTCCAGCGCCTTACAAGCGGTGGCGCGCACCTTGTGCACGGCGGAAAAGCCCATACCGCAGCCGGCGTCGAGCGAAACGTCAAAGCTTGCGGCCTCGAAGGGCGAGGAGCCCATGCGGCCCACATGCTCAACCAGATCGGATGCCTCGACGGCGCGGGTCTTGGCGGCCTCGACGGTGAAGCCCGTGGCGGTGGCGGTGAGCGCGGGGTTGTCACAGCAGGTGAGTGTGACAGTAAACGGCTCGCCCAGGCGCGCCACGACGGACACGTCAACAGCTCGGCGGCGCAGCACATCGCGCTTGAGCGCGGCGCCGGCGGCGTCGATGGCGCGCTGACTGCGAATCACGCGGACGCGGCAGCCCTCGGGCATGCTGCGGGGCACGCGACATTCGATGATGTCGCCGGCGGCGGCATCATCGGCGGCAATGGTGGTCAGGAACTGGTCAAACTCGTTATCGTGGCGAAGCTCCAGCAGGTCGCCCTTGCCCACGGGCTCAAACAACTCAATGCGGGCGATGGCGGCGCGCCGACGGCGGTCGTCGGGCTTGAGGCCGCGCACATCGCGGTTGGCCAGACGGCTGCCCAGTACCGTGCCCACGATCTGGCCGCGGTTGTTGGAACGCTCATAGCTCATCATCTCGTCGCCCGAGGTGCCGTCCTGATAGGCGTGCGTAAAGTCGCGGTTGAAGCAGCGCTTGAGCTGGCGCTGGCGGGCTGCATCCTCATCCTTGGAGGTCGAAACATCGGCCAGCATGTCATCAATCTGATGACGGTACACGTCGACGATGGAATACACGTAATCGGGGGCCTTCATGCGGCCCTCGAGCTTGAGCGATGCGGCGCCGGCGTCATACAGACGGCGAACAAGCAGCGACGTGTTGGTGTCGCGCGGGCACAGCGCGCGCTCGCGACCGGCAGGGGAGAGCGAGCGGCCGTTCTCGTCGATCAGCTCGTAAGGCAGGCGACAGGGCTGAGCGCACATGCCGCGGTTGGCCGAGCGGCCCGCCATGGCAAAGCTCGAGAGCAGGCACAGGCCCGAGTAACAAAAGCAGATGGCGCCGTGGCTAAAGACCTCGAGGTCCACATCGGGCGCGGCGTCGTGGATGGCGGCGATCTCGTCGATGGAGAGCTCACGCGAGAGAGTCACGCGGTCGGCGCCCTGCTCACGACACCAAAGGGTTCCGCGGTCGTCATGGATGTTCGCCTGGGTCGAGATGTGTGTCTCGATGCCGGGCATCGTGCGCTTGACCTCAAAGAACAGGCCCCAGTCCTGGATAATGAAGGCATCGGCGCCCAGCGTTGAGCAGCGGTGGATGAGTTGCAGCGCATCGCCCATCTCGGACTGCTTGATGACGATGTTGACCGTGACGTAGACGCGCGACCCGGCTAGATGCGCGGCGCGGCAGGCTTGCTCAAAGGCCTCGTCGGTAAAGTTGGTGGCCTTGCGGCGGGCGTTGAAGCTGCCCATGCCGCAGTAGATGGCGTCTGCCCCGGCAGCGAGCGCGGCGGCAAAGGGCTCCGGGCCTCCGGCGGGCGCCAAAAGCTCGGGTCTGCGGTTGGTGGTTCGACTGGCGGTTGCGGTCATATCCTGCCTTTCAAAATGCTCAAATACTCAATAGTATAGTGGCGCCGTCGCGATGGACGATGCCCGCAGCCTAAGCAGGACAAAGTCTTCAGCAGCTTGGGCTGGCTTTCCCACATGAGAACCGTTCAGCGGTTCGGGGAAACCGTTGGGCGATAAAATATTCTCGCAACGTGATAATAATCTTGCATCGCGCGGAAACCTTGAGTACTATCCCAATCAAGCGCGGTGTTCAGACCGAACTGTGCCTCCCGGTGCGAACGCCGCGCTCACGCTCTCTATCTGATCGTAAGGAGAAAAACATGAGCAAGACCGTCGTGTCTTCCGATAACGCACCCGCAGCCATCGGACCGTATTCCCCCGGTATCCAGACCGGCAACATGGTGTTCCTGTCCGGCCAGCTGGGCATCGACCCCACAACTGGCAAGATGCCCGAGGGCGTCGAGGCCCAGGCCAAGCAGTCCCTTGCTAACGTCGAGGCCCTGCTGACTGCCGCCGGCGCTACGTTTGCCGATGTCGTCAAGACCACGGTCTACCTGGCCGACATTGCCGACTTCGCTGCCGTGAACGAGATCTACGCCTCCAAGTTCGAGGCCCCGTTCCCCGCGCGCAGCGCTTTCCAGGTTGCCGCCCTTCCGGCTGGCGGTCTGGTCGAGATCGAGGTCGTCGCCGCTCTCTAAGGCGTTGGCAACAACTAAACATGACATGCAAAAAGACCCTGCAGCGCGTGTGAACTGCAGGGTCTTTTGTTAAGTGACGGATCGCTTGTGGAGCCGCGCTCCATTTTGCTCGTTAGCCCTCCTTGCGAACTTTTTGCAGGTAGCGGTAGACGCTGGGCTCCGAGATGCCCAGCGCGGTGGCGGCGCAGGCCACGGCGCCCTTGAGCATGAACACCCCGTTGCCGTTGAGGTGGCGAATGACGTCCACGCGGTCGCTCTGACCAAGCGACGCTACATCCAGCCCGCGCGCGCTCAGCAACTCGGCAATGCTGCGGTCGATGAGCTCCTGTGTGGACTCCGAAAGGCTTTCGACCTCGATAGGGGCGGGCTCCGTGCGCGTCGGCGCCGCGTCGAAGCACGCCATGAGCTGCTGCGCCATGGCGTTGATGGAGCGTACGGTCGAGAGGTCGGTGTTGACGCAGAGCATACCGACGATCTCGTCATTCTCGCGGATAAAGTACGTCGCCGACTCCAACGTCTTGCCGCCGGCACCGCGCCCCTCGTAGCCCGTAATAAACGGCAGGTCGCGATACTTGGGGTCGTGCATGATCTTGAGCGCCAGATCGGTGGCGGGGCCGCCGACCTTGCGGCCGCTCACGATGCCGTTGCGAATATCGACGATGGCGTGGTCGGGATCCGAGAAATCGTGCAGCACGATTTCGCTGTTTTTGCCGAGTATCTGCTCCAGAAAATCGACCATCGGCAAAAAGCGGCGTACGGTCTCGTTCACGGGCAACTCCTTTGGGTGAAAACAGAAATGTTCATAACAATTTTTTCTCATGGTAACACGCTGCCCACCATCTCGTATATCCGCAGGTACATTGCGTAATGCAGACGAACGGTAGGAATTTAGCGGTAAACGGTTGACCAAAAGAAAAGTTAGATGTTATTTTGACCAGACACTTTCCTGACCTGCGGAAATGCGTTATTTCAGCTGAAGAATGGTCTGATAACAAAAAATTATTATTGAGAATGAGAATCATCTTTAATACGATATGCAATGAAGGCACAACCTCAACCCCGCACTGCGTCACAATAGAGCGTTAGATGCGAAAACAACTACTTCGAGGATTGGTGGTCAAATGACCCAGGAGACGGTTACGAACGGCACTGAAGCCCTGTTCACTCGCGAAGGCATGCCTCCCGTTAAGGAAATGATCCCGTGTGCCCTTCAGCACGTACTGGCATCGTTTGCCGGCATCATTACCCCGGCGGTCATCATGGCCGGCGTCTACGGCTTTAATAGCCAGCAGAGCACCGACATCATCCAGGTCGCGCTCATTCTTTCGGCGATCGACACGGCCCTTCAGGCCTTCGCTCCCTTCCGTCGCATCGGCGGCGGCCTGCCCATCGTCATGGGCGTTTCGTTCGCGTTTCTGCCGGCCCTGCAGGCCATGGGTGCCTCGGGCTTTAGCTTTGGTGCGCTGCTGGGTGGCGAGATCGTCGGCGGCGCCGTCGCGGTCCTCTTTGGTCTGGCCTACAGCAAGATCAAGTGGCTGTTCCCGCCTGTCGTGACCGGTACGGTCATCTTCTCCATTGGCGTCTCTCTCTATCCCACGGCTGTCAAGTATATGGCCGGCGGTATGGGTACGCCGCTGTGGGGCACCCCGCAGGCCTGGTGCGTCGCTCTTATCACCTTCGCCGTGGTCTTTGCGCTCGCCAACTTTGGCAAGGGTACGCTCAAGCTGGGATCTGTGTTCTTTGGCATGATCGTTGGCATGATCGTTTCCATCCCCTTTGGCATGATCGACTTCTCCAGCGTCGCCACCGCTCAGGTCTTCGCCCTTCCCAAGCTCATGCCCTACGCGCTCGAGTTTGATCCCGAGGTCTGCATTACCCTCGCCGTCGTGTTCCCCATGGTTGCCATCCAGGTTATTGGCGACGTCTCCGCTGCCTGCCTGGGCTCCATCGACCGTATGCCCACCGAGCGCGAGCTCTCCGGCGCCATCGTGTCCCAGGGCCTCACCTCTATGGTCGGCGGCCTGCTGGGCGGTCTTCCCACCAGTGCCCTTGGCCAGAACGTGGGCATCATCTGCTCCAACAAGGTCGTCAACAAGTGGGTCTTTGTGATCATCGCGGCCGTCTTTGCCATCGCCGGCCTGTTCCCGCAGCTCTCTGCCGTGCTCTCCGCCATCCCGCAGCCTGTCATCGGCGGCGCGACCGTTGGCGTTTTTGGCACCATCACCATGAATGGCGTGCGCATGTTCACTCGCGAGGGCCTCACGCAGCGCACTACCACTATCGTCGGCACCTCCGTCGTCTTTGGCCTGGGTATCTGGATGGCCAGCGGTTGCCTTGCCGGCGAGGGTATGCCCGCCTGGGTGTCCACCGTCATCGGCTCCAATGCCGTAACCCCCACCGCCATCATGGCCATTGTCCTTAACCTGATCCTTCCGCAGACGCCGGTCGTGGCTCAGCACATCGATGCTGCCAAGGACGCTGCCGTGGATCTGGTCTTGCCCGAGAGCAAGAAGTAACCAATTCGGTGCTATTCGTCGGCGGACGCATCGCCTCGTCCGCCGACGCCATGCGGCGCCAAGCCGCACTTCAAAGGGCTTGTCCCTTTGGTGAAGCGTTGACGGGAGAGGGCCCGTTTCCGGTGTAGGCCGGCGCTTCGCACTCCGCCATGTCAGAGGTGTCAAACCCCGCCTCTGATGTTGAAGGGAGCATCCATGCTTCTGGTCGCTAACGGTTCCGTCTTTACCCGCAACGCTCAGACCCCGTTCATTCCAAACGGTGCGGTCGCCATTGACGGAGATACGATCGTCGAAGTGGGCCCCGAGCGCGAGCTCAAGGCCAAGTACCCGGATGCCGAGTACGTCGATGCCCAGGGCAACCTCATCATGCCCGGACTCATCAACTGCCACACCCACATCTACTCGGGTCTGGCCCGCGGCCTTGCCATTAAGGGCTGCAACCCCACCAACTTCTTGGAGAATCTCGAGCAGCAGTGGTGGAAGATCGACGACAACCTGACGCTCGACGGCACCAAGGCCAGCGCCTATGCTACGATTTTGGACTCCATCCGTGATGGCGTCACCACGATCTTCGATCACCATGCGAGCTTCTGCGAGATTCCGGGAAGCCTCTTTACCATTAAGGATGCAGCTCAGGAGCTGGGCATGCGTTCGTGCCTGTGCTACGAGGTCTCCGATCGCCGCGGCCAGGAAAAGTGCGACCAGGCCATTGCCGAGAACGCCGAATTTGCCCAGTGGGCCGCCAAGGAGCGTCGCGATAACGACAACCACATGATCGCCGCCATGTTTGGCGGACATGCTACCTTTACGCTTTCGGACGAGACCATGGATAAGATGGCCGAGGCCAACAACGGCCTGACCGGCTTCCACATCCATGTGTGCGAGGGCATGAACGACGTGTGGGACTCCCGCCTCAACCGCGGTGGCATCAGCCCCGTCGAGCGCCTGCTGCAGCACAACCTGCTGGGTCCCGACACCATGCTGGGCCACTGCATCCACGTGACGCCTGCCGAGATGGATATCGTCAAGGAGTCCGGCACTTGGCTCGTCAACAACCCCGAATCCAATATGGGCAACGCCGTGGGCTGCGCCCCCGTGCTCGAGTTCTTCCGCCGCGGCATCCCCGTGTGCATGGGCACCGACGCCTACACCCACGATATGCTCGAGAGCCTTAAGGTCTTCCTGATTATTCAGCGCCACAACGCCGCCATGCCCAACGTGGGCTGGTGCGAGGCCATGACGATGCTGTTCGAGAACAACGCCAAGATGGCGAGCAAGTACTTCGATCGCAAGCTCGGTGTGCTCGAGGCCGGCGCTGCCGCCGACGTTATCGTTATGGACTACAAGCCCTTTACGCCGCTGAGCGAGGAGAATATCGACGGCCACATGCTCTTTGGCATGATGGGCAAAAACTGCCGCACCACCATCATCAACGGCCGCGTCCTGTACAAGGATCGCGAGTTCGTTGGCATTGATGAGGACAAGATCAACGCGTGGACCATGGCCGAGTCCAAGAAGCTCTGGAGCACGCTCAACGATCGCACCTACTAATTCACAAGTAGATTCGCGCGCGTCGGATGTTTCGCCACATCCGGCGCGCGCATAGGCGGCCTCCGCGGGGTCGCCGGCGCTGTGCTAGCGCTACACCGTATTTGCGCCCGCCGCGCGGTCTCGCCGGGCGTTACAGAGAGGAACTCATTATGAGCGACATCATGAGGCCGATCCCGTTTTCGCAGCTGATGAACTGGATCATCGAGGAGCACAAGACTCAGGGCGCCGTCTTTGGCGTGCGCAAGATGGTCACGACCAACCAGGAGGGCGCGCTTCCCATTTTTGACGAGCGCATCGAGACTCCGTTTGGCCCGGCCGCCGGTCCCAATACGCAGTTGGCCCAGAACATCGTGGCATCCTACGTGGCCGGTTCCCGCTTCTTTGAGCTCAAGACCGTTCAGGTTATGGACGGCGAGGAGCTCTCCAAGTGTGTCAACAAGCCCTGCATTGTGGCGCAGGACGAGTGCTACAACTGCGAGTGGTCGACCGAGCTCGAGGTTCCGCAGGCTTTTGCCGAGTACGTGAAGGCATGGTTTGCCTGCCACCTGATCGCTCGCGAGTACGGCCTGGGCAGCCCGGACGGCTTTGTCTTCAACATGTCCGTGGGTTATGACCTGGAGGGCATCAAGAGCCCCAAGGTCGACGCCTACATCGAGGGCATGAAGGACGCCAGCGGCTCCGACGTCTGGAACGAGTGCCGCGCATGGGCGCTCGCCAACCTGGACAAGTTTGAGCATGTCGACGCCGCGTTTGTCGAGTCCATCCCGGCACGCGTCTCCAACTCCATCACCGAGTCTACCCTGCACGGCTGCCCGCCCGCCGAGATCGAGCGCATCGCGACCTACCTCATCACCGAGAAGGGCCTCAACACCTACATCAAGTGCAACCCCACGCTGCTGGGCTATGAGTTTGCACGTCAGCGCCTCAACGAGCTGGGCTTTGACTACATCGTCTTCGACGATACGCACTTCCGCGAGGACCTGCAGTGGGCCGACGCCGTGCCCATGTTCGAGCGCCTGATTGCCCTGTGCGCCGAGCGCGGCCTGGAGTTTGGCGTCAAGCTCACCAACACCTTCCCCGTCGACGTGACGAGGAACGAGCTGCCTTCCACCGAGATGTACATGTCCGGCCGTTCGCTGTTCTCGCTGACCATCGAGGCTGCCCGTCGCATTACCGAGCAGTTCGATGGCAAGCTGCGCATCAGCTACTCCGGCGGTGCTACGGTCTACAACATCCGCGCCCTGTACGATGCCGGCATTTGGCCCGTCACCCTGGCGACCGACGTGCTCAAGCCCGGTGGCTACGAGCGCTTTAGCCAGATGGCCGGCGAGTTTACCGACCTGGATGGCAAGCCGTTCGCGGGTGTCTCTCTCGAGGCTGTGACTGCGATCCAGACCGACTCACTCACCAACCCGCTCTACAAGAAGCCGCTGCGTCCGCTGCCCGACCGCAAGGTCGCCGGCAAGAGCCCTCTTTCCGATTGCTTTACCACGCCGTGCCGCACGAGCTGCCCCATCCAGCAGGATATTCCCGCCTACCTGGCGGCCGTTGACGAGGGCCGCTACGAGGACGCACTCAACATCATCATCGAGCGCAACGCCCTGCCGTTCATTACCGGCACCATCTGCCCGCATCCCTGCGGCCGTGCCTGTGAGCGTGCGTTCTACGAGCCCGAGGGCGCCCAGATTCGCGCCAGCAAGCTCAAGGCCGCCCGCGAGGCCATGACCGCCGTGCTGCCCAAGCTGCGCGCCCAGGCCATCGCCAACGACGGCGAGCGCAACGTTGCCGTTATCGGCGGCGGCCCGGCCGGCCTGGCGACGGCGTTCTTCCTGACGCGTGCCGGCGTGCCCGTCACCATCTTTGAGGCCCGCGATTCGCTCGGCGGCGTGGTCCGTCACGTGATTCCCGAGTTCCGTATCGCGAGCGACGATATCTCCCACGATGCCGAGCTCTGCCTAGCCTTTGGCGCCAAGGTGCAGCTCAACGCTCGCGTTGATTCCATTGACGAGCTCAAGGACCAGGGCTTTACCGACGTGGTCGTGGCCACCGGTGCCTGGATGCCCGGCTCTGCGGGCCTGGGCGAGGGCGCCGAGCTCGACGTGCTGGAGTTCCTCGAGGCCGCCAAGAAGGGCGAGAAGCTCGAGCTGGGCGAGGACGTCGTGGTCATTGGCGCCGGCAACACCGCCATGGACGCGGCCCGCGTGGCCAAGCGCCTGGCCGGCGTGAAGAACGTGCGCCTGGTCTACCGCCGCACCAAGAAGCAGATGCCCGCCGATGAGGAAGAGCTCGATCTTGCTCTTGCCGACGGCGTTGAGTTCTGCGAGCTGCTGGCACCTAAGGCGCTTAACGGCGCCGTGCTGACCTGCGACGTTATGGAGCTTGGCGAGCCGGATGCAAGCGGCCGCCGCAGCCCCGTCGCCACGGGCGAGACTGTTGAGCTTCCCGCCACCACGGTGATCTGCGCCGTGGGCGAGGGCATCGACGCCAGCCTGTACGATGCCGCGGGCGTCGAGCACGACCGTCGCGGCCGCCTTGCCGCTACCTCCACCGGCGTCGAGGGCGTCTGGGCTGCGGGCGACTGCCGCCGCGGTCCTGCCACCGTGGTCGAGGCTATCGCCGATGCCGCCGAGGTCGCCCGTGCCATCGCCGACGTGGACTTTAACAAGTACGCCGACTGCAACGAGCAGGCCGGCCGCGAGGACACTTGCTACGAGCGCAAGGGGTCGCTGTGCCGCGACAAGCGCAACTGCACCAAGACCCGCTGCCTGGGCTGCGGCTCGGTGTGCGAGGTCTGCTGCGACGTGTGCCCCAACCGCGCCAACGTGGCAATTAAGGTGCCGGGCCTGGCCAAGCATCAGGTCGTCCATGTCGACGGCATGTGCAATGAGTGCGGCAACTGCGCCGTGTTCTGCCCTTACCAGGAGGGTCGTCCCTACAAGGACAAGCTCACCCTGTTCTGGAGCGAGGAGGACATGGAGAACTCCGAGAACGAGGGCTTCCTGGCCGTGGACGAGGACCACTTTAAGGTTCGCGTCGCCGGCACGGTCCGCACCGTCTCGGTCGATGCCGTCAACACCGGTCTTCCCGAGGCCGTCCGCCTGACCATCAGGGCTGTGCGCGACAACTATTCGTACCTTCTTAAGAAATAGGCGAGTCTCTTATGGCCAAATCCATTCAACATAACGTGGCCTACGTTGCCTGCGGAAGCGGTTGCGCCTCCGCAGGCGGCGACGCCCACTGCAGCGAAGGCTGCATTGGCTGTGGCGCCTGCGTCACGGCCTGCCCCCACGGCGCCATTGCGCTGGTCGATGGCATCGCCCGCGTGGACCGCTCCAAGTGCACGGGCTGTGGCCTGTGCGGCATGGCGTGCCCGCAGCGCGTGATTGCCTTCGTCCCCGGCTACCAGAACATTCTGGTGCGCTGCAACAACACCGATAAGGGCGCCATTGCGCGCAAGGTCTGCGACACGAGCTGCATCGGTTGCGGTATGTGCGCCAAAAAGTGCCCTGTCGGCGCTATCCGCATCGAGGACAACTGCGCCCATATCGACGGCGTGGACTGCCTGTCGTGCGGCATGTGCGCCGTCGTCTGCCCGCATGGCGCCATCCACGACCGCACCGGCATCGCCGCCGGCGTGTAGAAGGGAATCACCATGGCACAGGAATTCACTTTTACCGTTAACGGCGTCGAGTGCACGACGACTCAGAACAAGCCACTGCTGCGCTATCTGCGCGACGACCTGCACATTCACTCCGCCAAGGACGGCTGCTCCGAGGGCGCCTGCGGCACCTGCACCATTCATGTGGACGGTGCGGCCGTCAAGGCGTGCGTGCTGACCACCGCTCTTGCCGCCGGCCGCAACATCGTGACCGTTGAGGGCCTGCCCGAGGACGTGCGCGAGGCCTTTGTGTACGCCTTTGGCGCCGTGGGCGCCGTGCAGTGCGGTTTTTGCATTCCCGGCATGGTCATGGCGGGTGCGGCGCTCATCGCCGAGGACCCCGAGCCCACCGAGGAGCAGATCAAGTACGCCATTCGCGGTAACGTCTGTCGCTGCACCGGCTACAAAAAGATTATCGAGGGCATCTCGCTGGCCGCTGCGGTGCTCCGCGGCGAAAAGCAGATCGACGAGGACCTGGAGCGTGGCGACGACTACGGCGTGGGCAAGCGCGCCTTCCGTATCGACGTGCGCAAGAAGGTGCTCGGCGAGGGCAAGTATCCCGACGACATCGACGAGCTCGATCAGCCGGGCCTGACCTATGCCAGCGCCGTGCGCTCCAAGTATCCGCGCGCCCGCGTGCTCTCCATCGACACCTCCAAGGCCGAGGCCCTGCCCGGTGTGGTGGGCATCCTGCGCGCCGAGGACGTGCCGGTCAACCAGGTCGGCCACCTTATCCAGGACTGGGACGTCATGATCGCCCAGGGCGATATCACCCGCTGCGTGGGTGACGCCATCGTGCTGGTGGTTGCCGAGGACGAGGCGACGCTCGAGAAGGCCAAGAAGCTCGTAAAGATCGATTACGAGCCGCTGGAGCCCGTGCGCAACATTGTCGAGGCCAGGGCCGCCGACGCCCCGCGCCTGCACGACAGCTTCTTTGCCTTTGGCAACACGGTGGAGCTCAAGGACAACGTGTGCCAGAGCCGTCATGTGACGCGCGGTGACGCCGCCAAGGCGCTGGCCGAGAGTGCGTTTACCGTGACGCAGCGCTTTACTACGCCCTTTACCGAGCATGCCTTCTTGGAGCCCGAGTGCGCCGTGGCCTTCCCGTACAAGAACGGCGTCAAGGTGCAGTCGACCGACCAGGGTGCTTACGACACGCGCAAAGAGTGCGCCCACATGTTTGGCTGGGACAACGAGCCCGAGCGCGTGGTCGTCGAGACCATGCTCGTGGGCGGCGGCTTTGGCGGTAAGGAGGACGTTTCGATCCAGCACCTGGCCGCGCTTGCTGCCTATAAGCTCCAGCGTCCTGTGAAGTGCAAGCTCACGCGTGCCGAGTCGCTTGCTTTTCATCCCAAGCGTCATGCCATGGACGGCACCTTTACACTGGGCTGCGACGCCGAAGGCAACTTTACCGGCCTGGATTGCGAGATCAACTTTGATACCGGCGCCTACGCGTCGCTGTGTGGCCCGGTGCTCGAGCGCGCCTGCACGCATGCCGTCGGCCCCTACAAGTACCAGAACACCGACATTCGCGGCTTTGGCTACTACACCAACAACCCGCCCGCCGGCGCGTACCGCGGCTTTGGCGTTTGCCAGTCCGAGTTTGCGCTCGAGAGCCTGATCGACTTGCTGGCAGAGAAGGTCGGCCTGGATCCGTGGGAGATTCGTTACAGAAACGCCATCGAGCCGGGCGAGGTTTTGCCCAACGGCCAGATTGCCGACTGCTCCACGGCGCTTAAGGAGACACTGCTCGAGGTCAAGGATGTCTACTATGCGCATCCCGGACACGCCGGCATCGCCTGCGCCATGAAGAATGCCGGCGTGGGCGTGGGTCTGCCCGATGCTGGCCGCTGCAAGATTCGCATCGAGAACGGCGTGGCTACGGTCTATGCCGCCACGTCCGACATCGGCCAGGGCTGCAACACCGTCTTTTTGCAGGACGTTGCCGAGGCCTGCGGTCTGCCGCTTCGTTGCATCGCCAACGGCGAGTGCTCCACCGAGAACGCTCCCGACTCCGGCACCACGTCTGGCTCGCGTCAGACGGTCGTGACCGGCGAGGCCGTGCGCGGTGCCGCCTTCCTGCTGCGCGATGCCATGCTTGACATCGAGGCCGGCAAGTCTGCGCCCGCCGCTCCCGTGAATGCGCATGGCGACGGCGTCAAGATCGAGTACGACGACGGTCGCGCCTATCAGCTGCACACGCAGGAGCTCGTCGCCGGCCAGGGTATGCATCCTCAGGATCCTGCGGCCGCCATCAAGGCGCTCGAGGGATGCGAGTTTGGCTACGTGTACCTGGAGCCGACCGACAAACTGGGCGCCGACGTTCCCAACCCCAAGAGCCACATCTGCTACGGTTTTGCCACGCATGTGGTCATTCTGGATGATGACGGTCGCGTGAGCGAGATCTATGCTGCGCACGATTCCGGCAAGGTGGTCAACCCCATCTCCATCCAGGGTCAGATCGAAGGCGGCGTGCTCATGGGTATGGGCTATGCGCTTACCGAGGACTGGCCGCTCAAGGACTGCGTGCCCCAGGCAAGGTACGGCACGCTCGGGCTGTTCCGTGCGCCCGAGATTCCGGATATCCACGCCATCTACGTGGAGAAGGACGAGCTGCTGCCTGTGGCATATGGCGGCAAGGGCATCGGCGAGATCGCAACGATCCCCACGGCGCCCGCCGTACAGAACGCCTATCGCGCATTTGACGGCAAACTGCGTCCAGATCTGCCCATGGTGGATACCCCGTACAGCCGCGCCCGTCACCGCGGGTAGGGTAGAGCGCGGACGGTCATTGCTTACGGGCTGTTCGCGCTCAGCATCAACTGCATATGCTGCACCTTTGGCCCCAGCTCCATCGCGAGCCGGGGCCTTTTGTTTGGAGCGCCTCCGCATGCGGAAGCTGCGTCCCAGATTTCGGCTCCAGAATGGGACGTACTTTCCGGACGGGGCTTCAAACGGAAACTGTATCCCGGATTCGACGCTCAGAATGGGATGCGTTTTCCGGTAGAGGCCTCAAATGGAAAGTGTGTCCCGGAATATGGCTCCAGCCTGGGATGCATTTTCCGGTTGAAGCCTCAAGCGGAAACTGCGTCCCGGAATTCGGTCTCGGAACGGGTCGTGCTTTCCGGATCGCCCCTCAACCGGAAGCTGTGTCCCGGAATCATGCCTCAGAATGGAACGCGCTTTCCGTTGGCGTGGCCGTTGGGAAAACACGGCCCAGATAGGGGATGCGATCCGGCGATGCGCGGCCTAGCAGCTCCTACAGGTCCACCTCGTTGAGCCATGTCGGTAGAGCGGTCTGCCGGATGCCTGCCGTCTGTAGCTTTTTGGCGAGCACTCCTGCCGAGCGGACCTCGCTGATGGTAAAGCGCAGCAGAGGGTGACCGTAGAGCGATAGGTGCGCCTCGCGCTGTCGTTCGGCAACGAGCGCCTCGGCGGTGGTGCGTCCGGCCAGCATGGTCTGGTCGGTATATTTGATGAGCCCGTCGAGCTCGCCCAGCGTGAGTTCCCGCGCCTGGCGCTCCCAGGCAAAGTCCGTTCGTATGGGCTTGGCCGAATTGAAGGGGTCCGTCAGCTCGTATTGAAGCCAATCGGGCGCAAAGCCCGTCTCGATCATGACGGCTCGGGCGACCGATTCCCCGCCGCTCTCGGCGCGGGCGTCGGCATATCGAAGCGTTGTGAGAGCCGTACGAATCGCGCGACCATTGCGGGCAGTTGCTCGTTGCTCGACGGCCTCCATCAGCTGTTCCCGCACAAGGACGAGCTTTGAGATCGCCGAATCGGCAATGGGCATACCGTCGGCAAAACCGGTCTGCAACAGGCAATCTGTAACCGTTTGGATGGGCGGCGTTACCGATATGCTGGCTCTGCGTTTTGCTCCGGCCGGCTCAATCTGGTGCCGCTGAATATGTGCGCCCGGACGAGCCGACGGCTTGGTGGTACTGCAGACATGCACGACATTCAGGTGTCGCCACGAGACCTCGAGCCCCAGCAGACAGGCGGCCGAAAACGAGCAGAACGTCCAATCGGGGTGGATGATCGCAAGGGCGCGGAGGATTTCGCAATGGCGTTGCGCTCGGTTGAGTTCATCCCAGCGCGTTTTTCGCGCAAACAACCCCGGCATGGGCGAGACAACCGTGCCGCCGGTGCGCCGAAGGAGCGCTTTTCGGATCGCCGTGCTCGGGGGAATCAGGCAGCGCCCCTCTTGTTCGGCTTGAGTGAGCAGTTGGTCGATGAGCTGGTCATTGCAATGGGTCATGAGCTACCGCCTCCTTTTGGGTAGCAAAAACGTATCAGCTGGAACTTGCCGCTCAGCTGACCAAAAGCTGACCAAAATCTAACCATGCAGGTAGATGACCTGCTTTTGGCGACATATTTCTTGTTTGAATCGGTGGGCGGTAATCGGCGACCGTGAACGGTAACTGGATATGAAGTCTTGGTAAGTTTCGGGACGTGTACTTTTTGAAAAAGAGCATTCTATCTGCTGTTTTGTGTTTCTGGATCGCATATTTGAAGGCATGTGATAAGGGCGGCGGACTGTCGCCTTGTATCTGCGGAAACTGTGACCCGGAATTGCCACTCGGAATGGGACGCGCTTTCCGGACAGCCCTTCAAGCGGAAACTACACCCCAGATTTCGGCCTCAGAGTGGGATGCCGTTTCCAGATCGGGCCTCAAACGGAAATTGCATCCCGGAACGAGCCTTCAGAGCGGGATGAACTTTCCCAACGGGCCGCATGCGGAAACTGTGTCCCGGAATTGCCACTCAGAACGGGACACGCTTTCCGGATGGGATGCTTGGCGGAAACTACGGCCCAGTTTTGGCTCCAGAACGGGATGCATTTTCCGGAACGGTCCACGTGCGGTGGTGTACCGCCCCTTTCGTGTGCGCCGCTTGTCGAATTACGTTATAGCTAGCTATATTATAGGAAGGTATAATATAGCTAGCTATAACGTAAAGGAAGGATGGTCTATGTTTGTCGGAAGAACAGCGGAAATGTCCGAGCTCAATCGACTGTATGGCACGGACTCCTTTGAGATGCCTGTGATTTACGGCCGCCGTCGTGTGGGTAAAACGCGCCTTATCACAGAGTTCATCCAAGGCAAGAAGGCTATTTACTTTCAAGCTCGTCGTACCAATGCGGAGGCAAACCTGCACGGCTTTAGCCAGGCGATACTTGCAGGCTCGGTTGGTGCTGCAGGCGTGTCGTTTCGTAGTTTTGACGAGGCGTTCGATGCATTGGTCACCATGGCTCGAACGGAGCGTTTGATTGTCGTGATTGACGAGTATCCCTATCTCGCCCAATCGAATCCCGAGATCAGCTCGTTGCTGCAAGACAAGATCGACCACTTATACAAAGAGACCAGGCTAATGCTGGTCCTATGCGGCTCGTCTCTTTCGTTTATGGAGGAACAGGTGTTGGGCTACGAGAGCCCACTATACGGTAGGCGTACGGCCCAGTTTAAGATCATGCCGCTCGATTTTACGACGACCTTCGGGTTGTGGCAGAGCATGGGTCGCGAAGACGCTGCAGTTTGCTATGGCATGACAGGTGGCATTCCTGCATATATCGAGAAAGTCGATCCTGCCGCACCGCTCAAGGACAACATCAAACGTCTTTTTCTTACTCCTACGGGCTATCTCTTTGAGGAGCCGAGTAACCTGCTATTGCAAGAGTGCCGCAATCCCGAACAATATGATGCGATCGTACAGGCAATTGCCCAGGGACGCTCGAAGAACTCGGAGATTGCGAGCTCTACGGGAATCCCTGCGAGCAACGTAAAGAGCTATGTGGATAAGCTGGCGTCGCTTGGGATTGTCGAGCGCGAGCTGCCCCTAAACGAGACGAGCAATAAGCGAGCCGTGTATCTGCTGAGCGATCAGATGTTTAGGTTCTGGTACAAGTTTGTTCCGCAGAACATCGGGCTGATTCAAAACGATATGGCCGCGATGGCGTATAAGCGCATTGAGCCGCATCTGTCCGACTATATGGGCGCGGTTTTTGAGCTTATCTGCCGGCAGTACGTGTACGAACTTGCGCGCGCGGGCGAGCTCGATGTGATTCCGGCAACGGTGGGCCGTTGGTGGGGAACGGACAATCGGACGCGTACGCAGGAAGAGATCGATTTGATTGTCGACGACGGAGAGGGCGCGGCGCTCTTTGCGGAGTGCAAATGGCGTAACGAACCGGTAGGCGAGGATGTTCTGGAAAAGCTCGTGTACCGAAGCGAGCTCTTTAGGCGGCAGCATAAAAGCTACGTGATCTTCTCGAAGCGTGGCTTTACGCAAAGATGTCAGGAAGCTGCGGCGAGCAGGGGAGATGCCAAGCTGATTTCGTTTGCCGAGATGTGTGAGCGGAGATAACCAAGCGCTCTGATGTGATGCTCGGAATGGGACGTGCTTTCCGGATCGCCCCTCAAGCGGAAGCTGCGTCCCGGATTCTGGCTCCAGAGTGGGATACCGTTTCCGGTTGAGGTCTCTGGCGGAAGCTGTATCCCGGAATCGAGCTTCAGAGTGGGACGTGCTTTCCCGTCAGGAGCTCAAGTGGAGACTGCGTCCCGGGCTCATGCCTCGGAATGGGACGTGCTTTCCGGATGGGCTTCAAGCGGAAACTGTGTCCCAGAATCGACATGGCTTCAAGTGGAAAGCGCGTCTCAGAATGCCGCGCCGGCGTTTTTAGCGGTCGTGGTTGGAAAGGGAAGCATTGCCTACACACGTGACGACGGCGTGGCGGTGATCCCCATGGCGGCACTTGGGGCGTAGTGGTTTTGCGGGCGTGCCGTGCTTCCTTTACCGAAAATCCATTTGGTAAACTAGATGCTCGCGGATAGAATAAAGTTGACGGCAGCCCAAGTGGTGAAGAGCTGGGCAGCGCCGTTGCTTGGTCAAGAGGTCAGTGCCTTAATGGCAGCGACTTGTTATGCTTCGAATGCTGCTTGAGTGCCTCGGAAAGTTCGATAAGCGCCGTGAAGAGCAAGACCAAAGCAACCAAGAGCTCTACGAGCTCTGATGGGCCCGGGATGACCGCTGATTCAAGTCACCGGGCCTAAATCTTTTTCATGCATTTGAATAGAGCGGTCGACTCTCTTGGGGCCGTCTGCATGGCGTGTGCTTGGCGCATGGTATATTGCGTCCCGCTTTCATGTCCGCACGGGTTCCTATCCTTACGGCAATGTAGCCGCCTATGTAACGAGCGGCAGTTGACGGAGAAAGGCCCTGACCGTGCCAGACAAAAAGACGCCGGATATCTCGGCTATCGATACGACGAACTTTGCGCGCCAGATTGTGCTGGACTTTGAGTTTGCGCCGGTGCCAAAGCAGCGCCAGCGACGTGGGCTGCGCAATGAGATTATCGAGGTCGGCGCCGTCAAGCTCGATTGCCACGGCAACGTTATGGGCGAGTTCTCGCAGTTTGTGCAGACGGAATTTACCGAAGGCGTTGCGTTTTCCGTCCGCGAGCTTACGGGGATATCGGCCGTGGACACTGCGATGGCCGATCCGCTCTACATGGTAATCAAAAGGCTCAGCGATTGGATCGGTCGCTACTCCGCACAGGTAGTTTGCTGGAGCGGGGCGGACCGTCGACAGCTTTTGACCGAGTGCCAGGCAAAGCACATTGATCTTTCCGCATTTCCTACGGACTGGGCCGACCTGCAGGCGTTTTACACCTCGATCATGGACGTGGGCAGCCACGGGTGCGTCTCTTTGAGTGACGCGGCGACGTGGTTTGGCATCGAGTTCGACGAGCCGACGGGTCACGCCCACAGCGCCCTTGCCGATGCGCGCGTGACCGCCAAGCTGCTCAAGCAGGTGATGGACGGGGACTACCGCGTGAGCCCGCGCGCCCAGGAAGTCCGCCAGCGGTGGGGGATGGGCGAGCGAGCTCAGACGCGCCTTTCTAGCAAGTGCCCCGAGCTGGGCGACCTGCTGCTGAAGCTGAAGGCGGCGGGAAGGTAGGGGCGTTAGCTGTCTGCATGGCGCGTGCCTGTCGCGTATCGTTACTCTTCCTGCTGCTTGGCAGGCAAGATGTAGACGTTCTCGGCGTCCACGGCGATCTGCGCGGGGCGGTTGTAGAGGGTGTCGATCTCCTTTACGCTCTGCTTGAACGGCGTGACGTCGGGCGTCTTTGCCTGATGGAGCTTTTCGAGGAGTTTCTCGGATTGCTTGTCGTTGAACTTTCCGATGCTCTCTCCTGCGCCTTCGAGCGCCTCGTCGATGAGTGTATGGTCGCCCACGGGGGTCTTTGCGATGGCGTGACCGAGCAATTTGCCCGCGGACGCGATACCGCCCAGCAGTGCCGCATCGACGGTGTCGACAGCCCCCGCTTCGAGTGCGTTGTAGCAGTCGGTGTAGAGCTCGCGGTACGCGATCGAATCAGCCTCGATCTTCGCAGTGGCGTCCGCGAGCTTTGCGGGCTCGAAGTTCTGGGCGAGCATGGGTTCGAGGAACAGCGAGAACGCGTGGATGTAGGTGGCGAGCTGGCAGTCTTTGAGGTAGTCGAGCACCTTGTCGAGGCGTCTGCCCAAGCCGTCTCGCACCTCGATGAACCCTTTCTTTTTCAGATCCGCCTGTGCCTGCGAGCGGAAGAGTTCCATGTCCTGCGCGGACGACTGCTTGATGTCGAGCACCTTCATATGGGCGTTTGCCATGTAGGTGGCGTTGCCGTAGTTGAGGCCGTAACCGTTGAGGATGTCTGCGAGCGTCTTGAGGTTGCCACGCATGTTGGCCTTGTCGCGCTGACGCATGTACTCGAACATTTCGTCGACGGACTCCTGGATGGAGTCGAGCTTTTGGTTTATCTGCGCGATTGCGGCTGCCATGAATAGCGATGTTGGATCGTAAGGCACCTGCGTGACGCTCGTGGCGATGTCGCCCTCGACTACGTGGAAGCGCGCCTGCCCAAGGCCCTTGGCGGCGTCGCGGTAGCCCCCTGTGAGACCGCTGCCGTCCTTGAACGTGTTGAGTTTCGACGGATCGAGCGGGTTACCATATTTGTCAGTCGCCTGGAGCAGCGTGGGCACACTCACCGTGTTGGTGACGGTGCGAAACATCGAGCGGAGCGAGGCGAACGCCACGCCGAGTTGGGGAATTCGCTCGAGCGGTAGCTTGATGGCGCCGGAGACGTCCACCCGCTTCTGAGTGAGCGCGAGGTGGATTTTGGTCGATGCGAGCTGTTTTGCCACGAGCTCCTCTCGGCCGTCGTTCGCCGAGGGTTTGGTCTTGTTGTCTGCCATAGCGCGCTCCTTGCTTACGTTGATAGTCGTGGGCATTATCTCATCGTCTGGTGGCTTGCTAGAGCGGGGTAGAGGCCGAGCGTCTGGCGAAACTCGTTAACTGATTGCATTTCAGCGGATTGGGTTGATTATAAGAGAAGGACGGCTATCCATCTGCCCTTCCCAGTTGAGTTCGCTTTGAGCTACTGTTCGTGCCTATGCTGCTTGGGCTCAAGCCTTCTCGCTGCCGTGAAGCAGGCCGTGGCCGCCATGGCCAATGCGATGCTGGCCATCCAAGTGGAGTCGCCGGTTGCAGCGAGCTTTGGTTCATCGGCTGTCGTGCGTCCCGACTTTTTTGTAGCCGCCTCGTCGGCGTCCTTTTCAGGAGTGGCAGGATCACTTTTGTTGTCGCCGGGTGAATCTACGTCGGTCTTTCCGCCCGCCTGCTCCCCTTGGGCCTTCCCCTCCACGGTGAAGGACGCATCGGTCGCCGTCCCGTCCTTCCAGACGGCCGTGACGGTGTGTCCGCCGCCGGCGAGCGTGTCCAGGTAGGACGGCCTGAGCTCGATAATCGTGCTGCCCCTGGTTGCGGTGTAGTTCTCGGCGGAGACCTCAGTTCCGTCCACGAGGAGACGCGTGAACTCATCGAGAGGACCGCTGAAGCGGAAGGTCAGACCGGCCTCGCCGTCCTTTGCATACGCCTGCCCGTCGCCCTTGGTGGCGGCATACAGCGGAGCGGTCACGTCGAAGGTGACGTCCCCCGCGTCGTCGACATCAAAGGTCTGAACGCCGGTCTTGCCGTTACGCTCGGCGTAGGCGGAGCTGTAGACGAAGGTCTCGTGGCCCGTCTTGTCGAGGACCGCGAGGGCTTGGATTTCAAACGAGCCCATCGAGAGCGACGTGGGGAACTCGATTTCGATATAGCCCCTTGCCGCATCGTAGCTGCAGCTCAACGTTTTGCGGGTCTTTAAAGAGTTCGGGTCCTCGACATAGCCGGGGTCGCCGAGGATCGGGGAGACAGACTTTACGCCGTCCGCGTCGCCTACATTGCAATAGATACGGAGGATCCCGCCGACGGGGACCCTCTTCGCGGAGATGGAAACGTTCGAGACCGTGGGCGGGTTCCGGTCGATCGCGCTGCCGGTCACCTCGAAGCACAGCTCGCTCGGGTCGCCAACCGAGAAAGTCGCGCCCGAAATGCCGTTGGCCCTGGCGTAGGAACTCTCGTACACATCGGTCTCGAACCCTAGGCCATCGGTGACCGAAAGGCCGATCAGCCTGTGCCTTCCGATCCTATTGCTGTCGAATGTGAGGTCAAACCCGTCGATGGACGAGCCTCCGTGATAATAGGCTGACGAAACAGAGCAGCCGTCGTCCGAATTCTCCCAGCCCTGCCGCAGTATGGGGGAAACGGAGCGAACGCCGTCGGCATCGGAGACGGTCCAAGAGATGTGGAAGTCGGCACCGGTTGCGACCTCCCTGCTCGAGAGCGACACGGAGGACACGGTCGGCGGGTTTTGGTCCTCGGGTCCCTCGGTCACCTCATACTCGAGGGGGTCGGTGGTGAAGGTCGGACAGTCGAGCCCCTTCTCCTCGGCATACGTCGTGTCGTAGACATCGGTAACCCATCCAAGACTATCGGTCACGCCGAGGCCGATGATCCGGTACCTGCAGGGCCGGTCGCTCGGGGAGGTGGAGATATCGAAGCCCGCGGTCGTGTTGCCGGTCGACGAGAAGGCGAGACGGGAACTGATTCCATGGTCTCCGGTATCGTTTTCGACAAGGACTTCGACTATGGGCGTGACGGACCGTACCCCGTCAGGGTCATCGACGCTATAGCCGACATGCAGCGTGGAGCCGGCCGTGACTGTCGTCGCGGATATCGTCACGTTGGAGATGCTGGGCGGGTTCGGGTCCGACGCGGCTAGGGCGGTTGAGGGCAAAGCAAGCGCTACGGTGGCGGACAGCGAGGCGAGCAGGCTAAGCGCGAAGCGCCTGGAGAATTTCAAGGAGGTCATTGGTGGTGCCGATCTTCCATAATTGTTGCAGCGATACCAGTATATCTTTGGCCCATGCTAGCCAGATGTTCTTTCCGCGAACGGCTCGTTAGTTTAGAGACGGCATATGGACGCCTGTCTCGTCCACGTTTCTCGTAAGGGCGATTATAAGGACATGAAGAGACTTTCTCGGAACAATCAATTGGGGATATCAAAGAAATGCTGGACGCCTCCTGATCGCTCAATGCCTTTGAGGTGAAATGCGGCGCATCGGCTACGTTGTTGAGATCATTTATCGAGCGATACGTCATTCCAGCTGAGGCCACCGTCATGAGGCTTCTGTTCCTACACCCCCCCCGCAATCCCGCGCGCGGCACCCAACAGCGCGTACTCCCTCTCGCTCCACTGGCACAGCTCGGCAGTCTCGACGGCGTCGCGACACAGGTCCAGAAACACCTCAGCTCCCTCGCAGAAGCACTCGCGGGCAAAGTCACCCGAACCGCTTGCGACGCACGTGCCGTCGGCAAACAGCTTCCAGCTAGACAGCTCGCGCGAGTCGTCTCCAAGCAGCTTGATCTGCAGCACGTGCGGGTCGCCGGCGGCGCAGAGCTCTTCCTCGAGCACCTGCACGGTAAAGCGCATCTGGTGGGAGAGGCTGTTCTTGACCATGGCCGAGGCATAGCCGCTCGGCTCGTCCAGAAGATGCATTCGTTTTGGCTTGGCTGCCAGGTTGTGGAAGTTGCGCTCACTGCGCACGGAGAAATTGTCCATACGGACTCCTTTCATCGATGTTGGCAGGGCCACCGTGCCTCTTGGCCGGTTGGCGTCGGGATCGTGGAGCCAACTCTCTACCCCGACTCTGGATAAAACGCGCCCGCTGCTTGCGGGCACGATGGAGTCTATCAGCACGCGCGGACAAAAATCAACCCCGTGCGGCAATGAGCGCACGGGGTTGATCTGGTCTACGACCCTCAGTTTTCGGCATCTGTTACTCGTCGTCCCCGTCGTTGGGGTCGCCCTTGAGGGTGTTGATGTCCAGGTACTGGTTATCGTCCTCTTTTTGCTGGGTCTCCGACTCCGCTTGGGTGGGGCCGCGGAACAGTTGGAATCCCTCAAATGCAATGACACCGAGCAGGGCAATGATAATGGCGATAAAGGCAACCTTGACTGCCTGCGGAAATTCCGAGAAACGCAGTGCCTTTTCCTCGGCGTAATAATCGGCGAAGCGCTCTTCGCCCGTGCTTTTGGTATACGCCGGCGCGGACGCGGCCTCCGGGTCATATTCCGGTGCGGGCGTGGCAGCGTACGGATCGTCGAGATAATCGCTCGACGCGGTGCCATAGTCCTCGGTCTCGATGCGACTGTTGCCAGCATAGCCATCGGAATAATCGGAATATGCCGTACCGCCCTCATAGTCTGCGGCGCTCGTGTTGGCGGCAAAAAGCGGGTTAACTGGAACGTCGAGCGCCGGCATGCCGGTAGAGGTCTCATCCAGATCGGTTGCAGCCCAGGAATCGTAGGCAACCTGATGGGCAACGGGCTCATCGAGCCTTGCGACCGGAGGCTTGCGTGCCGCAGGAACAGGCAACTGCTGGGCGCTGTACATAACAGTGCTGTCGGCCGATTTGCCCTGCGTCGCTGCTGCGAGAAATGCCGCCGTCTCGGATGGGTCACTTGCGGGGCGGGGAGCGGGCGTGGGCGCCGAAGTGGGTGCGGGTGTAGGCGCGGGCGTCGAAACAGCCGACTGCGCAGGAGTCGGCGCAGATGCGGTCTTAGGCGCAAGTGCGGGATTGGGGCTTGACGGGCGAGCCGCGCCGCCGCCCATGAGTTCGTCGGCGGTCCACGGGCGATCATCCATCACATCGTCAAGGCTCAGCGAAAACAGGTCGTCTTCACCCTCATCGAACATGCGGTGCACATGTCCACCAATTGCCGGAATCAATCCGCGACCGGTGCATGATGCCTTGCTCAACGCCATTCTGTTCCATCCTTTCGAAATACTAATGACATCGATTATATGGAACTTCCCAAGCGGCTCGGTCTTGGATTCGTGCTTTCCAGAACTCGCGCCCAAAAGGGGAGGGGCAATCCAGGCGAGCGCCTACTTGTCGCCGGCCGCCGCCTTGGCCTCATTGAGGTAGCTATAAAAACTGTACTTGGAGATGCCAAAGAACTCGCAGGCGCGCTCGCTCGACTTGGAAATGAGGAAGGCGCCGCGACGGTCGAGGTAGCCAATGGCACGAATACGCTCGTCTTTGGTCATGAGTGCCGCGGGCTTGCCCACAAACTGCTCGCACTCGTGCAGCAGGTCTTCGAGCAGGTCGCCGATGTTCTTGGTAATGGGCTCGGGCTCGGTATAGCCCGTGCCGCCGGTGCCGGTAAAGGCGTCGAGCGAACGCTCAAAAGCCTTCATAAGCGTAATGTCAAAGTTGATGCCCAAAATGCCGACGGGCTTGCCCTCGTCGTTGCGGATAAAGATGGTCGAGGACTTGAGCAGCTTGCCATCGGTGGTTTTAGTGAGGTACGGCTCGCGGTCGTGTACGTCGGTGGCGCCCTCGTGCATGGACTCAAACACGATATGGCTGGGGCCGTCACCCAGTTTGCGTCCGCTGACGTGGCCGTTTTCGATCACTACGATGGAGTGGTCCACGTCCTCGGTCTCCAGATCGTGGACGACGACTTCGCAGTTGGGGCCAAATTGGAGCGCCAGACCGTGTGCGAGGCGCTTGTAAAACTCAATCTGTGCGGGGGTCATGGGTACCTTCCTAAAAATTAGTTTGGGCACACTTTGCCATAAACCACACATGACCGCAAACAAATCCATCAACAAGGCAATTCATGACCGTTCGGCGGCGAAAAAGTACCGATTACGGCAACAAACAATTCGTTAGGTATGCCAATCAAAAAGTGTGATAGAACATTACTAACAAACTTTTTGTTTGGCATCCACATAAAAGTTCAGTCGCATGAATGGGAATGGGCTGAAACGCGTATGCGGGGGCCGGCAAGAGAGGACTTAAGGAGTTCACCGTATGGCCGATAAGATCCAGTGGGCGAGCAACACGATGCCCAAGAGCGATGACAAGCACTTGGGAATCATGAGCCTCGACCACGTGAAGAAGGCCCGTGCCTTCCACCAGTCGTTCCCCCAGTACACCGTCACTCCGCTTGCCCGCCTGGACGGCCAGGCCGCGCGCCTGGGCCTGTCCAACCTGTGCGTTAAGGACGAGAGCTATCGCTTTGGCCTCAACGCCTTTAAGGTCCTGGGCGGCTCGTTTGCCATGGCCAACTACATTGCCAACGAGACCGGCAAGGACGTTGCCGACTGCACCTTCGATTACCTGACCTCCGATCAGCTTGCCAAGGACTTTGGCCAGGCCACCTTCTTTACCGCCACCGATGGCAACCATGGCCGCGGCGTGGCATGGGCTGCCAACAAGCTGGGCCAGAAGGCCGTCGTGCACATGCCCAAGGGTTCTACCAAGCCCCGCTTCGATAACATCGCCGCCGAGGGCGCCACGGTGACCATCGAAGAGGTCAACTACGACGAGTGCGTGCGCATGGCCGCCGCCGAGGCCGACGCCTGCGAGCGCGGCGTCATCGTTCAGGACACCGCCTGGGAGGGCTACGAGAAGATTCCGTCCTGGATCATGGAGGGCTACGGCACCATGGCTTCCGAGGCTGCCGAGCAGCTGCGCGAGATGGCCATCAACCGCCCGACGCACGTGTTTGTCCAGGCTGGCGTGGGTTCGCTCGCCGGCGCCGTGGTGGGCTACTTCACCAACCTGTATCCCGATAACCCGCCTACCTTTGTCGTGGTTGAGTGCGCTCCTGCCGCCTGCCTGTACAAGGGCGCTGCCGCCGGCGACGGCGATCCGCGCATCGTGGACGGTGACATGCCCTCCATCATGGCCGGTCTGTGCTGCGGCGAGCCCAACATCTTGGGCTGGGATATCCTGCGCAACCACACCACCGCCTTCGTGTCCTGCCCCGACTGGGTCACCGCTCGCGGCATGCGCACCCTGGGCGCTCCCGAGAAGGGCGACCCGCGCGTCATCTCCGGCGAGTCTGGCGCGGTGACCACCGGCCTGGTCGAGACTCTCATGCTCGATCCCGAGTACGCCGAGCTCAAGGAACTCATCGGCCTGGACAAGACGAGCTCCGTGCTCTGCTTCTCCACGGAAGGTGACACGGACCCCGACCAGTATCGCCGCATTGTTTGGGAAGGCGAATATCCCACTTGCTAATCGTTGGGGCGGAGTAAATAGGTATCGCTCCGCCACCTCACAGGTAGATTCCTTCGTATGAAAGGTTATGAACAATGGCTAAGGAACTCGATTTCGACGCAATCAAGGCTGCTGCTGAGTCTCATCGTGCTGATATGACTCGTTTCCTGCGCGCTATGATCTCCCATCCCTCTGAGTCCTGCGAGGAGGGTGAGGTTGTCGCCTGCATCAAGGCCGAGATGGAGAGCCTTGGCTATGACGAGGTCAAGGTCGACGGCCTGGGCAACGTCATGGGCTTTATGGGCGAGGGCGACAAGATCATCGCCATCGACTCCCACATCGACACCGTCGGCATCGGCAACATCGAGAACTGGGATGCCGATCCCTATGAGGGCTACGAGACCGACGAGATCATCTACGGCCGCGGCGGCTCTGACCAGGAGGGCGGCATGGCTTCTGCTACCTACGCTGCCAAGATGATGAAGGACATGGGCCTCATCCCCGAGGGCTACAAGATCATGGTTGTCGGCACCGTCCAGGAAGAGGACTGCGACGGCATGTGCTGGCAGTACATCTACAACAAGGATGGCATTAAGCCCGAGTTCGTCATTTCCACCGAACCCACCGACGGCGGCATCTATCGCGGTCACCGCGGCCGCATGGAGATCCGCGTCGACGTTCACGGTACCTCCTGCCACGGCTCCGCTCCCGACCGCGGCGACAACGCCATCTACAAGATGGCCGACATCATCGCCGACGTCCGCGCCCTCAACAACAACGGCTGCGACGAGTCGACCGACATCAAGGGTCTCGTCAAGATGCTCGACCCCAAGTACAATCCCGAGCACTTCGAGGATGCCCGCTTCCTGGGCCGCGGCACCTGCACCGTCAGCCAGATCTTCTACACCAGCCCCAGCCGCTGCGCCGTGGCCGACTCCTGCGCCATCTCCATCGACCGTCGTATGACCGCCGGTGAGACCTGGGAGTCCTGCCTGGACGAGATCCGCAACCTGCCGGCAGCCAAGAAGTACGGTGACGACGTGAAGGTCTCCATGTACATGTACGACCGTCCGTCCTGGACCGGCGAGGTCTACGAGACCGAGGCTTACTTCCCCACGTGGATCAACAAGGAGACCGCTCCGCACGTCAAGGCCCTCGTCGACGCCCACAAGGCCATGTTTGGTGACGAGCGCATCGGCTGCGAGCCCAGCATGGACAAGCGCACCGGTCGCCCGCTGTGCGACAAGTGGACCTTCTCCACGAACTGCGTCTCCATCCAGGGCCGTTACGGCATCCCCTGCGTGGGCTTTGGCCCGGGTGCCGAGTCTCAGGCTCACGCCCCCAACGAGGTCACCTACAAGGATGACCTGGTCACCGCTGCCGCCATGTACGTGGCTGCCCTGAACCTCTACGATCCGAGCCAGGCCGATGGCGACGCCACCGTGTTCCGCGCCGGTCTGACCAACAACAAGATCGATTAGTCCCATTCCTCGATTTTGTTGAGCCGGGGGCCGCTCGTGTCCCCGGCGCTCCCTGTTGACTTGGGGCCCGCGGTCGTTATCTCCCATGCTTCCTCAACGGTGGCGGGTCCTCGTCATGGTGCTCTGCATGTTCTAGCCACACGCGCATGCCGGAGCACATCTACTCATTGCGATCGTTTCATCTTTAGAAAGGACATTTCCATGGACGCTAAGTTTACCGAGCTCGTCGAGCAGCTGAACGGCCTCGATTTTAAGGGCATGTACGGCAGCGACTTCCTGCACACCTGGGACAAGACCACCGATGAGCTCAAGGCTCTCTACATCGTCGCCGACGCCCTGCGCGAGCTGCGTGAGAACAACGTTTCGTCCAAGATCTTCGACTCGGGCCTGGCCGTCTCCCTGTTCCGCGACAACTCCACCCGTACGCGTTTCTCTTTCTCTAAGGCCGCCAACCTGCTCGGCCTTGAGCTGCAGGACCTGGACGAGAAGAAGTCCCAGATCGCCCACGGCGAGACCGTCCGCGAGACCGCTACCATGATCTCCTTCATGGCCGACGTCATCGGCATCCGCGATGACATGTACATCGGCAAGGGCGATGCCTACATGGCCGAGGTCTCCGAGTCCGTGCAGCAGGCCTACGAGGATGGCGTTCTGGATCACCGTCCCACGCTCATCTCTCTGCAGTCCGATTCCGACCACCCCACGCAGTCCTCTGCCGACATGCTCTACCTCATCAACGAGTTTGGCGGCCTCGAGAACCTTAAGGGCAAGAAGGTTGCCGTCACCTGGGCCTATTCGCCCTCTTACGGCAAGCCGTTGTCCTGCCCGCAGTCGCTGATCAGCCTGCTGCCCCGCTTTGGCATGGACGTCACCCTGGCTCACCCCGAGGGCTACGACCTCATGCCCGAGGTCGTCGAGCGCGCCAAGAGCTATGCCGCCGAGTCCGGCACCACCTTTAAGCAGGTCAACACCATGGCCGAGGCCTTCGAGGGCGCCGACATCGTGATCCCCAAGAGCTGGGCTCCGTTTGCCGCCATGGAGAAGCGCACCAACCTGTACGCCGAGGGCGACGACGCCGGCATCGCAGCGCTCGAGAAGGAGCTGCTCGCCCAGAACGCCACCCATCAGGACTGGTGCTCCACGACCGAGCTCATGGAGAAGACCGCCAACGGCCAGGACACTATCTTTATGCACCCGCTGCCCGCCGACATCTCCGGTGTCTCCTGCGAGCACGGCGAGGTTAACGCCGACGTCTTCGACATGCACCGCGTGGGCATGTACAAGGAGGCCAGCTACAAGCCGTACGCCATCGCTGCCATGATGTTCCTGCAGAAGGTTGCCGATCCCGCCGCTACCCTCAAGGCCCTCGACGAGCGTAACACCGCCCGTTGGCTCCAGGCCTAAAGCCGGGTTGAGGTAAGCCATGTAAAGGGGGCGCTCTGCCAACCGGCGGGGTGCCCCCTTTTTGCATCGCGGGCGTGCGGGATAAGCGCTTTCGATGTGGATGCCCGCGGCGCGCGTTATGGGTACGATGGTTTCAGGGGAGGTATCACCATGAGACTTGGATGCGTCATTATGGCTTCGGGCGAGGGCAAGCGGTTTGGCTCTAACAAGATGCTTGCCGATATCTATGGCGAGCCGCTGATTGCCCGGACCATCGATTCGGTTCCCCGGGGCTTTGACGTCGTGGTTTCGACGCGTTGGCCCGAGGTCGCCCAGATTTGCGAGGACAAGCATTGCCCGTGCGTGCTGCACGATGGCGGGCTGCGCAGCGAAAGCGTCCGTGCGGGCCTTTCATGGGGAGTCGAACGCAACTGGAAAGGTTGCCTCTTTTTGCCGGGCGACCAGCCGCTCGTGAGTTCGGATTCTTTTGATGCCATGGTTCGCGCATTTGACGAGCGTGGCCGCAAACATCCGGTGCGCTTGGCGTGCAGCGGTGAGCCTTCGAGCCCGGTGCTCTTTCCGGCGGAACTGTTCGATGCACTTATGTGTCTTGAGGGCAAGGACGGCGGGGGCTCGATTCTCGAAGGTCGCGTCGACGTTGCGCTGGTCGAGGCGCGTGCCTACGAGCTGTGGGACGTCGATACCGTCAAGGGACAGCGACGCATAACGGAGCATATTGCCGCCTGCTCGTATTTTGATCGCGTGGCCAACTGTATTAATCAATAAGGAGCAACATGATCATCATCAAAAACGGCGCGCTCGTGACGCCACAGGGGCTTCGCCGCGCCGATCTTGCCATGGATGACGATAAGATCGTGCGGATTGCCGCGGCAATCGAGCCTGGCGAGGGCGATACCGTCCAGGACGCCACCGACTGTTGGGTGTTCCCCGGCTTTATCGACGGCCACACGCACATGCAGTGCTGGACCGGCATGGACTGGACGGCCGATAGCTTTGAGACCGGCACGCGCGCGGCTGCCTGCGGCGGCACGACGACCATCGTGGACTACGCGACGGCCGATCGCGGCGTGACCATGCCCGATGCCCTTGCCGAGTGGCATCGCCGCGCCGACGGCACCTGCACGGCCAACTACGCCTTTCATATGGCACTCGCCGAGTGGAACGAGCACAACCGCGCCGATCTTTCGGCCATGCGCGAGGCGGGCGTGTCGTCGTTTAAGACCTATTTTGCCTACGACCATCTGCGCTTGAACGATGCCGAGACGCTCGAGGTGCTGGAGGAGCTCAAGCGCCTGGGCGGTATCCTGTGCGTGCATTGCGAGAACGGCACGTTGGTCAACGCGCTGCAGAAGCGCGTGTTTGAGCAGGGTATCCACGGGCCCGAGGGCCATGCGCTCAGCCGTCCGGACGTGTGTGAGGCCGAGGCCGTGAGCCGCCTGCTGTATCTGGCTCACTTGGCCGGGGACGCTCCGGTCAACGTGGTGCACCTTTCGACCAGGCTGGGGCTCGAGGCCATTCGCGCTGCCAAAGCGCGCGGGCAGAAGAACATCTATGTCGAGACCTGCCCTCAGTATCTGATGCTCGACGATACTTGCTACTTGGAGCAGGGCGAGGACGGCTTTGCGGGTGCCAAGTACGTGATGAGCCCGCCGCTGCGCCATGCCGGCGACCGTGCAGCCCTGCGCGAGGCGCTTGTGGCCGGCGAGATCGATACTATTGCGACCGATCATTGCAGCTTTAACCTGCATGGGCAAAAGGACCGCGGGCGCGACGATTTTCGCGCGATTCCCAACGGTGGGCCCGGCGTGGAGCATCGTCCCGTCGCGATTGCCACGAGCTTTGAGGGACAGCTGGGACCCGAGGATCTGTGCCGCTTGATGAGCGAGAACCCGGCGCGCGTCTTTGGCATGTACCCGCGCAAGGGCTGTCTTGCCGAGGGCGCCGATGCCGACGTGTGCGTGTGGGATCCGTGCGCGCGTTGGACGATCAGCGCCGCGACACAGCATCAGGCCGTGGACTACACGCCGCTCGAGGGCTTTGAGGCACATGGCCGCGCCAAGGCCGTGTTTGTGAACGGCGTGCTGGTGGCGCGCGATGGCGAGCCCACCGGAGCCCAGCCCGGTCGCTACGTGCCTCGCTAGCAGCAAAGATGCCGTGTCCCCTCCGCAGTTGCGGTGAAATACGGACTGTTTGCGGCCGTCATACGGCCAAACAGTCCGTATTTCACCGCAACTGACGAGATGGGGCCGGCTACTTGAGGCTGGTGGCGATGAGGGGGCGGTTGAGGGCTGCCTCGAAGCGATCTGCCATCGTGGGGTCGCTGAGCGTGTCGACTTGGTTGAGCATGATGCGGGCATTGTTGAGGTTCAGCATCCGCAGCTCGGCATTGAGCACCTGGGCGACGCGCTCTGGGGTGGCAGTGTCGGTGAGCTCGCAGCCGCAACGCTCGCAAAAGAGCTCGGGGCGGTGGACAACCTCGGCGACGGGTTTGCCCAGTCCCGAGGCGCCGACGACCCAGACAACGTTTGCCGTGGCGGCGGGAATTACCGGCTCCCAGGCGGCATGCGCCTTGAGCGGGAGTCGCTTGCTGCCATCTGCCTCGGCCAACACATAGTCATAGCGCTGCGCCAGCTCGTTGAGCGGCTCGGCGGGGGCGGAGAGCTTGCCTGTCTCCGGGTCCAAAACACCTGCCTGGCAGATGCTTCCGCGGGCAAGTCCCGCGCATGCCTCGCAGGTGCAGCCGGGAACATGCAGGGTCCCCGGCTTCCAAGGCGCGGCGTCCAGGCGACGGCTCGACCCGTCCCATGGCACGCCGGCGACGGGAAACATGTGCGTGGTGGTGCAGAGGAGCACCCTGCCGCCGGCGCGCATGAGCTCAAGGCCGAGCGTCTTCAGCAATGTCGACTTGCCGCCACTGCCGATAATTGCGGTAATGCCCGGCTCGATCTTGAGCGCGGAGGCAAGGTTTCCGCTCGTCGTTTCCATCTGTTCACCGCCGTATAATACTGTGATAATAAATAATCATCAGAGTAGCGGTCGAACCGCTTTTGCTCTGCTCAAACCGTAGCACAGGGAGGTGCCCCGGGAATGCTCGTTTATGTTCGCGGCGCTGGCGATATCGCCACGGGCGTCGCCGCTCGCTTGGTTCGCGCCGGCGTGTCGGTCGTTATGGCCGATATCGCGGTTCCCACGTGCATCCGCCGCACAATCAGTTTTTGCGAGGCCATTCGCCTGGGCGAGGTCGAGGTCGAAGGCATTCGCGCTCGCTTTGCACTGACGCCGGCTGAGGCGCTCGAGATTACCCAAGCGGGGGATGTTGCCGTCGTGGTGGACCCTCAGGCCAAGATGCTTGATGAGCTTAAACCCGCGGCTGTGGTCGACGCGATTTTGGCCAAGCGCAACCTGAGCACCACGCGCGACATGGCGCCTGCCGTCATCGCCGTGGGGCCGGGCTTTACCGCGCCGGTTGACTGTGACGCCGTGGTCGAGACCATGCGCGGGCATTTTCTCGGCCGTGTCATTACCCAAGGTTCGCCGCAGCCCAACACGGGTGTGCCGGGCATTATCGCTGGCTATGGCAAGGAGCGCGTTATCCACAGCCCCGCCGACGGCGTGTTTCGGTCTGACCGCGCAATCGGCGACATCGTGAGCGCCGGCGACGTGATTGGCTACGCGGGCGATACGCCCATGTGCACGCAGATCGATGGCTGTATGCGCGGGCTTTTGGCGAACGGCGTGCAGGTGACTGAGGGCTTTAAATGTGCCGATGTCGATCCGCGTGGCGATGCCAGCTATATCAACTACATTTCGGACAAGGCGACGTCGGTCGGAGGCGGTGTGCTCGAGGCACTCGCTATGCTCACCGATGTCTTTAGAGGATAGAAGGCGGCAATGGAAAAGCTCGATGTGGTGAATGCTGCGCTTGGCGCTCTGCGTGCTGGCGAGACGTGCGAGCTCGTGGTCGTGGCCGGTACGGCGGGGTCGTCACCGCGCGGTGTGGGCGCATGGATGACTGTCTTTGCCGACGGCAGCCAGGCGGGCACCATCGGCGGCGGCAAGATTGAGCTCTTTGCGCTGGACGAGGCGCGCGAGCTGCTGAGCGCGGGACAGTCGCGTCTGGTCCGCTACACCATGGGCGGCGAGAACTCCGATACCGGCATGATCTGCGGCGGAGCCATCTGCCTGTGCTACCTGCATCTGGATGCGACTCAGGCATCGTTGTTCCAAGAAATTGCCGACGTCTTGGCCTATCGGCGCATCGGCGACTTCGTCATCGACTATGAGCCGTTTATCGCGAGCGCACTCGAGGGCGATGTGGCCGAGTACCATGGCGAGGCATCGCGCCACACCATTGCGGGCTGCCCCGGGCTTTCGCTGGTGGAGGAGGGGAGTAAGGTCACCTACACCAACGCCGCCTCCGAGATTCCCGCGGCTCACATCGAGACACTCTGCCCCGAGGGCCTGACCTATATCTTTGGCTGCGGACATGTGGGCGCCGCGACGGCGCGGGTGCTCACGGGGGCGGGCTTTGCCGTCGTGGTTTGCGACGACCGCCCCGGCACGCTGACCCCCGAATGGGTGCCCGGTGTCTACGACCGTCGTCTGGTCGACTACAAGAACCTGAGCAAACAGTGCCCCATCGGCCCGCGCGACCTGGTGGTCGTCGCCACGGCGGGCCACAAGTCCGATATCGACGTGGTGATTCAGGCCATGCGCGCCAAGCCTGCCTACCTGGGCTGCCTGGGATCGCGCCGCAAGACGGCCTTTGTGCGTGCCCGCCTGGAGCAGGAGGGCTTTACGCAGGACCAGATCGGCGAGCTGCATCTGCCGATCGGCGTTGCCATCGAGGCCGAGGATCCCGAGGAGATCGCCATCTCCATCGCCGCCGAGATGATCCACCTGCGCCGCACCAAACTCGTCCCCCGCAAGCGCTAATCGCATCCCCATATATGAGTTGCGGTGAAATACGGACTGTTTAAGCCTGTTAAGCCGTCAAACAGTCCCTATTTCACCGCAACTGCTTTTTGGGATCCATTTGTGCGGGGGAGTTGTGGAGTTGTGCAGGCAGACGAGGTTTTTCTGGAAATACGCACCCAATGCGCGTATAGTACCGATTGTTTTGTCGGCTCCTGCTGCGTCGAGTCCAAACCGCGAAATGCCATGAGTGGCGCGGATGCAGCCAGGAGGCACGAGGACAACCCATTGTGGCCACGCCCCGTGCTTAAAACCCCAAGAAGGAGTGAACAATGGCAGAAGAGAAGTATGTGCCGCGTCTGAAGACCAAGTACAACAACGAGGTCAAGCAGCAGCTTCAGGACAAGTTCCAGTACGAGAACGTCATGATGATCCCCAAGTTTGAGAAGATCGTCGTGAACATGGGTGTCGGCGAGGCCGCTACCGATTCCAAGGCCATCGACGGTGCCGTGCGCGACCTGCGCGCCATCACCGGCCAGCAGCCGATGATCACCCGTGCCCGCAAGTCCATCGCTACCTTCCGCCTGCGCGCTGGTATGCCGATCGGCTGCAAGGTTACCCTGCGTGGCGACCGTATGTGGGAGTTCTTCGATCGTCTGACCTCCGTCGCGATCCCCCGTATCCGCGACTTCCGCGGCATCTCCGCCAAGAGCTTCGACGGCCGTGGTAACTTCTCCATGGGCGTCACCGAGCAGCTCATCTTCCCCGAGATCGACTTCGACTCCGTCGATCACCAGCGCGGTATGGACATCACTTTCGTGACCACCGCCAATACCGATGAGGAGGCCAAGGCCCTTCTGGACGCCTTCGGTTTCCCGTTCAAGAAATAGGTTCACCTGCCCTATAAGCGCCGTTCCCACAAGGGGGCGGCGCTTGGGGCGAACAATACTCTATGTGAGGAGGATATAAGTGGCTAAGACATCGATGATCGTCAAGTGCAATCGCAAGCAGAAGTTCTCTACTCGTGAGTACACGCGCTGCCAGCGCTGCGGCCGTCCGCACTCTGTGTACCGCAAGTTCGGCCTGTGCCGTGTCTGCTTCCGCGAGCTTGCACTCAAGGGCGAGCTTCCCGGCGTTAAGAAGGCCAGCTGGTAAGTCACTACCAGCGTTTCAAGCATCAGTTTGGAACAGGGAAAACGCGCTAAAAAGGCTTTGCCGTTAAGGGCGGCGAAGAACCAAGAGCACGTGTTCATCAAGAACGAAGGAGAATCTGTATGAACCTTACAGACCCGATCGCAGATATGCTTACGCGCATCCGTAACGCTAACTCTGTGAACAAGGCCACGGTCTCCATGCCGAGCAGCAAGAAGCTCGTCGAGATCGCTCGTGTTCTGCACGAGGAGGGCTACATCGAGGGCTACGATGTCGAGGACACCGTTCCCCAGAAGACTCTGCACATCACGCTTAAGTATGGTCCCAAGAAGGCTAAGGTCATCAACGGCATCCGCCGCATTTCCAAGCCGGGCCTGCGTAAGTACACCGGCGTTGCCGATATGCCCCGCGTCCGCGGTGGCCTTGGTACCGCCATTATTTCCACCAGCCATGGCGTCATGACCGACCGCGATGCTCGCAAGCACAACGTCGGCGGCGAGATCATCGCTTACGTCTGGTAATTCGCTCGGTAGGTAGAAGGAAAGGAGATCACCGTGTCTCGTATCGGTAATAAGCCTGTCCAGATTCCCGCCGGAGTCGAAGTGGCAGTCAACGGCAACAACGTTGTCGTCAAGGGCCCCAAGGGCCAGCTCGAGCTCGATGTCTTTGAGAAGCTCGCTATCAACGTCGAGGACAACGTCCTCACCGTTTCCCGTCCCGACGACGAGCGTGAGACCCGTGCCCGCCACGGCCTCACCCGCGCCCTCATCCACAACATGGTTGTTGGCGTTTCCGAGGGCTTCGAGAAGAAGCTCGAGCTCGCCGGCGTCGGTTACCGCGTGCAGCAGAAGGGCAAGAACCTCGAGTTCTCCCTGGGCTTCTCGCACCCCGTGATCGTCGAGGCTCCCGAGGGCATCACCTTCGAGGTTCCCGACAACACCCACGTGAACGTCAAGGGTATCAACAAGCAGCAGGTCGGTCAGATCGCCGCTGAGATCCGCGGCCATCGTCCTCCCGAGCCTTACAAGGGCAAGGGTATCCACTACGTTGGCGAGCACATCCGCCGCAAGCTGGGTAAGGCCGCCAAGTAGTCGTAACCGACTCACTCGCATAAGACCAGCACCCCGTCAGGTGCTGGCAAGATCAACCTTTTTAGGAGTTTACGTATGAACAAGCATAAGGCGAAGCTGGAAGGCCTCAAGCGTCGTCAGCGTCGTGTTCGCGGCAAGGTCTCGGGTACCTCCGAGCGTCCGCGTCTTCGCGTGACCCGTACTAACGCCAACATCTATGCCCAGATCATCGACGACAGCAAGGGCTCCAGCCTGACGCTCGTCTCTGCCTCGACCCTCGAGGCCGAGTTCAAGGGCACCCACACCTCGAACAAGGAGGCTGCGGAGAAGGTCGGTCAGCTCGTTGGCAAGCGCGCCATCGAGGCCGGCATCACCAAGGTCGCCTTCGATCGCGGTGGCCGTATCTACCATGGCCGCGTCAAGGCCCTCGCCGACGGTGCTCGTGCCGCCGGTCTCGAGTTCTAGGAGGTATGTAGCACATGGCTCGTAATCAGAAGCAGCAGCGCGAGGCCTCCGAGTTCGAGGAGCGCGTCGTTTACATCAACCGCGTGTCGAAGACCGTCAAGGGTGGTCGTCGCATGAGCCTCGTCGCTCTCGTCGTCGTTGGCGACGGCAAGGGCAACGTCGGCGTTGGCATGGGCAAGTCCGCTGAGGTGCCCATGGCCATCTCCAAGGCATCTCTCGATGCCAAGAAGAACATGTTCCACGTGCCGGTGACCGAGCAGGGCACCATCCCGCACGAGGTTCTCGGCCACTTTGGTGCCGGCCGCATCATCATCAAGCCCGCTGTCGAGGGTACCGGCGTTATCGCCGGCGGCGCTGTGCGTCCCCTCTTTGAGCTTGCTGGCATCAAGAACGTCCTGTCCAAGTCCCTCGGTACCGACAACGGCCTCAACATCATCAAGGCTGCCGTCGAGGGCCTCAAGGAGCTCTCCAGCCCTGAGGACGTCGCGGCTCGCCGTGGCCTGACGGTCTCCGAGATGTTCGTCGGTAAGGAGAACTAAGCATGGCTGACACCATCAAGATCAAGCAGGTCCGCAGCACCAACGGTTGCAAGCAGGACCAGGTCCGTACTGTCCGTGCCCTCGGTCTCCACAGGATCCGCGAGGTTCGCGAGATTGCTGACAACGAGTCCGTCCGCGGCATGATCTTCAAGGTCAAGCACCTTGTCGAGATTGTAGAGGAGTAGCAAATGCAGCTTCACGATCTTACTCCCGCGCCCGGTTCCACCAAGAACCGCAAGCGCGTCGGCCGTGGCAATTCTTCGGGTCACGGCACCACTTCTGGCCGCGGTCAGAAGGGCCAGGGTTCCCGCTCTGGCGGCACCAAGGGTGCCGGCTTCGAGGGTGGCCAGACTCCGCTGGCTATGCGCCTGCCCAAGCTTCCGGGCTTCCGTAACCCCCGTCGTATCGAGTACACCGCTGTTAACGTTGAGCGTCTCGAGCGTAAGTTCGAGGACGGCGCTGTGATCGACGGTGCCGCTCTTAAGGCCGCTCGCATCACCAAGAGCGAGTTCGAGCCCGTCAAGGTGCTCGGCAATGGTGAGCTCACCAAGAAGTTCACGGTCAAGGTCGACAAGGTCAGCGCTTCTGCGCAGGCCAAGATCGAGGCCGCCGGCGGAAAGGTCGAGCTGCCGTGCTAAATGGTCTTAAGAATGCTTTCCGCATCAAAGAATTGCGCGAAAAGATTCTTTTTACCATAGCTATGCTCGTCGTGTACCGCATTGGTGCGCACGTTCCTGTGCCCGGCATTCCCTTCCAGGGGATGCTGGGCCTTTTCTCGACCGATAACAATTCGGTCGCCGCAGGTGCTATGGCCCTCCTGAATCTTTTCTCTGGCGGCGCGTTGAGCTATGTGTCGGTGTTTTCGCTGGGCATCATGCCTTACATCACCAGCTCGATCATCCTCCAGATGCTCCAGGCCGTTGTGCCTTCCCTGCATGAGCTTGCCCGCGAGGGCGAGGTCGGTCAGACCAAGATTACGCAGTATTCGCGTTACCTCACCCTTGCTCTGGCAATCCTCAACTCCGTGGGTTACCTCTTCCTCTTTAAGAGCTTCGGCATCAGCTTCAATGGCGCCGGCGCTCCCGAGATCATCTTCGACCTCATGATCGTCGGCACGCTCACTGCGGGCGCCATGCTGATCATGTGGATTGGTGAGCTCATCACCCAGCGCGGTATCGGCAATGGCATGTCGCTGATCATCTTTGCGAACATCATGGCCGGTCTGCCGCAGGCTATCTTCTCCAGCACCGAGGGCAATGCCGGTGGCATCATCACCATGGTGATCATCTGCGCCATCATCCTGCTGGTTATCCCGCTGATTGTTTTCCTTGAGCGCGGCCAGCGCCGCATCCCGGTCTCCTACGCTAAGCGCGTCGTGGGCCGTCGCATGATGGGTGGTCAGACCACCTACCTGCCCATCAAGGTCAACACCGCGGGTGTCGTGCCAATCATCTTCGCTTCGGCGCTGCTGTACTTCCCGGCTCAGATTGCCGTGTTCTTCCCCGGCATCGGCTGGATTCAGGCAGTTGCCTCTGCGCTTTCGCGCGGCTGGCTCAACTGGGTGCTTAACGTTGTCCTCATCGTGTTTTTCGCGTACTTCTACACCTCCATGGTGTTCAACCCCGATGACACGGCCGACAACCTTAAGAAGCAGGGCGGCTTTATTCCGGGCGTGCGTCCGGGTAGGGCTACCGCGGCCTACATCAAGAACGCGCTCAACAAGATTACGCTTCCCAGCGCTGTCTTTTTGGCGCTCATCGCCATCGTGCCTTCGATCATCTTCTCCTTTACGGGTAACCAGCTGATCCAGGCATTTGGCGGCACGTCCATCCTCATCATGGTCGGCGTCGTGCTCGACACGGTCGATAAGCTCGAAGGCCAGATCAAGATGTATGATTACGATGGATTCTTTAAATAGGCTAGAGGAGGATTGCTCATGAACCTCGTATTGCTCGGAGCTCCGGGTGCCGGTAAGGGTACCGTCGCACAGGAGCTCGTCGCCGAGTTTGGCGTCGCTCACATTTCCACGGGCGACCTGCTGCGTGCTGCCGTCAAGGGTGGCACCGAGCTTGGTATTCAGGCTAAGAAGTACATGGACGCTGGCGAGCTCGTTCCCGATCAGCTCGTGATCGACCTTGTCAAGGAGCGCCTTGCCGCCGATGACGCCCAGCAGGGCTTCATCCTCGACGGCTTCCCGCGCAACACCGCCCAGGCCGTGACGCTCGATTCCGAGCTCTCCGCCATGGGTCGCGAGATCGACTGCGCCCTTCTGGTCGATGTGGCCCCCGAGGTCATTATCGATCGTCTGTCTTCGCGTCGCACCTGCCGCGCCTGCGGTTACACCGGCACCGCTGCCGATGCTACCTGCCCCAAGTGTGGCGGCGAGATGTATCAGCGCGACGACGACAAGCCCGAGACCATCAAGAACCGTCTCGACGTCTACGAGAAGTCCACGAGCCCGCTCGTCGACTACTATCGTGGCCAGGGTCTGCTCAAGTCGGTCAACGGTGACCAGGCTCGCGAGACCGTGTACGGGGATGTCAAAGAGGCTCTCGGTCTATGATCAAGATTAAGTCTGCAACGCAAATCGAGCAGATGAAGAAGGCAGGAGCGCTATCTAAGATGGCGCTCCGCCACGTTGGAGCCATGGTGCGCCCCGGCGTTTCGACTTTTGAGCTCGATCAGCTCGCGGAGCAGATTATCCGCATGCATGGTGGCATCCCAGCCTTTAAGGGTTACGGCGGGTTTCCCGGAACCATTTGCGCATCGATTAACGATGCCGTGGTACACGGTATTCCCAACCCCGACATGATCCTGCGCGATGGCGATATCATCTCCATCGATACGGGAGCCGTTGTCGACGGTTGGGTCGGCGATAACGCTTGGACGTTTTTCGTCGGCACCCCCACGCCCGAAGCCAAGGCTTTGTGCGAGATCACGCGCGATTGCCTTAAGGCTGCCATCGAGCAGGCTGTTCCCGGTAACCATATCGGGGACGTCGGTTATGCCGTTCAGTCCCTCGCCGAGTCTCACGGTTACGGCGTGCTTCGCGATTATGTGGGCCATGGCATTGGCCGCGTGATGCACGAGGACCCCAACGTTCCTAACTATGGAAAGAAGGGGAGGGGCGTTCGCCTCCAGGCCGGCATGGTCATTGCCATCGAGCCGATGGTTACGATGGGTTCCAACCATGTGAGCACGGGCTCCGACGGTTGGATCGTCACGACCAACGACCACCTGCCCGCCGCGCACTACGAGAACACCGTCGCCATTACCAATGACGGCCCGGTGATTCTCACCACGGATGCGCAAGGTGCTTGGTGTTCGCTCCAAGGCGGAGAAATGTAAAAGTCGCCGCCCCCTGATGCCCAACCTCGCCTTTCAATTTCGAAGGCATGACCCCAAGGTCTATGCCTTCTCATTTCAAGGCGATCTTGGGCATCAGGGAACGGCTTTGTTTTACATTTCAAATGTAACAAGTTCCACTTAGTTGTGGAGCCATTACGAAGTTATTACGATGCGTATATACGTGTTGTAGAATACTCAATCGCTGTCGTTTTCTAGAGAAAGATGATTGCTTGTGAAGAAGGAAGACGCAATTGAGCTCGAGGGTACGGTAAAAGAGCCGCTGCCCAACGCCATGTTTAAGGTCGAGCTCGAGAACGGTCATTCGGTTCTGTGCAACATTTCTGGCAAGATCCGAATGAATTACATCCGCATTCTCCCCGGTGACAGGGTTGTCGTGGAGCTTTCCCCGTACGACCTGACCCGCGGCCGCATCACCTATCGCTATAAATAGCGGCACGCATACACGCTCTTTTCCGACTGCAGGCTTAGCTCAACCTACGGTCGGTTTGCGTGTGAAGACCAGCCATAGTTTTAAACGCCTGCGGCTGGGCGAGTAGATAGTAGGGAAGTAGTTTGAGCGCTACCGAAAGGAAGAACGATGAAGGTACGTCCTTCGGTCAAGAAGATGTGCGATAAGTGCAAAATCATTAGGCGCCATGGCAAGGTCCTCGTCATTTGCGAGAACCCCCGTCATAAGCAGCGTCAGGGTTAAGAGAGGAGACTACGTTGGCCCGTATTAATGGTGTCGACCTCCCGCGTGAGAAGCGCGTTGAGATCGGTCTGACCTACATTTACGGCATCGGCCGCACCACTGCGACGAAGATTTGCGTCGAGTGCAACGTTAACGTGGATACGCGCGTTAAGGACCTCACCGAGGATGAGGTTAACGCCATCCGCGATTATATCGATAAGAACCAGATCATGGTTGAGGGCGACCTCCGCCGTGAGCGCAACCAGAACGTCAAGCGCCTTATGGACATCGGCTGCAACCGCGGCCTTCGTCACCGCAAGGGCCTCCCGGTCCGCGGCCAGCGCACCCACACTAACGCTCGTACCCGCAAGGGCCCGAAGCGTCAGATCGGTGCTAAGAAGAAGAAATAAGGAGCGCTAGATAGATGGCTACTGCTAAGAAGAACGTTCGCGCTGCCCGTCTGAAGCGCGCGGACCGTAAGAACATTTCCGTGGGCCAGGCTCACATTCGTTCTACGTTCAACAACACGATCGTTTCGATCACCGATCCCCAGGGCAACGTCATTTCCTGGAAGTCGGCTGGCCAGGTGGGCTTCAAGGGCTCCCGTAAGTCCACGCCGTTCGCTGCCCAGATGGCTGCCGAGGCTGCTGCCAAGCAGGCCATGGAGCACGGTATGAAGAAGGTTTCCGTCTTCGTCAAGGGCCCCGGCTCCGGTCGTGAGACCGCCATCCGCTCCCTCCAGGCTGCTGGCCTCGAGGTCTCGAGCATCCAGGACAAGACCCCCATTCCGCACAACGGCTGCCGCCCCAAGAAGCGTCGCCGCGTGTAACTGAAAGGATCGTATCAATATGGCAATCGACAGGACTCCTGTTCTTAAGCGCTGCCGTCAGCTCGGGATCGATCCCGCTGAGCTCGGTTACAGCAGCAAGAAGGAATCTATCCGTCAGCCCAAGCGCCGTCGCAAGGAATCTGAGTACGGCATGCAGCTGCGCGAGAAGCAGAAGGTCAAGTTCATCTATGGCGTTCTGGAGAAGCAGTTCCACGGCTACTTCAACAAGGCCCGCAAGATGAACGGCGTCACCGGTGAGAACCTCATGATCATCCTTGAGTCTCGCCTCGACAACGTCGTCTTCCGTCTTGGCTTCGCCCGCACCCGCAAAGAGGCTCGTCAGTCCGTCCGTCACGGTCACTTCACCGTGAACGGCAAGCGCGTGGACATCCCGTCCTACCGCGTCAAGGCCGGCGACGTCGTCGCTGTCGGCGAGAAGTTCCGTGACCTCCTCCCCATCAAGGAGGCCCTGATTTCCTCCGAGCGCTTTGAGGTCCCTGGCTGGCTCGAGGTCGATATCGAGAAGCTGTCTGGTAACGTGCTCGCTCTGCCGACGCGTGAGCAGATCAGCGGTGATATCAACGAGCAGCTCATCGTCGAGCTCTACTCTAAGTAGTCCATCCGGGCTGCTGAGGCTGGAGGTAATACATGTCAGAATTCATTAGGCCTCAGGTTCAGGTCGAAGAGATCAACGAGACGTCTGCTCGTGTCTCCGTCGAGCCGCTCGAGCGTGGTTACGGCGATACGCTGGGTAACTCCCTTCGTCGCGTTCTTCTGTCCTCGCTCGAGGGTGCCGCCGTCGAGGCTATTCAGATCGATGGTGCGCAGCACGAGTTCATGACCATCCCTAACATGGTCGAGGATGTCACCGACATCGTCCTGAATGTCAAGGGTCTTGTCTTCAGGGCTCTCGGCACGACCGACGAGGCGACCGCCACCATCTCGGTTGACGGCCCCTGCGAGGTCACCGGTGCGGACTTCTTTATTCCGTCCGAGTTTGAGCTGGTCAACCCCGAGCAGCACATCGCTACGCTCACCGAGGGTGGCCATCTCACCATGAGCATGCGCATCGGCTATGGCCGCGGCTATGTTTCTGGCGAGGCCAACAAGCGCGATAACGATCCCATCGGTGTGATCCATGTCGACTCGCTGTACTCGCCGGTTTCCCGTTGCGCCAAGCTCGTTGAGGCTTGTCGTGTCGGTCAGCACACCGACTACGACCGCCTTGTCCTCGAGATCGAGACCAACGGCTCCATCGCCCCGCGCGACGCCGTGGTCCAGGCTGCCAATATCATCAACCAGCATATGGCCGCCTTTATGAACCTTGCCGAGACCCCCGAGGTCGAGGAGGAGGCTTCGATCTTCGCTCCCGAGGTCACCAACGACAACGCCGAGCTGGACAAGCAGATCGAGGATCTGGACCTTTCCGTCCGTTCCTACAACTGCCTTAAGCGCGCCAGCATTCACTCGGTCCGTCAGCTCGTTGAGTTCTCGGAGAACGATCTGCTCAACATCCGTAACTTCGGTGTTAAGTCGATCGAGGAAGTGAAGGACAAGCTTGAGTCCATGGGCCTGAGCCTGAAGGCTTAATGCTTCGCATATTTGAGGAGAAACTAGACCATGCGTCACAACGTTAAGAAGGGCCTGAAGCTCGGCACCGATGCGAGCCACACCAAGGCCATGAAGAAGAGCCTTGCTAAGGCCCTCTTCGAGAACGACCGCATCAAGACCACCGAGACCCGCGCTAAGGCGCTGCGTTCGGTCGTCGACCCGATCATCACTTGGGCCAAGAAGGGCGACCTGCACTCTCGTCGTCTGGCTATCGCCAAGCTCGGCGATAAGCAGCTCGTTGCCGAGATCTTCGACAAGGCTGCCCAGGGCATGTGGCAGGACCGCAACGGCGGTTACACCCGCATCATGAAGCTCGGTAACCGTAAGGGCGACAACGCTCCCATCGTTATCATGGAGCTCGTCACCGAGCCTTGCACGCCTAAGGCCAAGAAGGCTGCTCCGGCCCCTAAGAAGGCCGCTGCTCCCAAGAAGGTCGAGGCTGTCGAGGAGGCTCCTGCTGAGGAGACCGCTGAGTAGACATTCCGTCTGCATAGGCTATATTCGAGGGGTACGTTCGCGTACCCCTCTTTTTTTGTCGCGATACCGTTACTTGTTTGTTGGGAGCGCCCATGACTGCGCCGTCTGATTTCAATTCGATTTCCGAGCTTGACGCCACGCTCGTATTTCGCGTGGCCTATGATGGCTCGTCGTATAGCGGATTTGCCGAGCAGCCGGGACAGACGACGGTTGCGGGTGAGCTGCGTCGAGCCATCGAGACGCTGCTTCGCCGTCCGATCGATCTGACGTGCGCAGGTCGTACCGATGCCGGCGTGCATGCCGTGGCACAGTATATCAGCGTGCCCGTAACGGACGCTGAGCTCGCCCTTACGCGCCGTAGGTGGCTGCGGGCTATGGATGCCCTGCTGCCTAAAGATATCGCCATAAACGAGGTCTACAGGGCCCGTAAGGGCTTTTCTGCACGCTTTGACGCGCGTTCCCGTACGTATACGTACCGTATTGCCGATCGCGATGCGCGCCCCGTGCTGTCCCGTGGTGCCGTGTGGTGGCATCGCTATCCCTTGGACGTCGAGGCCATGTCTGCGGCCTGTCCCGCGCTTTTGGGTGAGCAGGACTTTAAGAGCTTTTGCAAGGTCGCCTCTGCCGTGGGCAAACCTACGCTTCGCTGCGTGATGCGTGCCGAGTTTGGCCATGAGGTTGCGTTTGGCGAGGACATCCTGACGTTTACCATCGAGGGCAATGCGTTTCTGCATTCGATGGTCCGCACGATCGTGGGCACGCTTGTCGAGATTGGCATGCATCGCCGTAAACCCGAGTGGATGCGCGAGGTCATCGATGCTTGCGACCGTACCGCTGCGGGCCCCACGGCTCCTGCCTGCGGCCTTACGTTTATGGGCGTGGATTACGATCCCGTCGAGCTTGTCGTGCTCGACTAGGGGGGGCTCGACGCGTCGTGCGTCGACACCCGTCATCTGTGGGCTGCGCGTGTGCAACATCTGTTCTTGGCGTGCAATACAACCGGTGTCTCATTGCTTTTATTGCCGGGGTGTACCATGAACCACGATTTGATTCATTGCTGTCGAGAGGACGGATAACTTGGTTCGACGTGGCTCGCATCCGCGACTTTCGGTGATCCTTGTGGTAGAAGGTTCGCCCAGCTATGCGATGCGTGCGCTCGAGAGTATCCAGAACCAAGACCTCTACGATTTGCAGATTGTCGTTGTCTGCCGCGATGCTGCGCCCGGTGTGCGCCATTCGCTTCAAGTTGCTGCCGACAGGGACATCCATATTGATTTGATTGACGTCGAGGACGTGAAGCGCGGCGCTTGTCTTCGTGCCGGTTTTGATGCCTCGCGCGGCTCTCAAATCATCGCCATGAACGCCGATGAGTGGTTTGCTCCGCAGGCCCTTTCCAAGATGGTCGATATCGCGTGCGATACTGCGGCAGACATTGTGCTCCCCTCGGTGTCGCTCGATCGATACGATGCGCATCGCGAGCGTCATTCGCGCGTCTTGGATGCTGCCTCTATTGCCATAGAAGACGAGTCTTCTATGGTGACTGAGCTGCCCCAGTTGATTTTGGGCGGCCTAGTCGCTCAGGCCTCTGGCGTGATGTATAGCCGTCCGCTGTTTGAGGCATGCCTGTCGCGCGGCAAGGCGTACCGTACGGTTGAGTTTATGGCTTATGCGCTCTCGCAGGCACGATTCGTGTCCGGCTGCGGCGACGCTTGTTTCCACGCGGTGGCACCTAAGCTTACAGATGCCTTTGATCCCACCATGTTTGCCAGGATATCCGATGACACTCGAGCACTCGACGAGCTTGCGGACTCACTCTCGGAAGCAGATAGCGGTGGTCGGCTCAAGCTGGCAAGCCAAAAGTTCTACTTTGCCGGACTGGTCGCCTGCATCGAGAATTTGTGTCTGAGCCCGCATGGAGTGTCGTCAATCGAGCGTTCCGCCCGCATGCGTGATATGCTCGAGGCGCCTCGAACCCGTCAGATGGTCGCCGCGCTCAAGGATAACCATCGGGGACTTGGTCTGTTGTTTGGGCCGATCGCCAGCGCCAAGCCCGCGCGCTGCGTGATGTGTACGCATCTGGCAGCTTTTCTTAACCGGACGGGCGTAAAAACCGCCTAAACGGCTCATTTCGAAACAAATTTGCATAGAATTGTTTCGAAATGCGTTCTTATACACAAAAGCCTTCAAATAGCGTTAAACTATTCAATCACTGATTGATTGTCTCCGCCATCTTTTGGAGAGAGGGTTTGTATGGCTAAAAAACGCAATGGGCGCCAGGATGCCATTAGAGATATTGTGCGCAATAAGGATGTCCGCACGCAGCGCGTGCTGGTCGATGAGCTCCGCGCTATGGGCTTTGATTGCACGCAGGCGACTGTCTCTCGCGATATTGCCGATATGGGGCTGCGTAAGCTCCCTGAGGGCATCTATGTTCTGGCAGAGGACCTGCACCTGCAGCGTATGGTTTCCGAGCTCGTAACGGGCGTTCTGCGCACCGATAATCTGGTTATGATCAAGGCTCAGCCTGGCACGGCTTCCGGCATCGCCGCCGCCGTTGATGCGGCAGAGCTGCCTGATGTGCTTGGCTCGCTTGCCGGCAACGATACGATTTTGGTTATTGCCCAGACGGCCGAGGACGGCGAGCGTCTCGAGGCGCTGATCAATAAGCTGAGCAATTCTCGCAAGTAGGCGTGCGGGTCGTGCGCTCGGCCCTGCGCGCGCTGACATAGTTGCCTGTAAGGGGGTATCGACGATGGTCGGTACCCCCTTTTTGTTTGCCGGTATAAAGACCGCCTGCCAGGTCGCTTTAAACTAAAAGGCCCCCGAGCAGTTGAATAAGCTGTTCGGGGGCCTTGTTGCTTATGGCCGGATGATTTCTAGCCGACCGTATCGTCAGGCGTGGGCGAGGGGTCGGGAGTGGGCGTGGGCGTAGGCGTGCCGCCATCGCCGCCGGTCGAACCACCGGTGGAGCCGCCCGTCGAGCCACCGGTCGTACCGGTGCCGCCGGTGGTGTCGCCGCCCGTGGTCTCGGTGGTCGTGGTCGTCGTGGTAGTCGTTGTAGTGGTGGTTTCCTCTTCGTCCTCGTTCTCGTCCTTGTCCTTGTCGTCGTTCTCCGTCTTCTTGGTGTTGTTGGTGCCGTAGAACTTCCAGACGCTGTTGTTCTTATAGGTGGGCGCCGTTCCGGTCGCAAACTCCTCGCGCTCGGTACCGGTCAGAACGGTGCTCATAAACCGCTTAAAGACAGGCAGGTTGGTGCTGTCGCCCAGCAGGTCTGTGCCGTATTTTTGGATGGGGATCTCGCCCGCGGAATAGCCGGTCCACAGGGCGCACGCCAGCTGCGGGGTATAGCCGCAGAACCACAGGTTGGTGGTGTTGTCGGTGGTGCCCGTTTTGCCGGCATAGGGCTGGTTGACGCTCAGGGCACCGGCAGCACCCGTACCGCTTCCCTGCATGACGCCGGACAGAACATCGGTGACCGCGGCGGCCTCGCCCTCGGTAAGCACCTGTGAGGGATTGTCGGTGTGCTGGTACAGCACCGAACCGGTACGAGAGTCAATCTCGGTGATGGCGATCGGCTGGCGATAGTAGCCGCCGTTGGCAAACGTCGCGTAGGCGGCGGCCATCTCGAGCGGCGAGATCGAGCCGGTGCCGAGGGTCATGACGGGAACGTCCTCGATGTTGTCCTTGGCGGGATCGATGCCGAGCTTTTTGACGAGCGAGATGATCTTGCTGTTGCCGACGGCTTCCGCCACCTGGATGTAGCCGGTGTTGGAGGAGTATGCCGTTGCCTGCTTAAGCGTGATGTTGCCATAGCTATGGTTGGCGTAGTTTTGGACCTCGGTCGTGGTGCCCTTGGCCTTGAGCGGCGAGTTGCAGTTGAGGGTGACGTTGGGGTTCATGCCGTTTTGGATGGCAGTTGCCAGCGTAAAGGCCTTAAAGGTGGAGCCGACGGGACGCTTGGCCGTGGCATGGTTTACGTGGTTCTCGTCGGCGTTGTAGTCGTAGCCGCCCACCATGCACTTGATGTAGCCGGTCTTGGGATCGACGACGACCATGCCCATGTCCAGGCCGTCGAGCGAGAGCGTGTCGAGCTGCTCACGAACGGCATTCTCTGCCACCTGCTGCATCGTGGGGTCGATGGTGGTCTTGACGGTCAGGCCGCCCTTAAAGAGCACGTCGGTCGAGAACTCCTGCTCCAGCAGCTGCTTAACATAGGCGACAAAGTAGGGCTGCGAGTATACGTCTACGCCGCTGCCCGAAATCTCGGTCACGTTGAGGGTGATGGGCTCGGCCTGTGCGGCATCGTGTTCCTCCTGCGTAATGTGGCCCAGGCGCAACATGTTGTCGAGGACCTTGTTGCGACGGGACAGCGCCAGGTCGGGGTTGACCGTGGGGTCGTACTGCGAGGGCGAGTTGGGAAGGCCGATCAATAGTGCGGCTTCGCTCAGGGTGAGGTCGGCGGCGCTCTTGGACAGATAGGTCTCGGCGGCGGCCTCGATGCCGTAGGCGCCGTGGCCGTAATAGATGGTGTTGAGGTACATCATGAGGATCTCGTCTTTGGAGTACATGTCCTCCATCTTGACGGCGATGTAGGCCTCGCGCACCTTACGCTCGATGGTCGAGTCGAACTGCTCCTCCTGCAGGATGGTGTTGCGCACCAGCTGCTGGGTGATAGTCGAGGCGCCTTCGTGCCCGCCGCCGAGGGTTGCCACCGCAGCACGCGCGATACCCCACAGGTCGATACCGCCGTGCTCGTAGAAGCGCTCGTCCTCGACGTCAACGGTGCCCTGCAGCACGTAGGGGGAGACCTCGTCCTTGGTGATGGACTTGCGGTTTTGCGTGTAGAAGCTCGCGATCTTGTTGCCGTTGCAGTCGACGATCTCGGTGGGCTCGCTCACCAGATACGCGTTGGCGTCGGTGTAGTCGGGCAGATCGGACAGCCAGCGGTTGACGTTGCCGACCATGCCGATGCCAAATGCCACGCCCGCGATAAGCAAAAAGCCCAAAAACGAGAGCAGGATTATGGGCAGAGCATGCGTCTTTGAACGGCTGCGTCCCTGTCGTTGGCGAGGACCCATATATTGACCTCCAGGTATGTCGTGCCGGACGGTGGATGTGCCGTCGGGGCAGGATGGACATAAGTTATTACACGATAAACCAAACGGGGCGCGTGAGGCCTCGTGTATGCTGGAAGACGGCATTTTTCAGAGTGAATGCATACCTTGGTAAGGAGTTTGCCGATGGCGATTCGGGCGATGGGGCCGAGCGGACAATACGAGACTGGATTGGATGCTGCCGGTGCGGCGCTGCCCGAGCTGCTGGCGCCGGCGGGCGGGCTCGACCAGATGCTTGCGGCCATCGCCGCGGGTGCCGATGCCATCTATGCGGGGTTGGGCGGCTTTAACGCCCGCGTGAGCGCGCATGGTTTTACGGATGACGAGTTTGCGCGCGGTTGTGCCGTGGCGCATGCTCATGGCGTGCGTGTGTACGTAACGCTCAACGTGTTCGTGTTTGACGATGAGCTGTCCGACGCGGTGGCGCTGGGAGCTCATGCACTGGAGCTGGGCGCCGATGCTCTGATTGTGGCCGATGCCGGGTTGGCCTGCGCGCTGCGCGCGGCGATTCCCGGGGTCGAGATTCACCTGTCCACGCAGGCGGGCGCTCATAGCGAGGGTGCCGTGCGGCTTGCCGCCGACGAGCTGGGGGTCGAGCGCGTGACGACGGCACGCGAGCTGACGGTCGACGAGATTGCGGCGCTATGTGCCACGGGCGTGCCCATCGAGGTATTCTGCCACGGTGCGATTTGCATCGGCTATTCGGGGGCGTGCGAGTTCTCGGCCCTGCGGCGTGGGCGCTCGGCGATGCGCGGCGACTGCACACAGCCGTGCCGTCTGGCGTACGACCTAGTGGACGAGGCGGGGCAGAGTGTTGTTGCTGTCGAGGGAGATCGCCTGCTGTGCCCGCGCGACTATCTGGGTATTGCGCATCTGCCCGAGCTTGTAGATGCCGGCGTGGCGTCGCTCAAGATCGAGGGGCGCATGAAGAACCCCGATTACGTATTCAACGTGGTGCGGGTGTGGCGCCGGGCACTCGATATGCTGTGCGACGGCGCGTGGGACCCCGGTGCCGTGGAAGAGCTTGAGCGCGAGTTGGGAAGGTCGTTTAACCGTGGGTTTACCGATGCGTACCTGCGAGGGCGTTCGGGTGCCGAGCTGATGAGCTTTGAGCGCGCAATTAACCAGGGCGTGCGCGTGGGGCGCTTGGTCGCTGTGGGCCACGAAGAGGTGACCGTTGAGCTCGACGCCGCCGTGGCGGCGGGTGACACGCTCGAGATTCGGTTCTATCCGGGTGTCGACGCGCGTCCCGATGTGCCCAAGCGCTGGCCGCAGGTGCCCTGTCCGGTGGATGCCGCAGCGGGGAAGCGCGTCGTCGTGCATTGCAAGCGTAAGGTGGACGCGGGCTGCGAGGTTTACCTGATTCGCAGCGCCGGCGTGTTGGATCAGACGGCGGCGGTGTTGGAGCGCATGCGGGCCGAGGCGGATGCGATTGCGCCCGTTGCGCGTGCCGTTGAGGTGCTGCCCTTTGAGGACGTTGCGGTGGATGGCGGTGCGTCGACGGAGTTGGTGGAGTGCGCGGTTCCCACTCGCATGGTTTTTGCTTGGCAGCTGATGGATGCCGACCCGCGCGGAGAACTCGATTTGTCCGACGCCGTTGTGGTGCTTGACGAGGTGTGCCGCACGGGTGACGCTGACCGGACCCGCTCACTGATGCAGCGTGCCGGGCGCGTCGTCTGCCGCAACCTGGGACAGGTGGTGATCGCTCGCGAGCTGGGCGTGACGTTTGACGTGGCGGCGCCGGTGTTCTGCGCGAATCGGGCCACGCTTGCCTGGCTGCGCGAACTCGGTGCGGGGCGGGTGTACTTGCCGGCCGAGTTGCTCGGCAATGATGCGGAGCGTATTGCCGAACTAGCTGCTGAACCCGGCGTCTTGGGTCCGGTCGACGCCGACCGTCCCGAGCTTATGGTGTGCGAGCACTGCCTGCTGACCGCCGAGGACGTCTGCGCCACCGATGCGACGGGACAGGTCCGTTGCCGCGACTGCTTGCGTCGTCGGCAGGTAGGCTATCTGGTCGAGCGTGACGGTACACGTCTGCCAGTTGCCATCGACGCATGCGGCAGGACGAGGATTTTCCTGTCGTAGGTGCCGCGTCGCGCCAGTTTGTTATCATATGAGAGTTTATGGACTTCCAGCACCGCCGTTTTCGGCGAGGGTGCTATAGCAAAAGGAGGATACCCAATGCTGTCTGTTGACGAGCAAATGCGTATCATCACCTCGGGCGCCGCGCAGATCGTTCCCGAGGCCGACCTTCGCAAGAAGCTTGAGAAGGGCGAGCCCCTCAACATCAAGCTTGGCGTCGACCCCACCAGCCCCGACCTGCACCTGGGCCACGCCGTGCCCCTGCGCAAGATGCGTCAGTTCCAGGACCTGGGCCACAACGTCACCCTCATCATCGGCAACGGCACCGCGCTGATCGGCGACCCCTCGGGCAAGAACTCCACCCGCCCGCAGCTTTCGCAGGAGCAGATCGAGGCCAACGCCGAGACCTACGTGAGCCAGGCCATGAAGATCCTGGATCCCGAGAAGACCACCATCGTGCACAACGGCGACTGGATCCTGTCGATGGATCTGGCCGGCCTGCTGCAGGTGTGCTCCAAGTTCACCGTCGCCCGCATCCTCGAGCGCGATGACTTTACCAAGCGCTACCAGTCCCAGACGCCGATTGCCCTGCACGAGTTCCTGTACCCCGTGATGCAGGCCTTCGACTCCGTTCAGATCAAGGCCGACGTGGAGATGGGCGGCACCGACCAGCTCTTCAACCTGCTCGCTGGTCGCGAGCTCATGGAGAAGATGGGCATGGAGCCGCAGATCGCGCTTACCATGCCGCTGCTCGAGGGCACCGATGGCGTGCGCAAGATGTCCAAGTCCTACGGCAACTACATCGGCCTGACCGATGCTCCCAAGGATATGTTCGGCAAGACCATGTCCATCCCCGACGAGATGATCGGCAAGTACTATCGTCTGGCCAGCTCGCTCACCCCGGCCGAGGTCGACAAGATCGACGCCGCCCTGGCCGACGGTTCCGCCGACCCCTATGAGCTCAAGCGCGCGCTGGGCCGCGACCTGTGCGACACCTATCACGGCGCCGGTGCCGGTGACGAGGCTCAGGCCGAGTTCGACCGCGTGTTCAAGGAGGGCCAGCTTGCCGACTTCCCCGAGAAGCACGTTGATCTGACTGTTAACGACGAGGGCCAGATCTACCTCGCAGGCCTGCTTAAGGACCTGGGCCTTTCGGCGAGCGCCGGCCAGGCCCGTCGCGATATCGACGGCGGCGGCGTCAAGATCAACGGCAAGGCCGTGGCTCCCAAGAGCTACAACATCGATCCGAGCGCCCTCAAGCTGGGCGACACCCTCTCCGTAGGCAAGCGCAAGGGCTTTAAATTGGTCTAGCAAGTAGGTCAACCTAACATGTGCAATAGGGTCGCAGCCGGGGTTCCCGACTGCGACCTTTTGAGTTGCGGTGAAATAGTTCCTAAAAATGCCATACGGGCGCCCAGGCAGGAACTATTCCACCGCAACTTTTTTCTCCGTCCCCAAGGGATCATTTGGCGGTGCCGTTAAGCGGAGAGGTGTGCCGCCGCTCCTTCTTTTGGGCATACAATTGCTATTGGCTTGCTGCGGTGAAGGCTCGTCCGCTCCGCAGTTATTTCTACAGTTAAAGGAGTATGTATGTCCGTTGAGGTCATGAGGTCTGTGATCGATGCAGCCGAGGGTCGCGTGCCTGTCGACACGCTGTTTACCAATGCGCAGATTGTCGACGTGTACGGTCAGCGCGTGGCGCCCGGTAGCGTTGCCGTCAAGGACGGCGTAATCGTCGGCGTGCTCTACGACGGTCGCGACGATGCCGCCGGTACCTACGAGGCTGCCGAGGTCATTGACTGCCAGGGTCGCTATATCGCCCCCGGCTTTATCGACGGACATCTGCATATCGAGTCCTCGAACATCCGTCCCGCCGAGTATGCGCGCATGGCGGCGACGCGCGGCACCACCACTGCCATTGCCGACAGCCACGAGATCGCCAACGTTTCCGGCCTGGACGGCCTGCGCTTTATGATCGAGGACGGCCGTCGCGCGCCCATTTCCATCAAGTACATGATGCCCTCGTGCGTGCCCGCGCTGCCCGATGAGCAAGCGGGTGCTGTGATTACCGCCGCCGATATGCAGGCGTTTTTTGCCGAGCATCCGGGCGATGTCTTTGGTCTGGGCGAAATGATGAACCTGCCGGGCATCTTTATGGCCGATCCCGAGACCTGCGCTCGCATCGATGCTGCCAACCAAACGCCGTCCAAGCAGGTCGACGGCCATGCGCCACTTGTTGCCGGCAAGGACCTCAACGCCTATGCCGCGGCGGGCATTATCGCCGACCACGAGTCGACGATTCCCGAGGAGGCGCTCGATAAACTGTCCCGCGGCATGTATGTGATGCTGCGCGAGGGTACGTGCAGCCACGACCTGGCCAACTTGTCGCCGATGCTGCTGGAGAACCCCGCCCGCGCCCGTCGCTGCTGCTTCGCGACCGATGACCGCGCCCCCTCCGACGCGCTTTCGACCGGTATGATCGACAATGCCTGCCGCGTGGCTATCGAGGCCGGTATTGATCCCGTGGTTGCCATCTCTATGGCGTCCCTGTCCACGGCCGAGGCGTTTGGCCTGGATCACGGCTGCCGCGACCCGCACGAGCTGCGTGGCGCCATCGCCCCGGGCAAGCGTGCCGACCTGCTGGTACTCAACGACCTGACGTTTGCCACAGCTCCGCATCGCGTGTATGCCGCCGGCGCGCTCGTGGCACAGGATGGCACTTTTGTGGGCGAGGTTGCGCCCGAGACCGCCGAGGTCGCAGCGCTTGCCGATGAGCTGCGTGCTTCCGTTAAGCTGCCGAAGCTATCGCTCGACGTGTTCGACTATGCCTTTAAGCCGGGCGAGGCCGTGATCGACGTGGTGCCGGGCAAGGCCATCACGAGCATGGCTCGTCCCGAGAATGCCGAGGGCCTGCGCCGCATTATGCTGATCGAGCGTCACGGTCGCGGCGTGTCGCTGCAGGCCGAGGGCGCCGATGGCGACGGTCCCGCCGGCATGGGGCTCGTCGGCAAGCATATCGGCCGTGGCTGGGTGCGCGGCTTTACCATCACGGGCGGTGCCATCGCCTCGACGATTGGCCACGATTCGCACAACGTGTGCGTCGTGGGCGATAACGCTGCCGATATGATGGCTGCCGTCGAGGCTGTTGGCCAGGGCGGCCACGTGCTGGTGCGCAACGGCGAGGTCGTGGCGCGTATTCCGCTGGCGCTTGGTGGTCTGATGAGCGAGGGCACGGCCGAGGATGTCGCCGCACAGCACGACGACTTTATGGTCAAGGCGCGCGCCATGGGTATCGAGCCGCCGCTCGACCCCATCATGGGCATCATCTTCCTGCCCCTGCCGGTCATCCCGACGCTCCGCATCCGCCCCGAGGGCATGTTCGACGTCACGACCTTCACCTACGCCGACTAGTCATCGGGGACGTTCTTAAACGACTAGTCGTCGGGGTGGCGTGTCGCCTGACGCCGCGACCGTGAGACCTCTGGCATGTGTGAGCTATTTGCTAGGTCCTTGTAACGTTTACGCCCGCAGAGTCTTATTTGAGCTCCCTTTGGGTACGTTGGAATTGGATATACGTCCGATTCCATCAAGCCCGAAGGGAGCTTTTCTATGTTTAAACTGATTGCATCCGATATGGACGGCACGTTGCTTGACGAAAACGGCCAGGTGCCTCCCGAGACCTACGAACTGATTCTGGCGCTACACGAGCATGGCGTGCATTTCGCCGCATCGTCAGGCCGTCGTTACGACCGCCTGTGCGAGTTCTTTGCACCTGTTCGCGACAAGATGGACTTTGTCGCCGCTAACGGCGCCCAGGTCTACGCCGACGGTAAGATGGTAGACCGCGAGGTGTATTCGCACCTGGCGATTCGAAGGCTCGCCCAGGCTGTCGCGACGTTTCCCAATCTGCATCTTGCGCTTTTTGACCGAACCAAGTCCTTCCTGCTCGATGACGAGTGCAAGTTCGTGCGTGAGGTCGATAAGGACCTTCCCAATGCCGAGCGCATTTGGGAGCTGCCCGATCCCAGTGTAAATATCATCAAGGCGAGTATCTTTTGCGATGACAGTGCTGTTATGGACAGTGCGTACGTGCTACAGCGTGAACTCGGTCAGCTCTTTACTTTTGCGCCTTCGGGCAACGCGTGGATCGATGCCATGCAGCCCGGTGTGTCGAAGGCCTCGGGTATCGCACAGCTCGCGGAGCATTATGGCATTGGGCGCGACGAGGTTATGGCGTTTGGCGATTCGATGAACGATTACGAGATCATTCGCTTTGTCGGCACGGGCTGCGCGATGGAAAACGCGCGTCCTGCACTCAAGGCCGTTGCCGATCGCGTGGTGGGGCGCAACCGCGACCACGCCGTCCAGCAGGAACTTCGCCGTGTTCTGGAGAGCCTCGCCTAATCCGGCAGTTAGGGACAGTCCTTTTCTGCCGGTAGTGGGGGGACAGTCCTTGCAGCTTTTTTGCGAAGAGTGTCCCCAACGACTAGTCATTTAAGAACGTCCCCAGTGACTAGTCGTTTAAGAACGTCCCCAATGACTA
>UQIQ01000002.1 GCA_900541185.1 uncultured Collinsella sp.
CGGTCGTCACGGCCGCCGCGAGGACCGCGGTCCTCGTCCAGGCCCATGGCGACGAGCGGAGCGATAACCTTATCGAGAGCGGCCATCAGCTCGGTGGCCTCCTCATAAGAAAGCTCGGGCAGGAGCTTCTCCTTCTTGTTGGCAAGCTCGACCAGGCCCTCAGCGGCATCCTCGGCGGCGAAGACAACAATCTTGCGCATATCGCCCTCGGCGTCGTCGATGCGGCCGACCAGATCGGCAGCCTCGGCCTCGGCCATCAGGCCATCGAGCTCACGGAGGCGCATGCCCAGCAGGTCGGACATTTCCTTCTGCTCCATCTTGGGCTTGAGGTCAAGAAGCTTGATGGCGCGCTCGATGTTCGCCATGCGCTCGGCCTTGGCCTCCTCCTCCTTGGAAATAGCAAAGCGACGGCTACGCAGCAGGCGGGCGGCCTTCTGCATCTTGTCCATCAGCTCTTCGTCATCGTAATCAACGGCGGCCTCGACAACCTCGGCCTCCTCCTCGGCGGAAACCTCGTCAGCAGCCTCAACCCCGGCAGCTTCGGTCTCCACGGTCTCGACTGCCTCAACCTCGGCAGCCATGGTCTCGTTCTCGGTCTCGTTCATGATCTCTTCGTTCTCGGACATGAGACTCCTTCTTAGCCCTCTCGGGCATCATCGCCCCATTCGCGGGGCCCGTCGCGCACTCTTTGCGCTTTAAACATTCATGCCTCTCGGCAAAACGTCCATTAGTTTATGTTGTTGCCATCCAATCTAGCTGCAGAATCTATGTGCACACATTAATGCGACATGTGCGACTCGCGACGAGCGTACACCAGCGACGTCGCGAACCCGACCACGGCAATCACAGCCGCCACACGCACGGCAGTTGCAAATCCAATCGCCTGGGCAACGTCGGTCGCAGCGCCAGCCGCGCCGGCAGTCGCCGCAGAACTCGAGAGCAGACCGATAAACAGCGATGGGCCAAACGATGCGGCAATCATGTTCCACGTGTTAAGCAATGCCGTTCCGTGGGGATGCTCAGCGGCAGGCAGCGTCTCCAAGCCGGCCGTTTGCGAGGGGCTCAGCACCAAACCGACTCCGGCATACACCACAACGGTCAGCGCCACGACGACGCCGATGTTCATACTTGCCGCCGTCATCGAGATGGCAGTCTGCCCCACGGCAATCAGGGCAAAGCCGACCGGCAGCAGCGGCCATGCGCCACGGGCGTCCATCACGCGTCCGCCCACAATCGAGGTCACGGCGTTGCAGGCAATCGCCGGCAAAATGAGCAAGCCCGCAATAAGTGCGGTCATGCCGTATGCGCCCTCAAAATAGAGCGGCAACAAAACGCTCATCGAGAACGTCGTCATCATCGACACCACCACAAGCAGGCACGCGGGCCAAAAACGAACGCTCGCCATGGGACGCACGTTAAGCACCGGATGTTCGAGCTTGAGCTGACGGGCCGCAAACAGGCCGAGCAGCACAATGGCGGCGAAAAGTGCCACGATACCGGCAATCAGATTGGTCGAGAACTCGCCTACGGAATACACAAATGCCGTAATGCCGGCCGCGAGCAAAACAACCGACAGAATATCAAGCGTGGTATTCGAGCGCTCTCCGACATTCTGGACATGCTTTACGCCCGCCGCAGCGACCACAATGCCGCCCACCAGCGGCACTACGAACACCGCCCTCCAGCCAAACAACGTGCACATAAGACCACTGATCACGGGTCCAAACGCCGGCCCCAACGTAATGCAGGCACCGCCCAAGCTCAGATACAGGCCGAGCTTCTCGCGCGGAGCGCAAGACAGCACCACGTTCATCATGAGCGGGAACAAGATGCCCGATCCCGCAGCCTGCAGAATACGACTTGGCAGCAAAACGCCAAACGACGGAGCGACCAGGCACAGAACTTCGCCGGCGACCATGCATCCGCATGCGAAAAACAGCAGCTTGCGCGTCGAGAAACGGCCGGACAGGAAGGCCATGATGGCCGTAAAGATCGACGTCACGATCATGTAGCCCGAAACGAGCCACTGCGCCGTGGTGGCACTCACCGAAAAGGCCGCCATAATGTCGTGCAACGCCACGTTAATGATGTTCTCGTTAAACGCGGCAACAAAGGCTGCAATATACATTACGACGAGAATTGCCGCAGTGGCCGATGGCGGTGCTTGAACTTGTTGCTGAGATTTGCTCCCCATGCATTTCCTTCCTCTTGGAACGACAGTCGCATCGCCCCAGAGGAACAGTCCAGGGCGAAAATGAGCCCTAGACTTACGCCAGACGCCGTACACGACGAGTCTGGCAACATGGTCCAACATCGAAAGATTGTAACGCGGACGCACAGCTTTCCTTCCGCGCTATTATTAAAAGTCCACGAAAGCATGAGACATGAGGAGCCCGCCATGATTAAGCCCATCATGAAATCCGAGTTCTTTTTGCGCCTGTCTTCCGAAGACGCGGGACCCGACGATGCCGCGACCGGGCAGGACCTCCTGGATACGCTCCACGAACATGAGCATGAGTGCGTGGGGCTCGCCGCCAACATGATCGGCGTACGCAAACGCATCATCTGCGTAAAGGACGGCAACAGGGCGCTGCTGATGTACAACCCTCAAATTCTTGAGCAGGTCAATGCCTATCAGACGAGCGAAGGATGCCTCTCGCTGATCGGCGAGCGTCCCTGCACCCGCTATCGCCGCATTAAGGTTGAGTATTTGGACGAGAACTTCGTCCACCGCATCAAAAACTTCTCGGGCTACACCGCCGAGATCATCCAGCACGAAATCGATCACTGCAACGGCATCGTTATATAGTTCCGCCGATTCAAGAAAGCTCCCTGCAGCAAAACAACTGCAGGGAGCTTTTCATAGTGCGGAGTTTCTATCCCCTACGCCTGACGGTAATGGTCAAAGAAGTCGGCGAGGTCTTCGAGGGACTCTTTGAGCACTTCCATGCGCGGCAGGTACACGATGCGGAAGTGATCGGGCTCGGCCCAGTTAAAACCGCCGCCGCGCGTGATCAGGATCTTCTTCTCGTGCAGCAGGTCGAGAGCAAACTGCTCGTCATCGGTAATGTTGAACTTTTTAACATCCATCTTAGGGAAGATATAGAACGCCGCACGCGGCTTGACCACCGAGATGCCGTCGATCTTGCTGAGCGCCTCATACACAAAGTTGCGCTGCTCGTAGACACGGCCGCCGGGACGGATGTAGTCGTTGACCGACTGATGGCCGCCGAGCGCCGTCTGGACGATCGACTGGGCCGGCACGTTGGAGCACAGGCGCATGTTAGAGAGCATGTTGACGCCCATGATGAAATCGCTCATACAGCGCTGGTTGCCCGAAAGCACCATCCAGCCAATACGATAGCCCGCAATCATGTGCGACTTGGAAAGGCCGCTAAAGGTGACGCAGGGCAGATCGGGAGCGAGCGAGGCAATCGAGACGTGCTCGTAGCCGTCCATGCACAGACGGTCGTAGATCTCATCGGCAAAGATCATGAGCTGGTGCTTGCGCGCAACCTCGACGATGCCCTCGAGCACCTCGCGCGGGTAGACCGAGCCCGTGGGGTTGTTGGGGTTGATGATGACGAGGGCCTTGGTCGCACTCGTGATCTTGGACTCCATATCCTCCAGGTCGGGATACCAATCAGCTTGCTCATCGCACAGATAGTGCACGGGATGACCGCCGGCAAGGGTTGCGCACGCCGTCCAGAGCGGATAGTCGGGGCTGGGGATCAGAATCTCGTCGCCATTGTCGAGCAGCGCGTTCATCGAAAGCTGAATGAGCTCGGACACGCCGTTGCCCGTGTAGATGTGCTCCATCTGAACATTGGGCAGGCCCTTGATCTGCGAGTACTGCATAATCGCCTTGCGTGCCGAGAACAGGCCGCGCGAGTTGGAATAGCCTTCGCAATCGGGCAGCTGCTGGCGCATATCCTTGATGACCTCGTCGGGCGTGCGGAAACCGAAGGGCGCCGGGTTACCGATATTGAGCTTGAGGATGCGCTCGCCCTCGTCCTCCATACGGGCAGCCTCGTCGACGACGGGACCGCGCACATCATACAGGACGTTATCAAGCTTGGTGGATTTAGAAAAAGTACGCATGGTGGTGCTCCTTGGAATTTGAGCTGAGGGATGGGGTTCGGGCTTGGAAACGTTACGGGGCGATGATGCCTCGCCTTGATCGGCGTCACCGGCAAGCAGCCAGGTAACATCGACCTCCAAAATGCGGGCGAGCAGCTCTGCCACATCGCGCCGCGGGATCGTCTTGCCGCTCACATATTGGCTCATCTGACTCTTGCCGAGTTTTTTGCCGAGCATCTCCGATGCGCGGATTACGTCCGACTGGCGAACGTCGCGATCGGACATAGTCTGTCGCAGGCGATCGCTAAACGTCTCTTGGGCCACTAGAACCTCCTTGCTGGCAAAGTTCAATTTATAGAACACGAATTGAACCAGAGTTCAATTTAGCAAGCAGTATAGCGCCGTGCCTCATTCGAAAGTTCAATTTCATAAGAAAACGTACCGAACTCCGAGATTTGCCCAAAGCGGACAATAACGTGCACACGTTTAGAGGTATTCAAGGAATCGAGCGGCGGCAAGCGAAACATCAGCCGTGCGATATATCGCATTGATCTGCCGATGGGCATGCCGCTCGAGCGGGCGCACGGCAACATCGAACTGGCAGCGGCGCAAGATGAGCGCCGGAAGAATGCTCACGCCCAGACCGTCCTCGACCATGGCCATAATCGCATAATCATCCCAGGTCGACAGCTTAGAGCGCACCGCCAGGCCCGCGCGGCGAAACAGCGGCGTAATCTCATCATCGGTACCCCGTTCCAGCAGAATAAACTGCTCGTTGGCCAAATCGGCAAGAGAGACGACCTCCGCTGCGGCAAGTAAAGAGTCTGCCGGCACTACCGCCATCAACTCGTCGCGCACCAAAGGCAGCGATGTCATGCCGTTTTCTCGGGGCTCACGCGGGATAAAGCCCAAATCGCAGCGGCCCTCTCCCACCCATTGTTCAATCTCTGAATAGTCGCCCATCAGCAACTCGTAATCGATGTCTGGGTGATCGGCGCGAAAGCGCGCAATCACCGGCGGCAGCACGTGGGTCGCCACACTCGAAAACGTACCGATGCAGATTTTGCCGCGCATGAGCCCCCGCATCTCATCCACCCGTCGCTGCAAGCGAGTGAATTCCTCGCAGAGCACCTCGACTGCCGGCATGACCTGCCGCCCGTCAGCAGAAAGCACCACGCCCTCACGGCTGCGGTCAAGCACCTTAAAACCCCAATCCGCCTCAAGGTCGGCCACCATGCGGCTCACGCCAGACTGCGAATAGCTTAGGCGCTCAGCGGCGCGCGTAAAACTGCCGGCGCGCACGGTCTCCAGCAGCACCTTCATCTTTTGAATATTCGTTTCCACGACACACCTCCACCTTTACATGAGTTTTTGTCATGTCATCCATGAATTATATTCGCTTTTCTTCTATAGCCAGTTCACCCATAGTGAATATGCACGGATATAGAGGGGATGTCAGCGCATGAACAACGGACTGTTTACGTACTTAGCAGCATTGCTATTGTTTGGCTCCAACGGCATCATCGCCGCTGCCATCGCGCTGCCGAGCTCCGATATCGTGCTACTGCGCACGTTTTTGGGCGCCCTCTCGCTTGTCACTATCCTTGCCATCACCCAACGCCATAAACTGCAGGCGCCATCTCGTCCCCGCGAAGCCGCAGCACTCCTTCTGTCGGGAGCCGCGCTGGGTGCCAGCTGGATTTTTCTGTTCCGTGCCTACCAGACGATCGGCGTCGGCGTATCCTCGCTACTGTACTACTGTGGCCCTATCATTGTCATGGCGCTCTCCCCACTCATCTTTGGTGAAAAACTGACCGGCGGCAAAATCGCCGGGTTTATCGCCGTCGCCTGCGGTGCTTTTCTCATTGCAGCACAAGGTCTAGGCGGCAATATGCCCATTGCGGGCATCGTCTGTGGAATCGTCTCAGCCTTCTGCTATGCATTGATGGTCATCGCCAGCAAGGGTGCGCCGCACATCGAGGGCCTCGAGAACTCCGCGCTCCAGGTGAGCGCCGCCTTTGTGACCGCACTGGTCCTCACGCTCATCACGCAGGGCGCTCCCTCGTTCCTGTCCGCCGGCGTCGCCGCCAGTATTGATTGGCGCGCCGTCGCTATGCTCGGCGTCGTCAACACCGGCATTGGTTGCCTGCTCTACTTTAGCGCCGTCGCTAAGCTGCTCGTCCAGACCGTCGCCGTCGTCGGCTACCTCGAGCCGCTTTCGGCCGTCGTGTTCTCGGCCGTCCTTTTGGGCGAAGCCATAACACCGGTCCGCCTGATGGGTGCCGCGCTTATCATCGGCGGCGCGATTTTTTGCGAACTCGCCGGCAAACGCGCAAACGCCAAGGCTGGCATCGCCCAGACAGCACGTGCTTAAAAGCCCCTGCTTTGAAATGCTACCTACGTACATAAATAATCCCCAGCTGGGGATTATTGTCTAAAATAACCTGATGTGCCAAACTGCTCTTGTATGTATAAAGACGGCATAAAGATTATCTGTCCTAGACAGATAACCGGATGTCTAAGGGAGTCCACGTGGCACACAACAAACTGGAGGCAAGCCCCCAAGACCAGCGTGGTCAAGGCGGGCACGGAGCCATCCCCCTCTCCGCTGGCATGCTGCTTGTAACGCTCGGCGTCGTCTATGGCGACATCGGCACGAGCCCCATGTACACCATGAAATCAATCGTCGCCAACAACGGCGGCATCGGTACCGTCAGCGAGGACATGATCCTGGGCGCGCTTTCGCTCGTCATCTGGACCATGACACTCGTGACCACGGTCAAGTACGTGGTAATCGCCATGAAGGCCGACAACCACAACGAAGGCGGCATCTTCGCCCTGTTTAGCCTGGTGCGAAAAGTGGCACCATGGCTGATCCTACCTGCCATGATCGGCGGCGCGGCGCTGCTCGCCGACGGCATCCTCACCCCCGCGGTCACGGTCACCACAGCCATCGAGGGCCTGCGTACCATCGAGTGGGGCCACGCGCTGTTGGGTGACGGGCAAACTAACGTCATCATTATTACCATCATCATTATCTGCGGCCTGTTTGCCATGCAGCGCGCTGGCACCTCGTCAATCGGCAAGCTGTTCGGTCCGCTCATGACGCTGTGGTTCCTGTTCCTGGCAGGCGCCGGTCTGTTCAACATGCTCGGCAACCTGTCCATCTTGCGCGCGCTCAACCCCATCCGCGGCGTCATGTTTCTGTTCTCGCCCATCAACCACTCGGGCATCATGGTGCTCGGCTTCGTCTTCCTGTCGACGACCGGCGCCGAGGCGCTCTATTCAGACATGGGCCACGTAGGCAAGGCCAACATCTACGCATCCTGGCCGTTTGTTAAGGCGGCGCTAATCCTTAACTACCTGGGTCAGGGCGCTTGGCTGCTCGCCAACAATTCCAATCCCCAGATGCTCGCGATGGATATCGTCAACCCGTTCTATATGATGCTTCCCGAGCCCCTGCGTCCCTTTGCCATCGTGCTTTCGGCCGTGGCAGCCATCATTGCCTCGCAGGCGCTCATCACCGGCTCCTTCTCGCTGGTATCCGAGGCAACGCGTCTCAACCTTATGCCGCATCTGCGCATCCACTACCCCAGCGACACCAAGGGTCAGCTCTATATTCCGCTCGTCAACAACATCATGTGGGTCGGCTGCATCTTCATCGTGCTGCTGTTCCAAAACTCCGAGCGCATGGAGAGCGCCTACGGCCTCGCCATTACCGTGACCATGCTCATGACCACGACGCTTTTGACGAGCTATATCGCTGGCATTCTCAAGCACAAGCTGGGCGCCTGCGTCTTCGCCCTGCTCTTCGGTGCCATTGAGCTGTGCTTCTTTGCCTCGTGCCTCACCATGTTCTTTGACGGCGGCTATGTGATGATCTTCCTGGCCGCACTGCTGTTTGGCCTTATGTACGTGTGGCGCCGTGGCACCGCCATCGAGCGCACGCAGACGATTCTGTTGCCCGTCTCCAAGTACATCGATCAGCTCAACCGCCTGCGCAACGACGAGACCTATCCCGTGCTCGCCGACAATCTGGTATTTCTCACCAACAGCCCCGACCCGCTCACGCTCGACCGCGACGTGCTCTATTCCATCCTGGATAAGCATCCCAAGCGCGCCAAGGCATATTGGTTCATTAACGTGCACGTTACCGACGAACCCTATACGCACGAGTATTCCGTCGAGACCTTTGGCACGGACTTCCTCTTCCGCGTTCGCCTGGACCTGGGCTTTAAAGTCAACCAGCGCGTCAACGCTTATCTGCGTCAGATCGTCGGCGACTTGATGGCATCGGGCGAGCTGCCGCCGCAACATCACACCTACTCCATCTACGAGACACGCGGCAACGTGGGTGACTTCCGCTTTTGTATGCTGCGCAAGATGCTTGCCCCCGAAACGGACATCAACCGCAATGACCACCGCGTGATGGCCATCAAGTACGCCGTCCGCCGCGCCTGCGGAAGCCCGGCACGCTGGTACGGTCTTGAGAACTCGGCCATCATCATCGAGTACGTGCCGCTGTTTGCCCGCATGCGCCCGGCCGTTAAGCTCGTGCGCACCCAGGTGCCGCTCGAGGTTCAGATCGAAGAGGCCGAGGAAATGGAAGTCGACATCTTCTCGGACGACTTGGTCAACGGCAACGAAGCCGGTAAGGACATGAACGTCGATCCCACCGAGTTGCTCGAGAGCGTCGCCGATACGCCCGAACAGCAACAGCTCGACGGCCTCGAGAACGAACAACTCAACGATGCCAACTTCTAGCGACGCCACCAGCCATTGACGATAGCGGCCCTGCACCTCGCGAGAGATGCAGGGCCGCTTTGCATTGCAGTAAAGCTATCGGCTACGAACGACGCGGCTCGGGAACCACGAGCTTATCGGGGCTCGCGCCCTCGGCATCCATCAGGCTCACGTAGCGAATCGACGGATCCTCATACATCGCGTAGTAATAATTGCCCGTGCGCGCGCTAAAGCATCCGGTGTAGATGGTCTTCTCGAACTTGCCATCTCCCATCCTGGACGCCCCCTCAATCATCACCACGCCCTCGAGCGAGCGGAACATGCGGACGACGTTTTCGGTCTCGCTCTCCTTTTGCGGGTAATTGGCATTGAGGTACGCCGCCTTTACAAAACGGCTCGGCGAATAGCAATCGCCCGGAATGCCGCGCATGCCGGCACCCGCGCCATAGGGCTTGAGCTCGGCGCCACGCCATGTCGCCGTCTGCGGAAAATCGCTTGTGGCGGTGATATAGGTGCGGAGGTTTTCCATGTGCCACGGGAAGGTCGGCTGGTTGGCAAGGGTGTCGACCGGATCGTCGTATACATGCAGGCCGTCAGCCATCATCTCGACCACGATGCTGCGCTGGCTGTCGCCGATAATCCAATGGAGCAGCGACACGCCCAGCCCCTCTCCGGCAGATTTGGCGACAATCACCGTATCGCGCAGCGCGGCCTCGACCTCATCGACCGTCGAGAACGTCGCTGCCACCCACAGGGGAAACTCATAGGCCGCAATATTGTTCTTGCCGTCGACAGGGCCCTCGGCATACTCGGCATAACCCGGGAAATTGAGACCCGCCACGGCAAGGCCCGCATCGTTGCCGCAATCGAAGAACATAGGGTAGTTCCTGTAATCGATGCACATACCGATCACCGCGTGCGCCGCTGTCGCGTCGTCGATAAACGAATACGGAATGTGAAACCCGCGCGGCATCACGCGAACCTGTTGGCCGTAGTCAAAGCTCCAGTCGAGATTGCGGCCCAGATACATGTGGCCAGAATTATCAGTAAATCGAATACTCGTACACATAGCGCCTCCTAGCTTTACGTTCTTGCTAATTTCATTGTCTCCAAACAAAAAGGCGCTAAACACAAAAGCCCGGACATGACAACAATGTCATGCCCGGGCCAAAAGAGACGAAGTGCGGTGCTTTGATCCCCTTAGACCAACTTTCCTAGACAGTGGTCGATCATATGCTGGACCATTTGTGCCTCAAAGCCCGCGTAGTCGCGGCGGCACTCCTTCATCTTGCCGTCGACGATCTGATCAAAGGCGACCTTGCACTTGATATAGCGCGTGGACTTGGTGACCTCCTCGTGCGTCAGGCAGCTCTCCTCCATCTTGCTGGCGCCCAGGCCAAACACCAGACGGGGGTTGTAGAGTACGTGAGGCTCGCCGGCATCGTCCAGGTAGACGCAAACCTTCTTGGTAACGCCAATCTGGTTAGCGGCAAGGCAGCCGGCATCGTCGAGCGACTTGATGGTATCGATCAGGTCCTGAGCAACCGACTCGTCCTCGACGGTCGCAACCTCGCAACGCTGGGACAGGATAGCCTCGTCGCGGCAGAGCTCTTTAATCATACGTTCCTCCAAAGAGTTCGTTGTAACCGCTTAAGTATACGGTACCCACACATTTTCATGCGAAAAATACCGTCCGTCTGCTACAAAGCGCCGAACATCAACACGCGAGGAACAACAGCGTCGTAAAGGGGCTATAGTAGTTGAGTTCGTGTCAATCGGCCTAAACTCGGGGCCGAACAAGGAAAGGGTATGCATGGACGAACTTTTTCACGTCAGTGAGCGCAAGTCCACAATCGGGACCGAACTTCGCGCTGGACTGACAACATTCCTGGCGATGGCCTACATCATCGCCGTCAACCCTGCGGTGCTCTCGGGCGCCGGCATCGATGCGGGAGCGCTCGCCTGCGCCACCTGCCTGGGCGCCGGCATCATGACCATCTGCATGGGCATCTTCGCCAACCGCCCGCTCGCCTGCGCGTCGGGCTTAGGCGTCAACGCGATGATCGCTGGAATCACCACCACCGTCTGCGGCGGTGACTGGCACGTGGCCATGAGCGTCATCTTCCTTGAGGGCGTCGTCATCTTGCTGCTCGTGCTTTGTGGCCTGCGCGAGGCCATCATGGACGCCATCCCGGTTGTCCTGCGTCACGCCATCTCGGTGGGTCTGGGCCTGTTCATCGCCATGATTGGCCTGTGCGATGCCGGCATTATCACCGCTGGCGCCGGTACACTCGTCGGTCTGGGCGACATCACCTCCCCCACCTTCATCGTCGGCATCATCTCCATCCTTGTGACAGTCGCCCTCGCCTGCCGCAACGTCCCCGGCTCGCTGCTCATCGGCATCGTCGTCGCCGTCATCGCCGGTATCCCCCTAGGTGTGACCCAGGCTCCGACCGGTATCATCGCCCCGCTCGACTTCTCGAGCATCGGTGGCCCCATCGCCGACGCCGGCGGCGTGCCTGCCATCGTCAAGGTCCTTACCGACCCCGCGCTCCTCGTCATCTCGTTCTCGTTGCTCATGAGTGACTTCTTCGACACCATGGGCACCGCGATGGCCGTGGCCAAGCAGGGCGAGTTCCTCACCGACGACGGCAACGTCGAGAATATCAAGGAGATCCTGATCGTCGACTCCGCCGCCGCTGCTGTGGGCGGTTTCATGGGTGTCTCCTCCATCACCACCTTCGTCGAGTCCACTTCCGGCGCCGCCGACGGTGGCCGCACGGGCCTCACCTCCGTCACCACCGGCGTGCTGTTCATTCTCGCCGCGTTCTTCTCCCCCATCGTCACCATCGTTTCCAGCGCCGCCACCTGCGGTGCTCTGGTCTACGTCGGCTACCTCATGATGAGCGAAGCCTCCGAGATCGACTGGTCCGACGTGTCGCAGGGTTTCCCGGCGTTCATGATCGTCGCCGGCGTGCCCTTCACCTACTCCATCTCTGCCGGCATTGGCCTGGGCTTCATCGCCTACGTGATCGTCGCGCTCTTTAAGGGCGAGGCCTCCAAGATCAAGCCGCTTATGTGGATCGCAGCCCTTGCCTTCCTCGTCTACTTCTTCGTGGCGTAACGGCATAGTCTGCTAAAACAAAACAACAAGGCGCGGAATCGCATCGAGCGGCTCCGCGCCTTTCTTTTAGCGTCTGCCCCCGTGCCAGCGTGCGACAATTGAGGCTGTCAATATCACAACACCGAGAGAAGCCTGCCTTGGAAGCGCATCATAAGCAGATAACCGTTTATTCAGAGTGTGCGGAAGGCGCGCCCGTCATCTACCTCCCCGTTGTCATGGGCGACGGTAGCGAAGTCTACGAGCGCTGCCGAGAGCTCGACTGCCCACCCTTCACCCTTGTCGCCATTGGAGGGCTCGATTGGAATCGCGAGCTGAGCCCCTGGGAATGTGACGGAACTATACGAGATGCTGAGCCCTTTGGCGGACAGGCTGCTGGTTTTCTTGACGAGTTGTTGAAGCAGATAATCCCCCAGGCCGAATCATCGCTCCCGCAACCGCCCGCCTGGCGCGGCGTTGCCGGCTACTCGTTGGCGGGTCTTTTTGCACTGTGGGCACTTTGGCAAACAGATGTCTTTGAGCGCGCGGCGAGTGCGTCGGGGTCGCTGTGGTTCCCCGGCTTTATCGACTACGCGCGCGAGCGCACGATGACAGCTACGCCCGACGCCGCCTATCTGTCGCTCGGTAAAAAGGAAACCAAAACGCCCAACCGCATGATGCGGCACGTGCTCGACGATACGCGCGCGATGGAAGAGCTGTTTATCGAGCGCGACATCCCAACAACGCTGGAGCTCAACCCCGGCAATCACTTTGCCCAAACTGACCTGCGCATGGCGCGCGGCATCCACTGGATACTAACGCATTAAAAATGGCGTCCACGCGTACATACGCATGGACGCCATCTATAATTTGGCTGAACGCAGCTACTATTCAGTAGTCTCCTCAAGCTCGGAAGTATCGAACTCAAAGTCATTACCGGGCAGGATGGCGTTGAGCACAATGCCCACCAGCGAGCCCACGGCAAGGCCCGAAAGCGAAATCGTCACGCCGCCCAGCTCCAGCACGATGGCACCGGCGGTACTGTAGGCAATGCCGAGCGAAAGCACGAGCACCAGAGCCGCCACCAGCACGTTGCGGTTGTTCTGGAAATCAACCTGATTCTCGATGAGGTTACGCACGCCAACGGCGCTGATCATGCCGTAGAGCACGAGCGACACACCGCCGATAACGCACGCCGGCATGGCGGCAATCACCGCAGCAAACTTGGGGCAGAACGAAAGCACAATGGCGCAGCAGGCGGCAATGCGAATCACACGCGGGTCGAACACACGCGTCAAGGCAAGCACGCCGGTGTTCTCGCCATACGTCGTATTGGCGGGGGCGCCAAAGAGCGATGCCAAGATGGTCGCCAGGCCATCGCCGAGCAGGGTACGGTGCAGACCGGGATCGGCAATGTAATTGCGTTCGCAGGTAGAGCCAATGGCGGAGATATCGCCGATATGCTCGATCATAGTTGCAAAGGCCAGCGGCATGATGGTGATGATGGCCGTCGTGGCAAGACCGCTATCGAACTGCGGTCCAAAGAGCGCAAACACGGTGTTGTCCCACACGACGGGCAAGCCAACCCAGGGGGCGGCTGCGACGCCAGAGAAGTCGACCTCGCCCAGCGCGGCCGCAACGGCATAGCTCACCACAACGCCCAGCAAAATCGGCACGATCTTGACCATGCCGCGCCCCCAAATATTGCAGATGACGATCACGGCCACAGCGACAACGGCAACAAGCCAATTGGTCTGGCAGTTGGCGATAGCAGAGCTTGCCAAGATCAGGCCGATGGAAATGACGATGGGACCGGTCACCACCGGCGGGAAGAAGCGCATGACGCGCTTGGCGCCAAAGGCGCGGAACAGCGCTGCCAGCACCGGATAGAGCAGGCCGGCGCAGGCAACGCCCAGACAAGCGTAGGGCAAAAGCTCGGCCTCGCCGTTGGGTGCAATGGCAGCATAACCCGCGATAAAGGCAAACGACGAGCCCAGGAACGCGGGCACCTTACCGCGCGATAGAAAATGAAACAGCAGTGTGCCGATGCCGGCGAACAGAAGCGTCGTCGAAACGGAAAGGCCGGTGAGCACGGGCACGAGCACCGTGGCTCCGAACATCGCAAACATGTGTTGCAAACCCAACACGAACATGCGCGGGCGGCCGAGCGACGATGCATCGTAGATGGCATCGGTGACGGCGGGCGTCGAGGACTGGGACATGGATGTCCTTTCGAATGGAAGGGCGATCGGGCATATCGGATAACCTGCCCGAACGATACGATCCGGACCATTGTACGTGATACGTCATGTCTCGCGCGCGCCGTCACCTGCAAGCGGTAGCGTTACTTCCAAACGCGCTCGGCAATGCGCTTGACCAGCGCGATCTTTGCCCACTGTTCGTCCTCGGTCAGCTTGTTGCCAATCTCGCAGCTGGCAAAGCCGCACTGGGGCGACAGGTACAGGTTCTCGAGCGGCACATACTTTGCGGCCTCGTGGATACGTTCGACGATAACGTCCTCGTCCTCAAGCTCAGCCGCCTTGGTGGTCACCAGACCCAGCACGACCTTCTTGCCGGGAGCAACGTACTTGAGCGGCTCAAAGCCACCGGCGCGTGGCGTATCGAACTCAAGGTAGAACGCGTCAACGTTCTCATGTACGAACAGGTACGGCGCAATGGGATCGTAACCACCCTCGAAGGCATACGTGGAGTGATAGTTGCCGCGGCACACGTGCGTGTTGATAACCAGATCGTCGGGCTTGCCCGCGATGGCGGCATTGTTGAGCGCCACGCCCAGCTCGCTCACCTTTTGCAGGTCAACCGGGCTCATGCCGGCCTTGGACACAAAGTCGGTATCGCAATAGATGCCCCAGGTGCAGTCATCAAATTGGATGTTGCGGCAGCCTGCTGCGTACAGGTCGGCGATCACCGTGCGATAAGCGGCCGCAATGGCGTCGGCAAGTTCCTCATCGGTCTTATAGACAGCGCGCAGGCTCTCCTGCTGGCCGTCGCAGCGATCGAGCGTGACCTCAGAGAACGTCTGGATCGGCGCCGGAATGGTCTGGCGTGCGACCTGGCCCTCCCCCTCAAGCGCCTTGACGAACTTAAAATGCTCGACGAACGGGTGGTTCTCGCCGCTAATGGGACCAGTAACCACGGCGGTGTCGGCCGTCGTCTCCTCATCATGGAACATATAACCCGTGCGTGAGGTGCGGCGCTCAATGCCGTTAAGGCCCCACATAAAATCGAGGTGCCAGTAGCTGCGGCGGAACTCGCCATCGGTGATCACCTGCAGGCCGGCGGCCTTCTGCTTGGCCACCAAATCGCGAATGGCATCGTCCTCGACGGCCTTAAGGCCGGAAGCGTCGAGTTTACCCGCGACATAGGCGGCACGGGCGTCCTTTACAGCCTGCGGACGAAGAAAGCTGCCGACGATATCGGCGCGAAACGGCGCGTTCGGTTGAATCGAAGTGCTCATAGATATCTCCCTTTGCATTGGTTGCTTTACTGGGACAGAGTATGAGCGCTCATATGACCATCGTAAAATATACGTTTATAACAGTTTGATATAGATGTTTCCTATATCAGTCTGGACTGTCATAAAGAGACTTGAACCGTGCGGAGCACAGCAGCCTAGATATGCTGACGAATCGCGTCGATATAGGCCCGACCGTAGCGCGTAAGCGTCGTGTTCTTGCGCGTGATGATGCCAATCTCCATGTACTCGTCCACGTCGAGCGGAATCGAGATAATGCCGGGGCCGTTGAGCTCGTGGCTGATCACGCCCGAGCATACCGTGTAGCCGTTGAGGCCCATGGCCAAATTGAACAACGTCGCACGGTCGCGCACGCGGATATTTTTGCGACGCTCGAACGTCGAGGTCAGCTCCTCGGAATAGTAAAACGAGTTGTAGCTGCCCTGCTCGTAGGACAGGAACGGGTAGTCTTCCAGATCCTCGAGCGTCACGCTGGAGCGGTCCGCCAGCGGATGGTCGGCGCAGACGAAGACATGCGGCGTGGCGCAGAAGAGTCCTTCGAACACGAGCTCGTTGGCCACCAGCATGCGCTCGATGACCTCGCGGTTGTGCTCGGACAGATATAGGATGCCCAGCTCGCTTTTCATGTGCGCGACATCCTCGATAATCTCGTGGGTCTGTTCCTCGCGCAGGGTAAAGTCGTAGCGCGCGGCATCGAACTCGCGGATCACGTCGACAAACGCGTTGACGGCAAAGGAATAATGCTGGCAGCTCACACTAAAGTGCGGCACCTGCTCGGATGCGCCCTTGTACTTGCCCTCGAGCAGGTCGGCCTGGTCGAGTACCTGGCGCGCATAGCCCAAGAAGGTCTCGCCTTCCTCGGACACAATGACGCCCTTGTTGGTGCGCTCAAAGATGTGCACACCCATCTCGTTTTCGAGATCGCGAATCGACGCGGTAATCGAAGGCTGCGACACAAAGAGCCGGCGCGAGGCCTCGGTAATGCTGCCGCATTCGGCAACTTTGACGACATATCTGAGCTGCTGGAGCTTCATGGCTGTCTCCTTAGCTGTTAGTGAGATTCGCGTCGGCAGTACCCGGCAGGCGCATAAACGGCGGCATCTCCCCCGTCGCGGCGCAGGCGGCAATCTGATGCAGGACTCCGGCGACCGCATCATCCACCGCGGCGCCGATATGCCAGCGCGCGGCAGCCGTGACGGCCTCGTTGGCATTGGCGACTGCAACGGAGTTGGGAACGGCATCGATCATGGGCAGATCGTTATCGGAATCGCCAAATACGGCCACCTCGTCGGGCGTCAGGCTCAAGGCGCGCGCCAGCTCCAGCGCAGCGCAGCCCTTGTCCCAACCATCCGGAAGGATGTCGAACAGGCGCACTCGGTTGTTGGGAAACACAAGCGAGAGTTCCGGCACCTCAACGGCAACGCGCTCGCGTAGCTCCGCGAGCTCCTCACGCGAACGGGCACTCCAGATATTCGCCTTAAACACCGGCGCGCCATCGACGACGGGACGACACGGGGCCTCTTCGCCTTTGAGCCACGCATTGCCGCCCGACTCCATAGCGCGACGCACACGCTCGGGATTGCTCGTCACGCAATAGGCATCGTTGCCCCAAAAGTCATCGCCCAGGCTGTAGACTTTTAGAAATGTATCGTCGGTCTCTTGCTCCAGATAGTCAGCCAAACGCATCAGAGCATCGTTGTCGATTGCGCGCGAAGCGACTACTTCGCCGTCGACAAACATCACCTGGCCGTTACAGAACGCACCGGTCGAAAAACACTCGGAACGGTTTTTGAACATCCAGCCCATCGCGGACGGCTGACGACCCGAAACCGGCCCAAAGTGCAGACCCGCCGCCTGCATGGCATGAATACCCTCAATGGCGTAGTCGCTGGCGCCGTCATGCCCGGCTGGAATCAGCGTATCGTCCATATCGGTCAGCACAAGTTTAATCATAAGGCCCCCATTCGTATCGGTCCTACCTATTGTAACGACCTGCCAAAATAAACCTGTCCCTTTTTGGCAGGTGCGCTAGTATAGGGAACAACAGATTCGATGCGGGAGTGCCGGCGGTGCAAACCACAAGGCTGAGAGGGCATGGGGCCCAATCCTTTGAACCTGTCAGTTAATGCTGGCGTAGGGAGCATGCCGCCTTTACAGGGGCGCTGTCTATGCACAGCGCCCCTTTTCTATGCCAAGGAGGCATGTGCAGTGATTGATTCGGAACAGCTTAAGCAACATATGGTCAAGGCCGTAGAGGAAATTCGCGCCACCAATCCGATGGCCGGCTCCATCACCAACACGGTGACGATCGACTTTGTCGCCAACGCACAGCTCGCCGTGGGCGGATCGGCCGCCATGGTCTATCTGCCCGACGAGGGCGAAGCGCTCGTTGCCGGCGGCGGCGCCATCTATCTCAACATGGGCACGCTCTTCCCCATCTACGAGCAGACAATTCCCCGCGCGGCCAAGGCGGCACACGACGCCGGCAAGCCCTGGGTGCTCGATCCGGTGGGCCTGGGCATCGGTAGCCTGCGCACCCAGTTGGTAAACGAACTCAAGCAGTACAAGCCCGCCATCGTGCGCGGCAACGCCTCCGAGATCATCGCGCTCGCCGGCCTGTGGGGTCTTGAGGGCGAGGCGGCCGATCTGAGCCGCGTGCGCGGTGTCGATACCACCGACACGGTAGACGCTGCCCGCGATGCCGCCGTGGCGCTCGCCCGCTACACCGGCGGCGCCGTTGTGGTCTCGGGCGAAGTCGACCTGATTACCGACGGCACAACCGTGGCCAAGTCCCACGGCGGCAGCCCGCTCATGTCCAAGATCACCGGTTGCGGCTGCTCGCAGGGCGGCGTGCTGGCCGTGTATGCCTGCGCCGCCGACCCGTTTACGGCAGCCATCTGCGGCACCGCGGTCTACAACGTTGCCGGCACGCGTGCCGCCGCTGTCGCCGACGCCCCGGCAAGCTTTAAGGTCGCCTTTATCGACGAGCTCTACCGCGCGAGCGCCCAGGACATCGCCAACAACCAGCTCGAGCTCGAGGAGGCGTAAGCCATGTCCGAGCCCGCAACCAATGCCGGAATGAACACGCTCATCGCCGTGGCCATCGCCCCGTGCGGCACCGGCGACGAGCTGTCCGCCGAGGTCGCCGAGGTCGTGCGCGTCATACGCGAGAGCGGCCTTCCCAACCGCACCACCTCGATGTTCACCGAGATCGAGGGCGACTGGGACGAGGTCATGCAGGTCGTGCGCGACGCAACCTTTGTGTTGGCGAGCAAGGGAATCCGCACCGAAGTCGTGCTCAAAGCCGATATTCGGCCCGGATTTACCGACACCATGACCGGCAAGCTCGAGCGCATGGAAGCACAGATCAAGAAGCAGGAGGAAGCACGATGAGCATCCGCGACAACCTTGATATCTCGGCCTATCTGGTACTCGGCCCCGAAAACACCCTCGGGCGCCCCGTGGGCGATGTGGTGGCCCAGGCGCTCGACGCAGGCTTTACCTGTATCCAGGTGCGCTCCAAGGTGGCAAGCGCCCGCGAGATCATTGCACTGACCGGCGACGCCGCGCAGGCAATCGCACAGGCTGGCAAGACCGGTCAGGTCGCCCTGTTAATCGACGACCGTCTGGACTGTGTACTCGCCGCGCGCGAGCAGGGCATTGCCGTCGACGGCGTGCACGTAGGCCAGAGCGACATTCCCGTCGAGGTCTGCCGCAAGCTGCTGGGCCCCGATGCCATTGTGGGCCTTTCGGCCCGTTGCGAGGAGATGCTCGAGTACGTCAAGACCGCCGACATGAGCCTGGTCGACTACCTGGGCATCGGCCCGCTCCACGAGACCGAGACCAAGCGCGACTGCGGACGCGCGGCCGACGGCTCTATCATCACCAAGAGCTTTGAGGACCTGGCCGCACTCCACGCGGCAAGCCCCGTGCCCATCGTGGTGGGCGGCGGCGTCAAGACGGCCGACCTGCCGCAGCTCAAGGCCACCGGCGTCGACGGCTTCTTTGTGGTGAGTGCCGTCTGCAGCGCCGATGACCCCTACGCCGCGGCCAAGGAGCTCGTCGACACTTGGCAGCAGGCATAGGCATAAGCCGAGCAGCTGATCCGCAGCCTCACATCTTCAGCAATGGAAAGCGCATCCCAGTTTGGACCTCCATTCCGGGATGCGCTTTCCGCCGAGATGGCGGCAGCGGCCTCTACCCTGCCAGATATGTCTCCAGTGCCGGCAAGGTCGCCTCAGCATCGCGACGACCAATCTGATAGATGCGCTCGAGCTCATCGGGCTCGCGGCACAGCGACGGCACTTTCACCGATTCGCTCGGACGCACCACAAAGATATCGCCGGCGGCCTCACGACGTGCCAAATCATCGAGCGTGGCATTGTAGACCTCATGCCGATGCTCAAGCGCTGCGACAAACTCCGGATAGTGACGGAACACGCGACGCAGCATAGGCATCACGCTGTTGGGCCGCTTCACAAAGCCCGCCGGCTGCGTGAGCACCACGATATTGCGGTCATACCCCTGAGCAAACAGCCATGCACTGGGAATAGAATCAGCCACGCCGCCATCCAGGTACTTGCGGCCCTCAATGGCGACAGGACGCGTCGCCACGGGAATTGCCGACGACGCCCGGATCCACTCGATATCGCGCTCGTCGCCATACGGCAGGTCGTGGTAGACGGCCTTGCCCGTCTCGATATCGGTACACACGCACGTAAATCGCATGGGGCAGGCGCGATACGCCTCCAAGTCGATGGGATCGCGCTCGATAGGCACCTCGTGATAAGCAAAGTCGGCATTGAACATATCGCCGGTTCGCAGCCAGCTGGTCACGCTCGCATAGCGCTTGTCGGCGCAATAGGCCTTGTTATAGCGAATGGCGCGGCCGATCTGGCGCGATTTAAAGTTGTAGCCAAATGCCGCGCCCGCCGAGACGCCCACCATATGGTCGCAGGTCAAACCGTGCTCCATCCAAACGTCGAGCACGCCCGCCGTATACATACCGCGGTAGCCGCCTCCCTCGAGCGCCAGCCCCACCGTGCGCGTCATATTTGACTGTGCCATGCGACCATCTCCGTTCCTGCGTTTTAAACCGGGACAAGTATACCCGTCAACATATATCGTCCCAGTCGCATTTTTATCGAACATCGCATCGTCGCGCTACCGCCTGTCGAATAATAGCCGCCCACAGCATGTGCACCCATATCCCCGCACTCGAGGAAAGCGGCTTTATGGTGACGCTCGACAAGCACATTTGGCAGATTGTGCCCACCGACCGCGATCAAGGCCGCAGCACGCAAATCATTTCATCGATGCTCGAAATGGCGCAGTCGCTCCATCTGCCCGTCGTGGTCGAAGGCGTCGAGACAAATGAGCAGGCGAACATGCTACGACAAATGGGCGCCCGCTACGCTCAGGGCTTCCTCTGCTACCGCCCCATGCCGGCGAAGGATTTTGAGGCATTGCTCGATGGTGGCAATAACAACTGATACGCTCGCGCGCAAAACGCCACCGTCGAAGGGGATATTTGTCTCCATTAGCTAACTTATATCCCCAATTCAAACCGAATTGGGGATATAATACAAACCGTTGTTCCGCCCAAGGAGGTTATCCATCATGAACGAGTCATATCGCCTGGGCGAGCAATCGATTATTGCCTATCTTCAGCGACTTGCGAACGGCGTCTCGACCGCCGAACTCGATGTTGCCGCGCTGCCTGCTGAGCTACGCGCCGTTGGCGAGCAACTGCAAAAGACGCATGCCATCCTGCAACAAGAGCGCCAGCTGCTTGAGCGCAACGCCTATATCGATCCGCTCACCAACTTGGGCAACCGCAACGGATTCGACCGTCACGTCGAGCAACTCTGGCGCAAAGGCGACCCCTTCACCTGCGCCTATATTGACATCGACCATCTCAAGCATTGCAATGATAGGTTTGGCCACGCCGAAGGCAATCGCTATATTCTGAGCATCTGCCGCACGCTCTCCGAAACCATGGAGCACGATGAAACGCTGTTCCGTATCGGTGGAGACGAGTTTGTGCTTATCTCGCTCTCCGCAAACGAGATTGAACTCGAGCAGCGCTTGGAGCAGGTACGTACCAGGCTGATCGAGGCGAGCTCAGGTGGCAAGGCGCCCATGATCGGCAGCTTTAGCTTTGGCTGCTCGCGCGTCGATCCACTTGCTGGCGACACGCGTCGCCAGATGACGATGGATGCCGATCGCAAGATGTATCGCTATAAGCTTATGCATCGTGTGCAGCAACCGAAAGACGATGACGCGCCGCAACGCCCAATCGTCGATCAGCTTCCCTGCAACGACCGGGTGTTCCAAGCGATCTCCATGAGCTCCGAGACGCGCTATCCGTTTATCCTCAATCTCGATACGGGAGAATCGCAATGGTCGGTTAACGCCGTGCGCGATTTTGACCTGCCCTCCCAGCACCCTTTTAACTCACTCGACATGTGGCTTGCCCGCGTTCACCCCGAGGACCGCGACAACGTACGCGCCGAGCTCGACATGGTGATAAACGGCACGTGGCACTTCCACTACATGCATTATCGCGTAATGGACGCCACCGGAAAATACGTGCTTTGCGACTGCACGGGCTACCGCTTGGACGGCACCGATACCGAGCCCGGCATGTATGTGGGCATTATCATCAACCGAAGCTTGGCAGATACGACCGATTCCGTGACCGGCTTGGGCGATATTCATGCCCTGGTCAACGCCATTGGCGAAATGCGTCGCGTGGCGCGCAAGGCTGGTTTGATCGCCATCAAAATCGACGATATCGCTCAGGTCAATGCCCGCTTTGGCTTTGATGCGGGCGACCGCGTTTTGGCAGAATGTGCCGCCTGTCTGGTGGAATGTTCGCGCGGTAAGGGTCGTATGTTCCGCTCGACGGGGCCGATGTTCGTGGCTCTTTTCGACGACTTTGATCCCGAAGAAACCGATGCGATTGCAGAGGAAATCGAGCGGTTCCTGGGTTCGCCCGTGCTCTTTGGCCCATTTGAATATCAGCCGCCCATTCGCGTGGCCACGCTCCATCTGGACGGCGTCGACCGTCAGCCCGTTTCGATTTTGAACGAGCTCAAAGCGTTGCTCGGGAAAGCCGTGCAGGTGCCAGGTACCAAACTTGATTAGCACCGCGCCCACACCGCCTCCCCCATCGTGCGATAATCCTCTGCAGAAGTCACCGACAGCAGAGGGAGTTTGTGATGAAGGTTCTTTTGGTCAATGGCAGCCCCAAGGCAAACGGCAACACCGCCCGCGCACTCGCCGAAGTCGCCGAGCAACTCAATGCCGAAGGCATTGATACCGAGGTGTTTCAGCTGGGCACCAAGCCCATTCGCGACTGCATTGGCTGTGGTCAGTGCGGCAAGCTCGATTGCCGCTGCACCTTTGACGATGACGTGGTGAACGAGCTGATCGCTGCCGCCGAGCAGGCAGATGGCTTTGTCTTTGGCTCGCCCGTCTACTATGCGCACCCCAGCGGACGCATCCTTTCGGCCCTCGATCGCGCATTCTATGCCGGCAGCAAAGCCTTTGCACACAAGCCGGGCGCTGCCGTCGCCGTTGCCCGTCGCGGCGGCACGTCGACCACCTTCGACGTGCTCAATAAGTACTTCACCATCAACCAGATGCCCGTGGTTGCTTCCACGTACTGGAACAACGTGTTTGGCGCCATGCCGGGCGAGGCCGCCCAGGACGCCGAGGGCCTGGCCACCATGCGCAACATCGGCAAGAACATGGCCTGGCTCCTGCATTGTATCGAGGCAGGACAGGCCGCCGGTATCGAAGCCCCCGAAGCCGATCGCGAGCGCACCAACTTCATCAGGTAGAACGGCGGAACAAATACATGAACGTGCAAATTTTTGGCACCAAAAAGTCTTTCGATACCAAGAAAGCACAGCGCTTCTTCAAAGAGCGCCGCATTAAGGTGCAGTTTATTGACCTTAAGGAAAAGGAGATGAGCAAGGGCGAGCTCACGAGCGTGATGCAGGCGGTCGGCGGTATCGACAAGCTGCTCAACCCCAAGGCCAAGGACGAGGAGACGCTCGCGCTCATCCAGCACCTCACCCCCAGCCAGCGCTTCGACAAGTTGCTCGAGAACCAGCAGGTTCTAGCCGAGCCCATCGTGCGTAACGGCAAAAAGGCCACCGTCGGCTATTGCCCCGATGTATGGGGAGCCTGGGAGTAGCCTGTGTTATTTGCCAGCGCGTGGGTATAAGAGCAGGCGTTTGGCATATGATTCAACTGTAAGCCATGTCTAACAAAGGAGGGCACATGCCCAACAAACCCGTGAAAATCATCATGCTTACCGGATACCTCGGTGCCGGCAAGACCACGCTGCTCAACCACATCCTCGCTAACGATGGCGGTATCCGCGCCGCCGTAATCGTCAACGATATCGGCGAGATCAATGTGGACGCCAGCCTCATCGCCGACGGCGGCCTTTCCGAGACCGACGACCTCATCCCGCTCACCAACGGCTGCATCTGCTGCACGCTTTCGGATGACCTGGCCAACCAGCTGCAGGGCATCGCCGATTCGGGCAACTTCGATTACATCATCATCGAGGCCTCGGGCATTTGCGAGCCCATCCCCATCGCCTACACCATCTCGAGCTTCTGCGACGAGGCCAAGGTGGGCGGCGAGCCCAAGCTCGCGCTCGACAACATCGTGGCCGTGGTCGACTGCGCCCGCATGTACGACGAGTTCAACGGCGGTCGCGACCTGCTGGCCGAGGATATCGACGAGGACGACATCGAGAGCCTGCTCATCCAGCAGATTGAGTTCTGCTCCACGCTGATCCTCAACAAAACCGATACCGTGAGCTCTGAGCAGATCGCCGAGCTCAAGGCTATCGTGCGCAGCCTGCAGAAGGACGCCGTGATCGTCGAGGCTCAAAACGGCGAGGTTCCCATGGAGGAGCTGCTCGATACCGACCGCTTCGACTTTATGCGCGCCTACAACTCCGCCGCCTGGATCGATGCCATGGAGCATCCCGAGGAGCACGACGACCCCGAGGTGCTCGAGTACGACATCGAGACCTTTGTTTACTCGCGCCGTAAGCCGTTTGACCTGAAGAATTTCACCGATTTTGTTGAGCAGGAGTGGCCCGACGAGGTCATCCGCGTCAAGGGTCCGCTGTGGCAGACCGGCGACCCGGACATGTGCTACATGTTTGAGCAGGCCGGCCACCAGATGCGCCTGATGGAGAACGGCCTGTTTGTCGACTCGGCGCCCGAGGGCGAGAAACAGAAGATCATCGACGAGAACCCCGAAATCATGCAGATTTGGGACGACGAGACGGGCGACCGCATGACGAGCCTGTGCATCATCGGCCGTCACATGGACAAGGATGCGCTCATCGCCTCCCTCGATGCCTGCCTGACCGACTGGCACCGTGCCTAGGTTTATCCAAGCGGGCATTTTTCTGTCTACGTAACCGCCAAACCACCACGAAGGTTAACTTCGTGGTGGTTTTTCGTTCTGAGCCAAGGAGATTCATGTTCAACATTGTGCTGTATGCGCCCGAGATTCCGGCCAATACGGGCAATATCGGCCGCACCTGCGTGGTCACCGGCGCCCGCCTGCATCTGGTGGAGCCGCTGGGGTTTTCGCTCGACGACAAGACGGTGCGTCGCGCCGGTCTGGGCTACTGGCAAAACTTGGACGTGACGACCTATGCCGGCTGGGAGGATTTCCTTGAGCGCAATGGTCTCTCCCCTGTCGACGAACGCCTGCATCTGCTGACCAAAAAGGCGCGCCGCACCTATGCGCAAAGCACCTACCGCGACGGTGACTATTTGGTCTTTGGCAGCGAGAGCTCGGGCATTCCCGAGCCACTGCTTGCCGCGGTGCCCGAGCGCTGCGAGCGCATCCCCATGCTGCGCGATTGCGACTCACTCGATAACGCCGAGGTTTGGGAAGCTCACGAGGAATCGCTCGGGCATACCGAGGACAGCCACGAGGCCATCCTTCAGCAGGATATCTGCGGCAACTTCGTCAACCCGGACGACTACCGCATCAGCGCACTCAACCTCTCCAACAGCGCCGCCATCGTCCTCTACGAAGCCCTTCGCCAGGCAGGCTTTCCGGGAATGTGACAAAGGGACTATCCTTTTGCCACATTCGAGCGCCACGTCGATGGCACACACGCCTAATTGATGCTCTAGATATAGGCCCTCACTTTTAATCAGAATTAACTAAAGTAAAATGAAGTTAAACGGCGGTGTGAAAGGAGAGCCTTGTGGAATATCTCGAGAACCCGTTTACCCCCAGTTTTGGTGAGGTTCCTGCCCATCTCGCTGGCAGACAACAGATTATTCGGGATTTGGACCGTGCCTTCTTGAGTCAGCGCAGGCGCCCAGAATTGACCTCGATCTTCTCAGGCGCACGTGGAACCGGTAAAACCGCTCTCATGTCGTCGCTCGCGACAAGGGCGGAATCCCACGGCTGGATAGCCGTAAAGACGACCGCGCTCCCGGGAATGCTTGAGGAAATCGAGTTCGGGGCGAAACGTGCTGCCGGCCATCTTATCGACCCGTCTAAGAACTTCGAAGTCACCGGTCTCGGAATTGCACCGCTCGGCAGCGTCGAGGTCAATCGCGTTCACGATGCTTCAACCTGGCGTTATCGCATGAGCGACATCATCGACCAGCTCAACGAGGCGGGCACCGGTCTGCTCGTCACGGTTGACGAGGTGGACCCGACACTCGACGAGATGATCCAACTCGCAGCCACGTATCAGCACTTTGTGACCGATGGGAAACGCGTCGCCTTGCTTATGGCGGGACTTCCCAACAACGTCTCTACGTTGCTGAACCACAAGACGGTCTCGTTCCTTCGCCGCGCCCAACAATATCATCTGGGTCGCATTGCCGACTATGACGTGCGCGAGGCCTTGATTCGCACAATCCAGGAAAACGATCGCCTGGCAGATGCTGGGGGAATCGATAGAGCCGTTCGCTCGATCTCTGGTTTTCCCTTCCTATTGCAACTCGTAGGCTACCGTGCCTGGGATCTCACAAGCGATTCGAAGGAAATCTCGTCACGCGACTTTGACCTGGGAATCAAAATCGCGCGCGACGAGATGGACGACCGAATCCTCGCGGCAACCTATCGGGAACTCACTGCAGAGGACAAGCGATTCCTCATCGCCATGCTCGATGACGAGGAAGAGTCCACCACCGCCGACCTTGTCGAGCGCCTTAAGCGTTCGCCGCAGCAGGTCTCCCACTACCGACGCCGCATGATAGATGCCGGCATCATTGGAGAACGAGGACGAGGGCTCGTCGCATTTGAATTGCCATTCTTCCGCGACTATCTCGCGACTCAATGCGTGAAATAGAAATCAATGTGGCAAAGAGGCAGTCCCTTTATCACATTCGGCTATAGGTAGCGACCGGTGATGCTTGCGGGGCAGGCCGCGATGTCGCCCGGCGTGCCGGCGCAGACGATTTGCCCGCCGGCGTCGCCACCGCCCGGACCCATGTCGATCACATAATCGGCGTTACGGATAAGGTCGAGGTCGTGCTCGATCACGACGACTGTGGCGCCCTTGGCAACGAGGCCGTCAAACACGCTCAGCAGCACCTGAACATCGAGCGGATGCAGGCCAATCGTGGGCTCGTCGAATACGAATACGGCATCATCCTGCACGCGGCCCATCTCGCTCGCGAGCTTAAGGCGCTGCGCCTCGCCGCCTGAGAGCGCCGGCGTAGGCTCACCGAGCGTGAGATAACCCAAGCCCAGGTCGTGCAAGGTCTGCAAGCGCGCCTGAACTTTCTTGAGCCCCACCGTAGCGTCGATAGCCTCGTCCACACTCATGTCCATGAGCTGCGGCAACGTCAGCAAGCTCCCGTCCTTACCCTCGCGATGGATATGCGAGGCGGCCTCGGCGTAGCGCGAACCACGGCATGCTGGGCAGATGATCTCGACGTCGGGCAAAAACTGCACGTCGAGCGATATCGAGCCCGTGCCGTCACACGTAGGGCAGCGCAAGGCGCCGGTGTTGTAGCTAAAGGCGCCCGCCTTGTAGCCGGCTGCCTTGGCCTCGGGCGTACGGGCAAAGGCGCGGCGCAGCTCATCATGGATGTCGGCATAAGTCGCTACCGTCGAGCGCACGTTGGCGCCGATGGGCGTAGCGTCAATCAGGTTTGCGCGGGCAATACCCTCGGCATCGACCCAACGCACGTGCCCCGGCAGGCGCTCGCCAGCTGCCTGCGCCTTGAGTGCCGGGATGAGCGTCTCGAGCACCAACGTCGTCTTGCCCGAACCCGAAACACCCGTAACCGCAACCAAGCGACCGCGCGGGATATCGACTTCGAGCGGCTTGACGGTATGGATGGCATCGGTCGCCATGCGGATATGGCCCTGGTCGAACATTTCGTCGTCAGTCACCTGCGGACGCAAGCGCTTGGGCTCGGCGCGCAAAAACGGCGCGATGCGACTGCTCTGCGATTGCTCGACCTCGTCTACCGTACCAGCGGCGATCACATTGCCGCCGCCTGCTCCGGCAACGGGGCCCATCTCGACCAGATAGTCGGCTTCCGCCAACACACGTGTATCGTGGTCGACAACAACCACGGTGTTGCCGTCATCCACCAGATCGCGCATCACGCCCACCAAGCCGTCGACATTGGCAGGATGCAAGCCGATCGAAGGCTCGTCCAGCACATAAAGCACGCCTGTCGATCTGTTGCGCACCACGCGGGCGAGCTGCACGCGCTGGCGCTCACCCGTGGAGAGCGTGGCACCGGCGCGGTCGAGTGAAAGGTAATCGAGACCCAGGTCGACCAGACGACGGGCCGCGCTCAAAAACGAATCGCAGATATCCGCTGCCATGGGCCGCATCTCGGGCGGCAAGGATGCGGGCACCCCGCGCATCCACTCAATCGCCTCGCCTAGCGTCATGGCCGCGGCTTGCGCTAGATTGATACCGCGCACCTGAGGCTGGCGCGCAGCCTCGGAGAGACGCGTGCCGCCACAGTCACGGCATGGCCCCTCGCGCAAAAAGCGCGCAACACGCTTGAGGCCCTTGTCGTCCTTAACCTTGGCGAGCGCATTCTCGACGGTATAGACGGCGTTGTAATAGGTGAAGTCGAGCGGCGTGGCGCCCTCGCCGTTTTTGGGAACGTAGAGAATGTGCTTCTTAACCGCCGGACCATGGAACACGATGTCGCGCTCTTGAGGCGTGAGCTGGTTAAACGGCACGTCGGTACGCACGCCCATCTCGCCGGCTACCTGCTTCATCAGATCCCACATGAGCGTACCCCAGGGAAGCACCGCGCCTTCGTTGATGGTCTTTGACTCGTCGGGCACCAGGCTCGCCTCGTCCACCTCGCGCATGACACCAGTGCCGCCGCAGGTAGAGCACGCACCGCCGCTGTTAAAGGCAAGGTCCTCGGCACCCGGCGCGTAGAACTCGCGGCCGCATGCGGGGCACGTGAGCGACAGGCCCGCAGCCACGTTAAGGCTCGGCTCCACACGCGCCCCGCAATGCGGGCACACGTGATGGGCGCAGCGGCTAAAGAGTAGACGCAGGCTATTGTTGAGCTCGGTCATGGTGCCAAATGTGGAACGCACACCCGGCACGCTCGGACGCTGGTGTAGCGCGAGCGCCGCCGGTACGTGCAATACCTCATCCACCTGAGCGTGCTCGGCCTGCGTCAGGCGACGTCGAGTATAGGTGCTGAGCGCCTCCAAGTAGCGACGCGAGCCCTCGGCATAAAGAACCCCCAGCGCCAGCGAGCTCTTGCCCGAACCCGATACGCCGGCAATACCCACGAGCTTTCCCAGCGGAATGTCGATATCGATGTCCTTGAGGTTATGGACGCGCGCGCCACGTACCTCGATAGCCTGCGGGTTCATCTTCTGTTCCGTCACCTTTATCACCCTACTCATGCCATAAAACTCGATCGCGAATGTACGCGCCCAGCATGGGCACGGTAAACCGGACGAGGCCGTATCCGGCAGCCTCGATGACGCGCTCGTGAATCAGGCTTGCGCGATATTTACTCGCCCAACTCTGAGTACGGTCGCAGCGCTCAATGATATCCGCCATGCGCGTCGGCTCACCCTCGTCAGCAGCCATGGCCTCGATAAAGAGGCGCTGTGGACTGCGCAATCCATAATACAGGGGCGCGTCGACCGCTTCGTAGAACTCGGAGACGGCATCCGCATGGCCATCCTCGACATCGCGCCTTTCGATGACCTGCGAGCCACGCCGGACAGCAGACCTCCACATGTAATATCCCACCAGCTGAACCATATAGGGATGCCCCATGCTCTTGCGTGCCGCAAGGTCCGCCGTCTCCGCGTCAACGTAAAGACCAGCGTCCTTGACCGTCTGAATATATGAATCGCGCACCTTGGGCAAAGATATTGCCCCCAATGTACGCTGTTGGGCCCGCCGCAAAAACGTCACGCTCGGCTCTTCGAGCAAGTCGTCAACCATACTGGGTAAACCGGCGAACACCAGCGCAAGACCGCGCTGGTCGCTATCGGGCAATCCCGTGGCATCCTGGTCTCCGAGCACCTGCTGATAGAGAACGGCAAGAGCCGCTAGTTCCTCGATAGACGCAGATTGCGCCTCGTCAATCGCAAACAGTATGCCCTTGCCTGGACCGAGCTTCTTGAGGCGCTCGTTGACCAGCCCTCGTAACGTTTCACCCTTTGCTCGCGCCGCCTCGACCGACATCCGGCCAAACGACGGACCGAACTCCATTGACGTCACAACGGGTTTATTCGAGCGAAGCGCATCGGCCAGGCGGTCGCATAAGCCAAGCGAAGCGGAATCGGAGATAACCGCCCATCCACGCTCGCTGGCTAGACGTTGCAGCTCCCGCAGGAGAACCGTTTTGCCGCAGCCGCGGTTTCCCGTAATGAGCATGAGCCTACCCGGCGCTCCGGCGCCGTTGTCGAGCCCTTCCTCAAAATCTTCGATGACCGACTCTCGACCGATGAGCATCGGAGGCCGCTTGCCTGCCGTTGGCTTAAAGGGATTTGGATTCATGTCGGCCTCCTCGGATTGGCAAACGCTGCCTATAGTTATACCAACTTATACCGAGTTATACCAACAGCAGGTGACAAAGAGGCCGCCCTTCTATCACCTATGGCAGAAGAACTCTGCGTCTGCTGCTCGCCAGGGGCGGAAGGTGGAGGGATCGACCTTTACGTGGGCTGCCTCGGGGACGTCGTACCATTTGACCGTGTAACCGGCGCCGTGGGAGCAAAAGACCGAATCGGGCGTGTTGGGCAGATCGGCCTCGGGCTCATAGGCTGCCGTCTCGATGACGCGCTCGGCATCATGGCAAGCCGCATAGCCGGCGAACTCTAGGTACAGATGCCCACGACCACTCGTATAGGCGGCCACCTCCAGCGCGTAATCCTGCACCTCAGATGCCGGCACGCGACCCACAAGCTTCGCCCGGTCTCCCGCCATCGTCGGCGGCTCGTACTCGGCACCCATGCGCGTGGCATCCGAGAGTGCCCAGCCCACGCACTCCCCCGGCACCTCGAGCTCAAAGTGGTACCACGGCTCCAGCAACACGGCTGCGCCGGCCTCACGCACCCGCATCAAACCCTGGCGAATCGCGCGGTACGTGGCCTGGCGAAAGTCGCCGCCCTCGGTGTGCTTGGCATGCGCGCGACCGCCCGTGAGCGTAATGCGAATATCGGTGATGGGCGAGCCGGTCAGCACGCCCAGGTGATCGCGCTCCATGGCGTTGGTGAGCGCCAGACGTTGCCAGTTAAGATCGAGCTCGTCGGTCGAGGTCACGGTGCCAAACTGCACGCCCGAACCCGCCGGCAACGGCTCCAAGCGCAGATGCACCTCGGCATAGTGGCGCAGTGGCTCAAAGTGGCCCACGCCCTCGACCGGCTGCGAAATAGTCTCCTTATAGAGAATGCCGCCGGGCTCAAACGCAATCGAAAGACCGAAGCGATCGGCCAGCACCCGCTGCACGACCTCGAGCTGCACGGCGCCCATCAACTGCAGGTGAATCTGCTCGAGATGCGTATTCCAGCTTACGCCGAGCATGGGATCTTCGTCCGCCAGCTCAGTCAACGCTTTGAACACCGCATGGACATCGTGTTCGCCCGGAAGCACCGTATAGGTGAGAACTGGCGCAATGACGGGCGCATCGCACGCGGATTCCGCGCCCAAGGCGTCCCCTGGGCGAACGTGCGCAAGACCCGTCACGGCACAAATACCGCCAGCAGCAACTTCTTGGGCAAGCTCATACTTCTCGCCGTTATAGATGCGGACCTGATCGACCTTCTGCTCCCATGCCTCGGCACCGGAACGTCCGTCAATCATCTGCTTGGCATGCAGCGTGCCACCGGTCACTTTAACCCAAGCCAAGCGCTCGCCGCGATCCCCGCGGCTCACGCGGTAGACGCGCGCGGCAAACTCTGGGAGCCACGTCTGTTCGCGCATCAGCGCGCATATGCCATCCAGCAGCTCGTCCACGCCTTGGTCCTTGAGCGCCGAGCCCGCAAAGCAGGGAAACAACTTTCGCTCTGCGACCAGCCGCGAAAGCGTGGCAGTCGAAAGCTCCCCTGCGTCGAGAAACTCCTCGAGCGCTTCCTCGTCTAACGCAGCAGCATCCTCCTGAACGGCCCCGCCCGCCAGCAGTTCGTCGGCATCCAGGCAGCCCTCGGAAAGACGCTGTTCGAGTTGTGCCAGCAAAACATCGCGGCCGGGATTCTCCAAATCGATCTTGTTGATAAAGATGAACGTCGGAATGTCATAGCGTGCAAGCAGGCGCCACAGGGTTTCGGTGTGCCCCTGCACGCCATCATTGGCGCCCACAACCAAAATCGCATAGTCGAGCGCGCGCAATGTGCGCTCCGCCTCGGCAGAAAAATCGACATGCCCCGGTGCATCCACGAGCATGACGTGGGTATCGCCATGGTCGAGCACGGCCTGCGACGAGAAAATCGTAATGCCGCGCTCGCGCTCAATCTCGTTCGTATCCAGGTGCGAATCGCCATCGTCCACGCGACCGCGCTTGCGAATGCGACCCGCGTTGAACAGCATGGCCTCGGCCAGCGTGGTCTTGCCGGCATCGACATGCGCCAAGATTCCAACGACCGCTTGCTTCGACATGGCTCTCCTCTTATTGCAAGCCCATCGCACGCGACAACGGGCATCCTCGTTCCACACTGGATGATACAATTTACGGGCCGGCGGGCGAAGCGGGCCCTATCCCCCGACCGAGCTCATCGCCCTGCGTTGCCGCGCGGCGATTTTCGTAGGTTCGCGCCTTGCGAAAGCCGGCTTTCAAAACAGCTCAGTAATCGAAAATAGCCCCGTCTGGGGCCATTTTCGTTCGAGTGAATTGTTGACACGCGTTCCCACTCTTACGCCTCGCGCAGCCAATCGAACGCAACACGCGGTGTGCCGTCCGACACATACACGATGCCGGCGCGCTCAAACCCCGCCTTGATGCTCGCCCCCTGCATGGGCAGGTTGTCCTGATGCGTGTCGATGCGCAGGTGATCGGCACGCTCCTTGGCAAAGGCAAACATCGCAGCCGCGATACCGTGCACGGTGCCATCGGACGCCACACGGTGCAGCACGGCGTATGGAGCGTCGCTACGCCATTGCCCGTCCTCAATTACGTCATAGCACTCGTCCGGGCCCGGTAAAAAGGCAAACGTCGCCACCACGCGACCGTCGACTTCGCACACGTAGCTGCCACCAGTGGCAATATCGGCAGCCAGCTGCTCGGCAGAAGGCGTGCCCTCGGGCCACTGCGTGGCGTTGCCATGCGCGCGCATAAAGGCGCGGGCAGCGTCGTAGATAGCCATGACGGCGGGAATGTCGGTATCGAGGGTTTTTCTGATCATCACGCGGCGACCTCACGTTTATTGGTATCACTTTGATTGGGCAATGATACCAGCGTTTGGAGAGGGGCGCGAAGCAGATGGGAAGTAAAAAGCGAGCCGCCTGGTCAAAGGCCAAAAGCGAGTTTTTGGGCGCTGCCACCGGCGGCGATATGAGCGACCTGTTTGCACGCGAAGACGAGCGCCGCGACGCCCTGGATGCCGAGCGCGATGAGGCCTGGCGCTACAAGTCGTGCGAACGCAAAAACCGTTACGACACGCGCGCCGAGGCCGAGGCCGTTATGGCCGAATGCGAAAACCGCGGGCGGCGCGGTTTGGCCTGCTACAAATGCGAATACTGCGGCGGCTGGCATCTGACGTCGCACCCTTGGAAATAGGCACCGCATCGGCACGGCACCGACGGAGCGCCAACCATCGCACGCAAGCTACGGGCGCGGCGGCACCAAAACATCGTAACGAACGGCCTTGCCCGCAAGTCGATAGCTCGGCTTAACGCCGGCAAGCAGCGAGCCCTTCACCGGCCGCTTGATAACGACCTTGCGCGGATGCACAGCAAGCGCCGCCTCGACCAGCGATTCCTCATCGGTACATGGCTGTTCCAGATGGTGCAAGAGTTGGAACTTCTTTTTGACCGCCGCACTTTTGGTGCGCTCGGGAAACATGGGGTCCAGATACACCACGTCGGGGGCGGCAAGCTCGCCCCGCCCGATCAACTCAGCTACATGGCGAAGACCGGCAATGCTGTCCTCGCCCGCATGAAGGCGCATGCGCGACACGGCAACCGCAAGCGCCGGATCATCTGCTGCGCGATCCAAGGCATCCTTGAGGAGCGCCGCAATCACGCAATCCTGCTCATACAGATCGACGGTAAAGCCCGCGGCAGCCAGCAGCAGCGAATCCTCGCCAAAGCCTGCCGTGGCATCAATCACCCATGGGCGCTCGATGCCTTTTGCGCGCGCAGCCTTTACCAACAGCTCTTGCTGCAGACGGCCCTGTTTGAGCCGCGGAAGCATGCGGCCAAAATCGGCACGCAGCTCCATCGTGCCGTCGGTGAGCGTGAGGCCCTCGGACTTCCCGATCAGCTCAAGCCCCGCGGCTCGAGCAACAGAAAAGGGATCGACGACGCCCATGGACACTCCTTAACAAACAAACGAATACGCGGGGCGCCGTTTATGCCAGCGCCCAACCATCCGCTATTGTCCCACATGCGACATGGCCCACAGCATCCCAATGCAAAGCACCGCCATCAACCCCGTGCACACGGCAGCGATCACAGAATCGCTCATGCGCCTTCCCAGCGACCGCGGCTCTCGTACTTGCCCTGCTCCGTACATCATGACTCCTCCTTGAGACCAGCTCCTTGTTACGGCCTCATCATCGCAGCGCCGCACATGAGCTGCCATCGATTTGGCTTACGTCCAGCTTTCCTTTTTGAAAGGTTGGACCGTACAGGCAAGAGACGCTTTCAAACGCATGCATCGTCCCGTTGAACTACAATGTGCTTCACGATATGTGCCGTAACCTGGGCGCGACAGATTCTCCGCGCCCGCATCGAAAGGACCAGCTATGAGCGCTGCTCGCAAGACACTCAAAATCCTTGCCCTGATTTATTTTGTTCTGGGCATCGCCAGCCTCGTCATCGGAATTGCCGGCATTGTTACCGGCAATTTTGGATCCGCTTACGGATCGAACGCCACGCTCGCCGCTGTTGTGGTGATTGTTAAGGGCCTTGTCGACCTTGCCGCAGGTGTTGCGGGTATCAAGGGCGCCAACAAGCCTTCGCAGGTGGATGGCGCGTTTAAGCTCGGCATCGTCGCCGCAATCGCCACGCTCGTCCAGGCCGCGCTCACGCTTCCCGCGCTCGGCGGCAGCTCCGTCAATATCGTCGCCTTTGTCATCGTGGTGTACGATCTGTTCTTTGTTCAGCAGGCGCACGCCGTTAAGGCCGAGAACAAGGACCGCCTGTAAACGCTCGCTTCTCATAACCTCTGCAGCCAAGCAGTTAAAAAGGGCCGATCGCGCATCTCCGCGGTCGGCCCTTTACGTTTGCCCAGATAAAACCTACCAAAATAAACCTGTCCCTTTTTGGCAGGTTAGTGGCGGTACTCGGCGATGATGAAGTCGATGTCGGTTTGAAGGGTGTCCAAGTTTGCCAGGCGCTCTTTGTCGGCAGGGCGCGTGCGATAGTAGTACGGCGTCATCTGGAACACCGCTTCGATGTCGGCCTGCGTCTGGAGCGTAATATTCGCAGATACCCGCTGCGTTCCGACCAACTCGAGCTCGGTGGTCTGCGGCAGCTTCTCATCGTTAAGGTACGGCGTGTCGTAGAGCACCTCCTTGAGCCCAAAGAGATGACGGGCGCCCGGCACCACGGTGTAGAGCGAGCCCTCGGGCGCCAGCACGCGGGCAAATTCGCGCTCGTTAAAGGGAGCAAAGAGCTCGGTCACCATATCGAAGGCGCCATCGGCCACGGGGATATCCTTCATATTGGCCACAAAATAGGTCGCATCGCCGCGCTTGGCGGCCAGGCGCACCATCTCTTTGCCCAAGTCGAACCCGTAAGCGTCCACGCCCGGCACCGAGCCCATGGCGCTGGTGTAGTAGCCCTCGCCGCAGCAAATATCGAGCAAGGCCAGCGGCTTGTCCGACGTAGCCGCGCACCGCTGAGCTCGTTCGCGCACGAGCTCGACCATTGCATCGCGCAACGGCGCATAGTAGCCACGGTTTAGAAAGTCGCGACGACTGCGCGCCTGCGACTTGGGATCGCCCATGGAGTCACCGCTCTTGGACGAGCGCAGTAGGTACAGATAACCCTCGCGCGCACGGTCAAACCGATGCCCGCCCGCGCATGCAGCACCGCGTTCGTCATCCACCAACGGCTCATGGCAAACGGGACACAACAACATGGCAACTCCTTAGCGCGAACAACACAACGCCCACCATTGTCGCACGCCTTCCCCACCTAGTCATTGGGGACGTTCTTGAATGACTAGTTAGAAGAGATAAGGAGTGTCCCCAGCTGTCGACAGAAAAGGTACGTCCCTAAGTGCCGGATGGTTGCATTAGGAGTATCATCGTCTGCGCAAATAAGCACGAAAGAGCATGTTAGAGATTGAGAGCGTATGGCTGATACCGCATCTAAGCACATTGACATGACCACCGGCTCGCTGTGGCGCAATATTCCCCTGTTCGCCTTCCCCGTGGCCGCCACGAGCATCTTGGAGCAGCTGTCGAACCTCATCGCCACGGTCATCATCGGTAACTTCTCGGGCGACCAGGGAACCCTCGCCATGGCGGCGGTCGGCTCCAATGTTCCGCTTACCAGTCTTATGCTCAACCTGTTTATTGGCATGTCGCTTGGCTCCAACGTGGTCATCGCCAACGCTATCGGCCGCAACGATCAGAACATGGTCAAACGCGCCGTCCATACCTCGATTTTAATGGCACTCGTGGGCTTTGTCGTCATCGCACTGGGCGAGATCTTTGCCGAGCCCATGCTCGCCGCGCTCAACGTTCCCGCCGAGACCATGCCGCTCGCCTCACTCTATCTGCGCGTCTTTTTGCTCAGCATGCCCTCGATCTTGCTCTACAACTTTGAGGCCGCGATCTTCCGCTCCGTCGGCATCACCCGCATGCCGCTGCAGGCGCTTGCCGTGTCCACCGTCCTCAACATTGGCCTGGATCTCATTTTTGTCCCCGTACTCCACTGGGGCGTCGCGGGCGTCGCCATCGCCACCGCTATCGCCTACACCGTCAGCGCCGCCACGCTCTTTATCCGTCTGCTCAAGACCGACTCCGTCGTCCGCGTCACCCCGCGCGACCTGGCTATCGACCCCGTCGCCCTCAAGCGCATCGTCAAGATCGGCCTGCCCGCCGGCATCCAAAGCGCTGTCTTTGCCGTCGCCAACATCATCATCCAGTCTGCCATCAACAGCCTGGGCACCGAGGTCATGGCAGCATCGAGCGCCGCCATGAGCCTGGAGTACGTGTGTTACAACCTGCTCAACAGCTTTAGCCAGGCTTGCACCACCTTTGTGGGACAAAACCACGGTGCCCGCCAGATCGACCGCTGTACCAAAACGCTCAAGGTCTGCCTAGTCGAAGGCGGTATCGTCGCGCTCACCACAATTATCGTTATTGTTGGCCTGGGGCGCGAGATCTTGTCGCTGTTCAACAGCGATCCCAACATCGTCTCGATCGGCTATATCCGCGTATGTTCGATCTTCCCGGCGTACGCCTTTAGCATGTTCTACGAAAACATGTCGGGCTACCTGCGCGGCTTTGGTATCTCGCTCACGCCGGCCCTCATCACCATGATCTGCGTCTGCGGCATCCGCTTCTATTGGGTGTTCTGCGTGTTCCCGCACTTCCGCACCTTTGCGAACATCATGATGGTCTACCCCATCAGCCTGGGCACCACGGCATTCTTTATGGTCGTGGCGGTACTACTCTGCCACCCGGCACGCACCTATCGCGCCACCCAAGCCAAAGCGACAGCCCGCTAAACACCGCACTCAACGCCACGCCAGTCATTAATTGACAATATGCGAGCTCATATAGTCGATAAAGCGCCTCGTGGCGATAGGCATGGTGTCCCAGCTGCGCCAGGCGGCCACCACGTCGCGCGAGGGGGCATGCACGATGGGGCGTACGCGAATATCGGCCCGCATGCCCTCCACAGTACGACGGTAGAGCATGCTCACGCCCAGGCCCTCCTCCACCATCGCCATGATGGTGTAGTCGTCGGTCACCTCACTCGTCACGTGCGGCGACAGCCCATGCGCCGCAAATGCATCGAGCACCAGACTCTGTTCGCCCTCATCCAACAGTACAAACGGCTCGGACGCCAGGTCGGCGAGCGTCACCTTTTCCTTTGCCGCCAGCGGATGCGCGGCCGGCAACAATGCCACCAACTCGTCGTGATAGACCACGCGCTTCTCGAGCCCAGCGGTAAATCCGCGCGCCGTAAAACAAAAATCAACCACGCCATCGTGCACCCATTGAGCGTTGCGCGTGTAATCGCCCTGCTTGAGGGTGAAGCGTACGCCCGGGTGCAGCGCCCCAAAGTCGCGAATCACACGCGGCAGCACGGTACGACTCACGTTGGTAAACGTCGCGATGCGAATATCGGTCGACGAAAGCCCCAGCAGCTCCTGGCGCTTGCCCTCGAGCTCGGCCTCGGCGGTCACAATCTGGCGCAGGTACGGCAGATATTGTTTACCGTCGCGCGTAAGCGAAACGCCCTGCTTACCGCGCTCGATAAGCGTGGTGCCCAGCTCGCGCTCGAGCGCCTTGACGGCCTGGCTCACTGCACTTTGCGTATAGCCCAACTCGTCCGCCGCGCGTTTCAGGCTGCCGCAATCGACCACCATACAAACAATCTGATACCGCGATGCCATCGTGCCTCCACATCAATGCAGCCGTAAAACGTTTTGCCAGCGCTTTTTCTGCCAACATTAGCGTTTCTTAATCATACTGAAGATACATTCGCTTTACTACATCAATATCTGGGAGCAGAATCCTTTTTACGAAACCGTTCTGTAACAAAAGGAGTCCCATGGATCGCAAAAAAGCAATCGCGCTCTCATTTTCCGTTCCCGTCGCATGGGGCTTTTCGTACCCCCTCATGAAGATCGGCATGGACAGCATGAACGCCACGAGTATCGTCGCGCTGCGCTGCATCATCGCCTTTGCGGCTTGCCTGCTGCTCTTCCACAAGCACGCGTTGCGCATCAACCGTGACCTTATGGTCCGCGCCGCCATCATCGGCGCCATTATGGCAACCGAGCTCACCTGCATGTGCCTGGGCTCCAGCCTCACCTCCGCCTCCACCGCCGGCTTTTTGCAGAGCCTGACGGTCGTGATCGTGCCGTTTGCCAACGCCGCCCTGCTGCGTCGTGCCCCCGAGCGCAAAGTGCTCATCGGCACCGCCATCGTCACCTGCGGCATGCTGCTGCTCTCGGGCGCCGACTTCACCAGCCTGAACCCGGGCGCGCTCATCATGCTGCTCTCCGCTTTTGTCTATGCCGGCCACATCATTGTGGCGAAGCGCTTTGTCGAAGATGTCGACCCGCTGGCTCTGGGCGTTTGGCAGCTGGGCTTCGGCGGCCTGTTCTCGGGCATTGCCGCATGCGTCTTTGGCGGCTTCACGCTTCCCAGCACGCCGAGCGAGATCGTCGTTGTCGTCGCGCTCGCACTCATCTGCTCTGCCTACGGCTTTATCACCCAGACGCTCGTGCAGCCCCACGTGCCCGCCGAGACCACCGGCTTTGCCTTCTCGCTCGAGCCGGTATGCTCCGCCGTCTTCTCGTTCTTCCTGGTCGGCGAGGTCCTGAGCCCCATCGCCTTCTTTGGCGCAGCCCTCATCCTCACCGGCGTCATGGTGGCAACCGTCGAGCTTCCGCGCCTCCGCGCACATGGACAGGCTCGCATGGCAGGAGCGCCCGAGCACGTCTCGTAGATCCTACTCTTCATACAGCCGTGGCATAAAGGCAACCGGTGCGCCTTTACAATAGATGCCAACAAAGCATCTGACGTAAAGGAGCCCCATGGACGCCGCGACCCGCGACCGCAACATAGCAACTTGGTTGGGCGATGCGCCGCAGCCGGTACGTGACACTACGAACCAGCTGCTCGAGCGCATCGCCCTTTTGCGTACCGAGCAGACTATCTACCCGGCACAAGACGACATCCTCAATGCCCTCGCTTACACGCCGGCCGACCAGGTCAAAGTTGTCATCTTGGGTCAAGACCCCTATCACGGGCCCAACCAGGCCATGGGACTGTCGTTCTCGGTCCCCGCGACGCAAACCAAGTTGCCGCCGAGCCTGCGCAACATCTATAAGGAGCTCAAAGCCGATCTGGGCTGCCCCATTCCCGCCACGGGAGACCTAACCCCATGGGCACAACAGGGCGTCCTGCTCCTCAACACTACGCTCACCGTGCGCGAGCATGCCGCCAACTCGCACGCCAAACTGGGCTGGAGCACGCTCACCGACTACGTTATCGAACGCTGCTGTCAGCTGCCCCAGTCGGTAGTCTTTTTGGCATGGGGCCGCTTTGCCCAGCAGATGGTCGAAGGTAAGCTCGTCGCAACTGGCGCGGGCAAGGCAACCGACAAGTTCTGTCTGGCCTCCACGCACCCCTCGCCGCTTTCGGCCAACCGTGCCACGGCAGAACTCCCCGCCTTTATGGGATCGCGCCCCTTCTCGGCAGCCAATCGGCTACTCGAACAGCACGGCTCGACCCCAGTCAACTGGACTTGCCTCGGCTAAAAACCGATACATCAAAAAAGCGCCCGACGGCTTCCCATCGGGCGCTTTTCCTATTCGGGCCAAATAAATTGTGTGCGACCGGCCTCGCCGCCATCGATCAGCAGACTCTGCCCGGTCATAAACCGGTTGGTCACGCCCACAAAGTAGATCCACTCGGCGATCTCTTGGGCGGTGGCCCAGCGCCTAAGCGGCGTGAGCTCCATAATCTGGTTCCACAGGTGCTCGTCTTCCATCACGCAACGGTTGAGCGGCGTGATAACGCCGCCCGGGTCCACACTGTTGGCGATGGCCTGCGGCGCCAGACGGTTTGCAAGGTTCTTGGTGTAGGCGATAACGCCGCCCTTGCTGGCGGCATAGGCGGGAAACTCCGATCCCGTATGCCCACTCGCCGACCCCACATTGACCACGGATTTGATAGTCGGCGCCGGCTTGGCGGCAAGCCCCTCCCCCACAAAGGCATAGCGCTCGGTCACGTTGATGGTGCCACACAGGTTGGCGGCGATGTCGTCGGCCGAATCCTGCGTACCGGCAACGTTCACGATTACCTGGGGTTCAAGGTCGTCTGGAAACGCGTCCGGCTTGCGGACATCAACGATCAGATGGCGGTAGCGCTCGTGTTCGATCGTCGATGGCAAAAGATCAAAGCCCACAACCTCGTGGCCCTCATCCAAAAAGCGCTGCACGCACGCGGCTCCGATACCGCCCGAAGCGCCCGTGATCAAAACCCGCATACTTGCTCCTTAGGCGGTTGCGTGGCGCTCGAGGTACTCGGAACCCACATTCTCGCGCTCCCAGCCGCGCACGACCTTATAGCCCACGGGGCTCAGGAAGACCTCGCACAGCAGCTCGGCGATGGCACCCGTCAGCGAGCACATAAGGACCTGCACCCAGGTCCAACCAAAGAACGTGTGGCTCACCACAATGGCAAAGACCAGGTTGTCGATAAACTGGCCAACACCCGTGGACACATAGGAACGGAAGGCAAAGCTCGCAAAGTTATTCTTCTTGAGCATACGGCCGAGCGACTGGTTGAGCGTGGAGTTAACCACGGCAGAGACGAGCATGGCCAGCGAAGAGCCCAGCACCACGTACCAGGTGCCGCCGATGGTGGCGTTAAGGGCGGTGTTGACCTCGATCATGCCCGTGTCGTAGTAGGCGCCCCACATGCCGGGCGTGAGCGAGCATGCCCAAAAGCACAGGCTCACGGCCAGGTTGACCAGCAGCGCGAGGATAGAGATTTTGATGGATGCCTTGGCGCCAAAGCGCTTGCAGATCATGTCCTGGCACAAAAACGAGACCCAGCTCACCACAAAGCCACAGTCGAGCGCCAGATACGGCAGGCTGATAAGCTCTTTGTTGGCCAGCAGGTTCATCATGATGACGCTCACGAAAAACAGCGAAACCGTTGCCGCGGGAATGCTCCGCAACAGGACCTTGTAGTCCTCCATGACCTTCTTGATCATTATGTACTCCTTTGGTTTTAGGTTTAACGAGCAGGATATCGGACCCGAACTGCTCGGACGCCCCGGTCTTGAGACGACGGTGGGTATGATAGCCGCTCACACGGCATCAGGCAAGCAAGCGGCGCGGCAGCCCCGCAGGGCCACCGCGCCGATGCGTTAAAAGGCTACGTTGCCAAACTCCGACAGGATAAGGTCGGGGTTGTGGTCGGTTGCCCAATCCACGTTCCACGGACTCGTGAACAGCAGCAGCTTACCGCCGCGCATGTCCTCGACGCGCAGCGTGTCGCGCGTGAGCGAAAGGCCCGGGATATCGATGGTGTCGGGGTCGTTCTGGATCCAGCGAATGTCCGTATAGGGCAGCGGCTGGCGACGAACCTCAACACGGTACTCGGCCTTGAGGCGGCGCTCGAGCACCTCAAACTGCAGCACGCCGACCACGCCCACGATGACGCTCTCCATGCCGGCACCCAGCTCGCGGAAGATCTGGATGGCGCCCTCTTGGGCAAGCTCCTCCATACCCTTGACGAACTGCTTGCGCTTGAGCGTGTCGACCTGCGTAATGCGAGCGAACATCTCGGGGGCAAACGTCGGGATCTGCGGATACTGCACGTGGCGCTTGCCGGAGCACACGGTGTCACCGATGCTAAAGATACCCGGATCGAACAGGCCCACGATATCGCCCGCGTACGCCTCGTCCACGATGGCGCGGTCATCGGCCATCATCGAGGTGCCCGTGGCAAGCTTAAGTTTGCGGTTGCCCTGCACGTGGAAGGCATCCATGCCGCGCTCGAACTTGCCCGAGCAAATGCGCACAAAGGCGATGCGGTCACGGTGGTTCTTGTCCATGTTGGCCTGGATCTTAAACACAAAGCCGCTAAAGTCGTCGCGGCAGGGATCGACAGGCTCGCTGGTGAGCGTATCGGTATAGGCACGCGGCGTCGGGGCCAGGCGCAGGAACTCCTTGAGGAAGGGCTCCACGCCAAAGTTGGTAAGCGCCGAGCCAAAGAACGCCGGGCTCAGCTTGCCGCAGGCCACGGCATCCAAGTCGAGCTCGTCGCCGGCACCATCGAGCAGCTCGATATCGTCCATTAGGTTCTTATGGTTCTCCTCGCCGATGAGCTCATCCATGGCGGGGTCGCCCAGCTCGGCCTCAACCTCGGCGACCTTCTTGGTGGCGTTGGCGTGACCATCGCCCTCAAAGGCAATGACGCGACGGGTCTGACGGTCGAACACGCCGCGGAAGTTGCGACCGCTGCCGATCGGCCAGTTCATGGGATACGTATTGATGCCCAGAACATTCTCGATCTCTTCCATGAGCTCAAACGGATCGCGAGCCTCGTGGTCGAGCTTGTTCACAAAGGTGAAAATCGGAATGTGGCGCAGCGTACAGACCTTAAAGAGCTTTTTGGTCTGGGCCTCGACGCCCTTGGCGCCGTCGATGACCATGACAGCGGCGTCGGCGGCCATAAGGGTACGGTAGGTATCCTCCGAGAAGTCCTGGTGGCCGGGGGTATCGAGGATATTGACGCAGGCGCCGTTATAGGTGAACTGCAGGACCGAGGAGGTAACGGAAATACCGCGCTCCTTCTCGATGTCCATCCAGTCCGAGACGGCATGCTTGGCCGAGCTCTTGCCCTTGACCGAACCGGCGGTCTGAATGCTGCCGGTATAGAGCAGCAGCTTCTCGGTAAGTGTGGTCTTACCGGCGTCCGGGTGGCTGATGATCGCGAATGTGCGGCGCGACGAGATTTCATCCGACAGGCTTGCCATGCGGATCCTTTCTTGCATTGAGTGCATTACGTCGTTGTAACCGCACTATTGTAGCCGCGAAATCCCGTTTTAGAGCGCCTATCAGGACAAATTCATCAGATGGGGCATGGGGTAGCAGTCGATGGCGGCACTCCGCAGCAGTTTGTCTCGATCTGTAACATCTAGACGGTTTTTGAACCTCTACCTGTTACAGATTTAGACAACCAGGTGGGGCCCGCCAGCAAAATCTCAATCTGTAACAGGTAGCCGTCCAAATCGGTTCCAGATGTTACAGATTGAGATGAATGAACGAACGGACAATCCATATTTGCCTCTTGCATAACTGTATATAGTGTATATATACTGTGCTTACCGGTTATATACACGTGTAGCCCATCAGCTAAGGAGCCGCTGTGGACATCATCCTATCCAATTCGAGCGACAAGCCCATCTACGAGCAGATAACCTCGCAAGTCAAAGCTCAAATCCTTTCGGGCACGCTCGCTGCGGGAGCCAAACTCCCCAGCATCCGTGCACTCGCGAGCGATCTTGGCGTGAGCGTCATCACCACCAAGCGCGCCTACGCCGACCTGGAGCAGCTCGGGTTTATCTGCACCGTGCAGGGCAAGGGCTGCTTTGTCGCCGAGGGCAACCAAGAACTCTTGCGCGAAAACCAGCTCTGCCATATCGAAGAGCTACTTGCGAAAGCGGCGAGCCAAGCCGAAACCCTGGGCGTCACGCGCGACAAGCTGCACGAGATGCTCGACCTGGTAGCCCCCGAAACCATGCAGTAGCCATCTGCAAGAAAGGCTATACCATGCAAAACCTTTTAGAACTCAAAGGCATCTCACGCCGTGTAAGCGACCGTTTTTCGCTGCGTGATGTCACACTCGCTGTGGAGCCAGGTCAGATCGTCGGCTTTGTTGGTGCCAACGGTGCTGGCAAAACAACGACGATTCGAGCTGCCCTCGGGCTTATAAAGCTCGATGCCGGCGAGGTGCACCTATTTGGGCAGCGCTGTGGCGCCGACGCGCCCGATGAGACGCAGCGCCATCTACGCTCCCGCGTCGGTCTTGTCCTGGACACGTGCCCCTTCCCCTCCACGCTCAAGGTGGGCCAGATCGAGTCGCTCGTAGGCCCGGCGTACCCCACGTGGGACCGCGAAACGTTCGCCGGATTCATCAACCGATTTGGCCTCGATCCTAAGACAAAAGTCAAGGACCTCTCCCGCGGCATGGGCATGAAACTGCAGCTTGCCTGTGCACTCAGTCACAATGCCAAACTGCTCGTTTTGGACGAAGCCACCGCAGGCCTCGATCCCATGGCACGCGAGGAACTGCTCGATGAGCTGCTTGCCTTTGTCGCCGACGGTCAGCACAGCGTGCTGCTCTCGAGCCACATTACGTCCGACCTCGATCGCGCCGCCGACCGCGTCATCTGCATCGATAACGGCTCGATTATTTTTGACCTGCCGCGCGAGGACATTACCGACCGAGCCGGCATCGCCCACTGCACCCAAGCACAGGCCGCCGAGCTTATGGCTTGCGTCGAAGGCGCCCGTGCCGTCCACCACGCCTATAGCGTGGACGTGCTCGTACCCAACCGTCGCGAAACGCTCGAGGCCTTCCCCGAGATTCCCAGCGATCGGGCAACCATTGATGACTATCTTCGCCTCATGCTGAAAGGAGCTTCGAAATGAAACGCGCCTTTATGTCCGAGCTCGCCATCGCTCGCTCGCTTATCCCGAGCATTGCAGGCGTCGGCCTGTTCATGTTTGTCGTGCTGACCCTTGCCAACGCGTCGGATGTCGATTCCGGCATGAGCGCCGGCGCCTGTGCGGTCAGCGCAATGTCGCCCATCATAATCATGAACTCGCTAGCTGGCTACGATAACCAAAACGGCTGGGAGCGTTATCGAGCAACGTTGCCCTTCTCGCGCAAAGACATCATCTGCGCACGCTACCTGTGCATCGTTGTCTTCTCGGCCATCATGGCCTGCGCCGCCGCGCTTCTGAGCATCGTCTCCATCCCGCTTTTCAACAGCGCGGGCATCCCCTCGACGGGACAGGCCGTCTTTGAGACCGCAATGGCCTCGGCGGCATCGATGCTCATCTCCCTCATGATGGTGTTTTTGGCGCAGCCGCTGTTCTTTCGATTTGGACACATGGAGGCGCTGCGCCTATCCGTTGGCCTGTTTGCCCTGCTTGGTTGCGGCACAATGGCCACGCTGAGCTCCTCCAACCCCATCAGCAACTGGCTCATGTCGATTGCCGGAGCAAATCCCGATCCCGCCGTTCTGGGCTGTCTGTGCGCAGGAATTGCCGTGCTGGCCCTCGCGCTATGTGCAATCAGCTGCACCGTCAGCACCAAGGTTTATCGAGTACGCGACCTGTAATCGACAGCTAAAAAAGCTTAGGTGGTACCCCGCTTATTTTTTCAATGAAACAAGGCGGCATAGCGTCACCACCGCCCCTCACAGCAGGCCGTCTAGTTCTTGGCAACCAAAAAGACACCGTCAGCATATCGAAGGTGAATACTTTTCCGAGAAGTGAACGAGTAAAAACAGTGCCCTGTAGCATCGACATTTTTAAGGACTCAATTCCTGCGGTTTTTGTCTAAGAATCCTGCAGTTTTGTTCGAAAAAAGCGTGCATGTTCCAGGGGTCCAGATTTACTCGTTCACTTCGCGGAAAACCATTCACCTTCGATTCGAGCCTTAACCAAATGCCCTCTCGAACTATGGCCCCTGTCTCACCACAGCGATATCAAAGCTTCATGGCGGGACGGTATCATCGGACGAGCGCCGTAAATCTGGCGCGGTCGTTCTTTGGGGAGGCATTTCACCCGTGTCGTGGGTCGCAGCAGCATTTGTGTCGGCTTTCTTTGCCGGCATCACATCTATCCTGGCCAAATGCGGCATCAAGCAGACCGACTCCGATGTCGCGACGGCCATTCGCACCTGCGTGGTGCTCGTTTTCGCCTGGGCAATGGCGGGCATTTCTGGATCCATTGGAACCATCGGCAGCATCGAACCCAGATCCTGGCTCTTTCTCGTCCTCTCGGGACTCGCTACCGGTGCTTCGTGGATCTGTTACTTTAAGGCGTTGGGCATCGGAGACGTCAATAAGGTCGTACCGGTCGACAAGATGAGCACCGTACTCGCCGCACTGATCGCCATCGTACTTTTTGGCGAGACGAGCAACCTTGCGGTTAAGCTCGTGGGAACCGCTGTCATCACCCTCGGCACGTTTTTAATGATCGAGAAGAAGCAGTCTGCCGGACCCGAGCAGCAGCAAGACCGGACCTGGCTCGCTTACGCCCTCGGCGCCGCCGTGTTCGCGGCGCTCACGTCCATCCTTGCCAAGGCTGGCATCGAAGGCGTCGAATCCAGCCTGGCCACGGCAATCCGTACCTGTGTGGTACTGGTTATGGCATGGGCAATCGTGGCAGCTAAAGGCAAGATGGGCCAAGCCGTGCACGTAGACCGCTATGAACTCGTATTTCTCGCGGCATCGGGCATTGCGACTGGCGCATCGTGGCTGCTATACTACTACGCCATCGCCACAGGCCAGGTGAGCGTCGTGGTGCAGATCGACAAACTATCGATTGTCGTATCGGTACTATTTGCGCGCCTGGCATTCAACGAAAAAGTCTCGCGACGCAGCGCTATCGGTCTCGCCCTCATCGTACTGGGCACCGCCGCGCTCGCGGTTTGGAAATAGCGCCGATTCCGAGCGAGATCTAGGCGCTCGCAAATCCATGACACAGCGCCACACCGGGCCTAGGGTGCTTGTATCGACCGTGCGCCACCGTGCTACTTGCGCAGCGACTTGGGCAGCGGAATACCGGCAGCGATGACGGCAGCGATGATCATACAGATGATGCCTTTGAGCGGGAAGCACATGAGCAACAAGCCCACGACCATAACGGGTTGGCGCATGACCGCACCCATCGTCGATGCCGTGCAGACGGCGACGCAAAAGACCGGATCGGCGCCGGTAAGGATGGCAAGGCCGTAGCCCAGGCTTACGCCCGAGAAGATAACCGGGAAGAAGTGACCGCCGCGCCAACCAAGGTTGATGAGGGCGGGGGTCAGCATGGCCTTGACCAGACCGGTCGCGATAAGCACGCCGGTGGGAATGGTCAAGTAGGTTTCCATGAGCACGTCGGCCTGGGTCTCGCCGGCAAACATGGTGTAGGGCAGGACCGTGCCGCAAATGGCGAGCGCCAGACCGGCTAGCATGGCCTTGACGACAGGACGCTCCCCTATTGCATGGGCAAGCGCTTCGCTCGCGTGCTCAGAGACAAAGTACAGCCAGCCGCAGATTGTTCCGATCAACGACAGAGGGACGAGCCAGGTAAGCTCTAGGTTGCCCACCTCGGCGGACTCGAACCTGGGCATGCCCATGCCGCCGCCCACAAGCTGGCCAAGCAGCAGGTAGGTACCCAGACCGCCGGCAATCGCAATACCGTAGACCACCGTCTTTTGCGCCTTGGGCAGCTTGATGGTGATCTCGCCGGACGCGGAGCCCTCGTCGCCGTCGGCACTACCGGCAAGCGGCGCCACAAAGCCAAAGACGGGCGCGGTAAAGAGCGCCGTCAGGGCAGCCTGGGTACCCAGCAGCGTGAGCTCCCTAAACTCGGCGCCAAAGCGACGCATGCGGTCGCCGACCCAGCTGCACAGACCAGCGATAACGCCGGTCAGGCCGGCCTCCGGTCCAATGCTTCCGCCAAACAGCAGCGGCAGCAATGCCGCGAGCGAAAGCTTGCCCAGGTTGTCGTACGGGTAGCGCCCGTCTTGCTTAACCTTAGCCATCACCTGGTTGAGGTCATCGGTCTTGGTGCCTGTCATCTTTTCGTACAGACCGATTAACAGGCCGCCCAGCAGACAGACAAAAAACGGGTACGGCAAAAAGCCAAACGGGCCGCTGGCAAGCTCGGGCGAAGCGACGCCCAGCGCGTGCGGAATCTCGGTCCATAGATAGTCGATACCGTGCTCCATCGCAAAAAAGAACAGCCAGACCGCGGCACCTGCGAACGCACCGGTCACGGCAACGCTAAGTAAAAACAGCGCGCGGTTTTTGGGTTTGGCAAGGTTATCCATCGGGTCCTCCCGCGGTCAAAGTCGACATAGTTACGTTTTATTGTAGAGCGAGCGTTGCCCGAACGAGCCAACCGTCTGCGCCGCGAACGGCACCATTGGGAGCTATAGTGGGGCAAACTCAAGACTTATCCGTTGATAATCGAGGCAATCTCGCGCAAATCGTCGGCAAAGTAGATGCCGTGCTGGCGCCGCGGGCTCGATAGGCCCTTATCAATCATGTGCCCGAGCAGCGCCTTAAGGTCGTTGTAGTAACCGTCCAGGTTATACAGGATGCACGGCGCACTCAGGTGCCCCAACGACACCGCGGACATGACCTCGGCAATCTCCTCGAGCGTGCCCGTCCCGCCGGGAAAGGCAATGAACGCATCGCCGAGCTCAATCATCTTGGCCTTGCGCTCCGCCATATCGCTCGTCACGATGAGGTCATCGATACCGTCATGTTGAAACTCGGCCTCGATAAAAAAGCTCGGCTCCACACCCGTCACGTGTCCACCCGCCTCGAGTACACTATCGGCAAGCGCACCCATCAGGCCCGATTTTGACCCGCCGTATACCAGCGCGTGTCCGTTGGCGCCAATCCAGTTGCCCAGCTCCTGCACCGCGGGCAGAAACGCCGGGGCATTGCCAGTGTTGGCACCCAGGTACACGGTGATGTTCATATTCAGTCCCCCTGTTGTGGCGCGCGACGTTCGTCTTAGCGCTGGCGTCGACGATACTCGCGCACGCGACGCGAAAGATCGGCAAGCTCGTCGCGATCGAGCTCTTCCAAATGCTCCAGATCATCCATAAAGCGTGCCATGGTGTCCTTTTGACGCATCTTGATAAGCGTATTGCAGTAGTTCACCGCCACGCCCGTGAGCATGGCGATGTAGAAGATGCTGATGACGCTCAGAATGACGGTAATGGCGCGGGCAACCGGTGCCTCGGCCGGAATGTCGCCAAAGCCGATGGTCGAGACCGTCTCAAAGCTAAACCACAGGCCATCGCCAAACGTGAGGGTCGTGGGTTCGGACAGCCAAACGGCCGTCGAGCATAGCAGATAGAAGACGAGGAACAGCTCCGTAATGCGCACGAAGCCCGCCTGGCGCAACACGTCAGCAAGCGTCTTGAGCTTTTTCATCGCGACCCCTTTTCCCAGATGCCCAATCACGTTCGCTCGGTATTGTCCCACGCCTCCCCCGCAAACGAAACTAGTCATTGGGGACGTTCTTAAATGACTAGTCAAACAAGAACGTCCCCGATGACTAGTCGTTTAAGAACGTCCCCAATGACTGCCGGGCGGGAGCGTTTAGCGGTGCAGCTGCCGACTGGGCAGGCTGAGCTGGTATCCTTATGCGGTAATGTCTCGATTCGTTAGGATTGCATGTGAGAGCTGCCACTGTCCTTCGTTCAGTTATATATCGCGCCCTGGCCGTTGTGCTTGCCGCGCTTGTCGTGCTGAGTTCTATCGCGCCTGTCCAGGCTTTTGCCGATGACTCTAGTCAGCCAGTCAAGACGGTCCGCGTTGGTTGGCTCGTCAACAGCGAAGGCTTCCAGAACGGCACCCCCGGGGAGCGTCTTTCGGGATGGGGCTACGAGTACCTCCAGACCCTGTCGTACTACACGCCCGGCTGGCGGTACGAATACGTCTCTGGCACCTTCACCGAGCTTATGGACATGCTCGAGGCAGGCGAAATCGACCTCATGCCCAACATCTCCTACTCCGAGGAACGCGCCCAAAAGCTGCTCTTTTCCTCGAACCCCGAGGGCACCGAGCGCTACTACATCTACGCCAAGCCCGATCGCGACGATCTGGCCAAGGGCGACCCCCAAGCGCTCCAAGGCCTTACCATCGGCTACAACCCCGACGTTATGCAAACCTTCGTTGGCCAGCAGTGGCTCGCCAACGAAGGCATTACCTGCACCTATAAAGAAATCGACACTGGCGGCGCCCTCTTTGGCGCGCTCACAAACGGCGAGGTCGACGCCATCATCATGAACGACACGCTCTCGTCGCCCGATGCGTCACCCATGTTCTACGTTGGTTCGAGCGACTACTACTTTGCCGTCCCCAAAAGCCGCCCCGACCTAAGGGACGACATCAATGCCGCCATGTCGGCAATCGCCCGCGTCAACCCACGCTATATCGACGAAGTCAAATCTAACTACTCGGCCCAAAACAGCGGTTCATCATCGCTCAACGGCCCCGAACGTTCCTGGCTCGAAGCAAATGACAACACCATCACGCTCGGCTACATTACGGGCAAACTCCCCTACTGCAACGAAGACGAAGACGGCAAAATGGAAGGCTCGCTCGCATCGCTTGCGACGACGTTGCACGATAAATTTGGCATTACGGTCAAAACCGTCGCCTTTGATAACTACAAGATGATGTCAAAGGCCCTGTCAAAGGGAAGCATCGACGTTGCGCTGCCGGTATACCGAGATTACTGGTTTGCCGAGCAATCAGGCGTTGTGCAGTCGGTATCGTTGGGAACCGTGTCCCTCACCGCCATCCACACCGGCGGCAACCTGAACAAAGACCTTCAGAACATCGCCTGCACCAAATCATCGTTTATCAACCAAAATGTACTTGAAAGTCTGTTCCCCACAGCGACCGTGACCGAATACCAATCCGCCGATGAAGCGTTCGACGCCCTCAGGAAGGGAACGGCACACTGCATCGTCGCTCCCAGTTCACGTGTAAAAACCATCGGCGACCGTTATGATCTCGAAGGCTACGAGACGACCGAGCTCCCTGACACCTGTGAGCTCTCGTGCTGGATTTCGCGCGGAAAACCCGAGCTGTTGGGAATCATCAACAAGGGCATCATCAATGCCGGAGAATCGCTCTCCGCAAGCAATTACTCCTCCACGTCGTACACGGCCCAGGAATCCAACACGCTTCAATTCCTTTATCGCAACCGTGCCGCCGTTGCAGCTGCCCTCATCGGTATGTTGTCGGTCGGCATCGTCCTGCTCATCTGGGCACTCGTGCGCGCTCGAACCGAGCGCAAAAAAGCCGATGCCGCCAACGCCGCCAAGACGGCATTCCTCACGCGCATGAGCCACGACATCCGTACGCCGCTCAACGGTATCCTGGGCCTTATCGAGATCGAGGAATTGAAGGAAGGCGATATCCAGGTCGCCCGCGAGAGCCGTGCCAAGGCGCGCGTTGCCGCCAATCACCTGCTCTCGCTAATCAACGACATCCTCGAGATGGGCAAAATCGAAGACCGCAAGCTAACACTGGAGCATACGCCTTTTAACCTCAAAGAGCTCTGTGACGATACACTGGTGCTGTGCAAGCTCCGCGCGTCCAGTAACGGCATCACAATGCAGGACAATAGTCTGCCGTACGCCACGGGGCCATACATGGTCGGCAGTCCCACCCATATCCGACAGATCATGATCAACCTGTTAGACAACAGCATTAAGTACAACAAGCACGGCGGCTCCGTCACCTTTAGCTCAAAGACCAAGCCACTCGATAACGGGCGCGCTCTCTTTTGCTTTAGCGTTTCGGATACCGGCATTGGTATGACTCCCAAGTTTTTAAAGCATATCTATGAGCCGTTTGCCCAAGAAGGTGACGATGCGCGCAGCAAGTTCCAAGGAACCGGCATGGGCATGCCAATCGTCAAGTCGCTTATTGAACTGATGGGCGGCACGATTGAGATTTCGAGTGAGGTTGGCGTGGGGAGTACGTTCAACGTCCAGATTCCGCTCGATATCGACAAAGACCCTCAGGCAAGAGAACGCGCGGACGAGCAAGCAGACAGCTGCTCGCTTGCCGGCATGAACGTTCTTTTGGCAGAAGATAACGAGCTCAATGCCGAGATTGCCCAGGCGCTGCTCGAAAGCGAAGGCATTGTCGTAACTCGCGCCGCCGATGGCAACGAAGCGGTCGACCTATACGTTGGCCGTCCCGCCGGCAGCTTCGATGCCATTCTGATGGACATTATGATGCCGGACATGGACGGCTATGAGGCAGCCCGCGCGATTCGCCTGAGCGAGAAGGTCGATGCAGCCGATATCCCCATCATCGCGCTCACCGCCAATGCCTTTGCCGAGGACGCCAAGGCGGCACACGAAGCCGGCATGAACGCCCATCTGTCCAAACCGCTCGACTTTAACAAGCTCAAAAACATACTCGCCCGCATCAAGAAAAACGGAGCTGTTTCGCTATAGTTTGTGCTCAACCACCACGCACGACCAGAAAGGAAGCCAACGATGTTTAGGCCCTTACGTCGAAAGAAACGCGCCATCACCGACGAGGAAGCGCGCGAACTGCTCGCTACCTGCAAGCGCGGCGTCTTTGCCGTCAACGGCGACGATGGCTACCCGTACGCCATTCCCGTCAACTACTTCTTTGACACCGAGCACGACAAGATTTATTTCCATGGCGCCAAGGCCGGCCACAAGGTCGATTCACTCAAGCGCGATGACAAAGTCTGCTTTACCGTTTACGGCAACGAGTGGTACCAGGACGGTGACTGGGCTCCCTACGTAATGAGCACCGTGGTCTTTGGCCGTTGTCGCCTGGCGAATGACACCCCCGCGTTTATCGAGGATAAAGTCCGCCAGCTCGCGCTTAAGTACTACCCTTCTGCCGAAGAAGTCGAAGAGGAAATCGCCAAGGACATTAAGGGCGTCCAGCTCTACGAGATTACGATTGAGCATCTCTGCGGCAAGCAGATTCAAGAAAAGTAAGCCTCAAAAGCAAAACTCACACATAGCAATATGGCCCGGTTCCAACCAACCTTGGAACCGGGCCATATGCTTATGAAGCGTCGGCGGCAATGTGCGCAAGCGCCTCGACGAGCTCCTGCGAGCTCACGGGTTTACTCAGGTGCGCATCCATGCCCGCCTCACGCGAAAGCCTGCGGTCGTCGGCAAAGGCGTTGGCACTCACGGCGATAATCGGCGTGGTCGCGGCATCCTCGCGATCGAGTGCTCGAATTCGACGCGTGGCCTCAAGGCCATCGATACCGGGCATCATGATGTCCATCAACACCACGTCGTACTCGTGCGGTGCGCTCGCGGCAAACGCCTCAACGGCAGACTCGCCATCCTTAGCATGCGTCACGACGACACCGGCACGGCTGAGTGTAAACTGCGCGATCTCGGCATTCAGATCGTTATCCTCTACGAGCAAAACGCGCAAGCCCTGGAGCGCATCGCCATCACCCGCATCCACGCGCACTGCCTGAGGAATCTCGGAGCGCTTGCATTTCTCGAACGGCAGGCGGATGGTAAACGTCGTCCCCTGCCCCAAGACGCTCGTAAAGCTCATGGTTCCGCCCATAAGCTCGACCAGCTGTTTTGCGATAGGCGCGCCCAGGCCAGTTCCCGACGAAGCACCTTCCACCCGCTGCTCCTCGCGGCAAAACGGCTCGTAGAGGTGCTGTTGGAACTCCTCGCTCATGCCAATACCGTTGTCGGCGATCGTGTATTCATAGACGGGGACGCCATCCGTTGGCTCCACCTCGCGGCACACCAGGCGAACATAGCCGCCCTGGCGGTTGTACTTGACGGCATTGCCGGCAATATTGAGCAACAAGCGCTTGAGGTGCGTCACGCTCACCCGCGCATAGGGATGAACAAGGGTTCGTTGGTCACAAATAATTGTAACCAGACGCTCCTCGGCCTGGCGCTCCAGAATATCGCACACCTCGCGATTGAGGGCCACCAAATTTGTGGGTACGAGGTTCAGGTCGACCTGCCCGCTCTCCAGGCGACTCATATCGAGTGCCTCGTTGGCAAGGTCGAGCAGCAGTCCCGATGCCGTCCAGATTTTCGAGCGGCACTCAGTCTGCTTTTGCAAATCGTCCGCATTGGCATCGCCAACCTCGACCATGCCGCGAATGCCGTTGATGGGCGTGCGCAGATCGTGGCTCATGCGACGCAGAAACTCTGTCTTTGCCGAATTGGCAGACGAGGCCTCACGCGCCGCCTTTGCCAGCTTGTCGCCATAGTCGCGCTCCTGCTGCAGCAAGTCCGTCAAACGTCGGCGATCAGCGCGGCGACGCACCATCACAACAACGGCTATAAAACCGCTGTAGAGCGCCAGCACGCCGGCAGCAACAGCCGCGACAACCTCAAAGTAACGCCGCACCGGAGCATAGGTGTACACATAGAATTTGTGCGCTTTTCCAAATGTGCCCAAATACCACTCGCCGTCGGCGTTAATCAATTTGACCTTACCGGCCAGGCATCGATCCTTAATACCGTCGACAATGAAGACGTCCGTCGCAGGCAGATCGAATACGCCCAATACAGTGGGTTCAACGGCATTGGTCGCAACGACCTTGCCGTCGCTTTCGATCACGATATTGCCGCTATCGATGGTTTCATAGCCTTCGAGCAAACTCTGCAGTTTGAGTGTATTGCTTGCAACCGCCTTCGCGCTCTGATGCCTTACCGCGATAACGATGCCCTCGCCATCCTGCCGAGTCACGCAGCCAATGTCTGCGACCGAATCATCCGCAAGCGTGATGCGGACGGTATAGGACTTAAGCGGATGAGTTGCCACCTCCAGCACGGGTGCTTCCTTGAGATACGTAGCAAGCGACTCGTAGCCCACGCCATCCGTCGAGGACTCAGACACCAAATTGCCCGATGCGTCCGTCACGATCAGTGCGCTCACGTTGAACTGGTCGGCATATAGCTCCAGCCTTGTGTTATCCACCGAACCGTCGCGCTCCATATCGCGCGCTGCCTCTCCGGCAATCTCCATAACGCGTATCAGGTTTTTGGTCGTATAGGCGCTATTGAATGCATCGTAGGAAAGGCTCTGCGTCGCCACGTAATCGACAACGTCAGCAAAGCGCTGCTCGGCTTGGGCCGTCATGTAACCGTAGCTCATCATGCCGGCAGCAACCGAGAGCACTATCCCCAGCAGAGCGACAAGGAGCCATGCCCCTGCCGAACGATTGCCCCGCTCCTCTACGGCGTGGTCAGGCGCATCGATCATGACAGGCCCTCCACATTCAAAAATGGCGAAGGGTCATCAAAGTACTTTGACACTAGGCGTTCCATGGTGCCATCGGCAAGCATTTCTTGGTAGGCATGAGTGAGCTTGACGTCGATGCCGCGCGTATCGTTGATATCGAAAGCGGTGCCCAAACCAACCTTTAGCAGCGGCTCATCCAAAATGCGATATGTCACACCATAGTCTTTTTCGTAGGTGAGGAGCGAGGACTCATGCGCGGCGATAGCGTCGACCAGGCCCTCGACGAGCGCCGGGTTCAGATATGAACCGTCCGAAAGGCTGTAGAGCTCCTTGATCTGCGGAACGTTTTCATTTGTGCGATTGAGCAAAATGTCCTCGGGCTTGGTGGTGGACTGAACCGCCACGATCTTATCCTCAAGATCGGCAAGCGTGTAGATATCGCTCTGGGGATCGACCGCGACCACCTGGCGGCTCGCGAGGTACGGGCCGGCCCAACGATACTCGTTTTCGCGACCCGTCATGCTAAAGCTACCCATGACGCAATCGAGTTCGCCGCTCGCCAGCAGCTCTTTCTTCTTTTCCCAGTCGATCAGCTGGTATTTTGGCTTGTAACCAATGCGGGCCAAAGCCTCGGTCAATATCTCAACATCCAGGCCAACAATATCGCCGTACTCGTCGGTATACACAAACGGTGGATAGAGGTCGCTTCCGACGTTGAGCGTCTTAAGGTCGTCGTCCTTTACCTGCGTGGCGTCCGGGCCTTTTGATGCAGACACCGAGGCTCTGCCATTCGACCCGGAGCAGCCGGCTATCGCTACGACAAAGGCACTCGCCACTGCAAGCGCGACAAACAACGATATGGACACCGAGCGGCGAGGTCTTTTCATCGAGCTCCAGAAGATCCTGTTTACAGACTGAAATGGCTAAAGATAATACCAAACGAAACCACTCGAGCGTCCAATGGTTACAGACGTTTTACCATGCGGGGCCTTCCAGCCGACTTGGCAGAAGGCCCTGCATTCAGCGCACACTTACCGCGTATTAAAAACGTAGCGGTCCAGGCGGTCGCACGCTTCCCTTACGCGCGAAGGCGGCAGCGCCAGATTCACGCGAATGTGGCAGGGCCCGTGGAACGGACGGCCGTCCTGATACCCCACGCCCACGCGCGCCCCCTCGTCGAGCAGCCACTGAATATCGCGGCCATGCTCGCGGCACCACTCGGTGCAGTCCAGAAACACCATGTACGTGCCCTGCGGACGCGAATAAGACACGCCCTCAAAATGCTCATCCACGTAATCGCAGAAGTACTCGATATTGCCGGCAAGCACCTGGTTGAGCTCATCAACCCACTCGTAGCCTTGCGGCTGGTAGGCACCGATAAGCGCATGCATGGAGAGGACGTTCATCTCGTTGTAGTGAGTCTTGTTGGACACGGCGCACACGCGGTCGCGCAGCGTCTCGTTGTAGATGATGTGGTAGCTGCCGACCAGACCCGCCAGGTTAAACGTCTTGCTCGGCGCATAGAGGGCAACCGTGCGCATGCGGGCATCCTCGCTCACCGACTGCGTCGGGATATGCTTGTGTCCCGGCAGGATGATATCGGACCAAATCTCGTCCGAGATCACCACGCAATCGTGCTGGCGATAGATGTCCATGGCGCGCTCGATTTCATCGCGCTCCCATACGCGGCCGCAGGGATTGTGCGGCGAGCAGAACACCACGGCATGAATGTGGTTTTGGGCGAGCTTGCACTCCATGTCCTCAAAGTCCATGCGCCACACGCCTTGGTCGTCGAGCTTAAGCGGGCTGTGGACAATGCGATAGCCCGCGGCTTCGATAGACTTGGTAAAGCCAATGTAGGTGGGGCTATGGACCAGTACCGCATCGCCCGGCTGGACATACGCGCGCAGCGTCGACACGACACCGCCCAGCACGCCGTTTTCGTAGCCGATATGCTCAGGCGCCAAGCCCTCAACGCCGTTGCGGCGGCTCTGCCATTCGATGATGCGGTCGAAATACTCGGGGCGCGGATTGAAATAGCCAAACATGGGGTGCTGAGCGCGCTGAATGATGTGCTCCTGGACCGTGGGCACCGTGGCAAAGTTCATATCCGCCACCCACATGGGAATGCGGTCGAAGCCCTCGTCGGGTGCGTTCGGAGCCATACCGGGGATCTCGCCCCAGGAGTCAACGGCGATGGAGTCCATGCCGTGGCGGTCGATAAGCGAACTAAAGTCGTATTTCATGCTGAACTCCCGTGCAAAGTGATTGTTTTGGTAGGCGTTATTGTCCACCAGCACGGGCGATTTTGGCATGGGGTTTGGCGCTTAATTTGACGGGTGCGGACGAATGGCTGGTTAGTCTTGCGCGTCGTTGACGGCGACTACGGTTAGCTGGGTTTCGTCGACCGTAAAAGATACGTCGAGCCCGGCGAAGGCCAGGTGATAGACGCGGTTTGGCTCGTGTTTGCTGCCCGCGCGGCGCGGATCTTGGCGAAGGACCTCGACCAGACCGGGGAACTTTGCGGGCGGGACCATGTCTTGAAGCGCTTGCGGGAACTCAACATCGAGCTCTTGCCACGGAGCATCCTCAATCCAGCCGCCGGTCGCATCCGGGTGGCAGTCCGCAAACGGGATGTAGGGCTTAATGTCGTAGATGGGCGTGCCGTCACGCAGGTCGGCCCCCAGCACATGGATGATGGGACCATCGTCGGTGAACTCGACACGATCGAGCTTGACGCAGGTGAGCCCGATGGGATTCGGGCGAAACGGACTGCGCGTGGCAAACACGCCCACGCGCTCGGCTCCACCCAGACGCGGCGGACGCACGGTTTTCGACCACTTGGCATTAGTGCCGGACCTGTCCTGCGACTTGGCATCGGCAGCTATGTCCTTAGCCGTGCCGCCGGGCGTTCCGTTTTCGAAGCGCCACAGCAACCACAGGTGAGAGAAGGAGTCCAAACCCTCAACCGCTGCATTGGAGGCAAATTCCGGCTCAAAGACGATGCGCCCCTGCAGATGGGGCGCCAAAAAGCTGTTGCGCGGAATGCCGAACTTCTGCGGCAGGTCGGTATGTATGTGTGCGATAGGTTCCATGCCGGTCATTGTACGGCATGGAGGCATGGGGCGTTGCGCGCAATTCTTCGCCGCGGTCGCCCGTCGTGCAACCAACGGTTGCTTGGAAGGGCGTCTGCCGCCGCGTATGCTTAAGCCATCAACCAGCAGAAAGGAGCCGCTATGGCCTTTGCAGAAAAGCTCATTGCCATCCGTCGCGCCCATCACCTTACCCAAGAGCAGCTCGCCGCCAAGCTCTTCGTCACACGCCAAGCCGTCAGCCGTTGGGAGCGCGACGAGGTCACCCCGGGCATCGACATGATGAAGCTCATCGCCGCCGTAACCGGCGAGCCCCTGTCTCACCTGCTCGAAATGCCCGAGCACTATTGCCAGAGCTGCGGCATGATACTCACGCCCAACGACTGCGGCACCGATGCCACGGGCGCCACGACCGACCATTACTGCAAGTGGTGCTACGACCACGGCAAGTACACCTACGACACCACCATGGAGGCGATGATCGAGGATTGCGCCCCGCGGCTGGCGCAAAACACCGGCATGTCGCTCGACGAAGCCGTCTCGCTCATGGGCGCCGTCCTGCCGCAACTGGAGCGCTGGCGCACCGTGCAGGAAAACGAGGAGCGCTACGGCTCCGAAGCGCGGGTGCGCTATGGCGATGAGGCTATCGATGCAGCAAACGAAGCACTGCTGGATATGGACCCCGAGACATGGAACGACATGAAGGAACTTGAACGCGCTATTCTGGGTCAACTCTCGATTGCCATGGGCATTGGCGACCCAGGGAGCAACGAGGCCCACAAACTTGTCGCAATGCACCGTCGATGGATTGCCCTTAACTGGGGACGCGAGCCCCAAGACGAAGCATACCTGGGCCTCGCCCACGGCTATCTTGCCGATCAGCGCTTTGTTGACTACTACGACAAGCCCTGCGGCACCGGAGCCACGGCGTTTCTGATCCAGGCCATCGAGTCGTCGTTGACGCGCGCATAGACCGCGGCTGCTTTGGGTATTTCAATCGAAACCTCAACCGATTGGAGACCCATGGCTACTAATCATGAGCTCACGCTGTACGTTATGACCGGCTGCCCGTATTGCATAAAAGTCAAGCGATTCCTTGCCGATAACGGCGTGACCATTCCCGAGCGCAATATCTCGACCGACCCCGAAGCCGAGCAGACACTCATCGCCGTCGGCGGAAAGCGCCAGGTTCCCTGCCTGTTCATTGACGGCAAGCCGCTCTACGAGTCGAACGACATCATCGCGTGGGTGCAGGAGAACCTGCTCTAGTGCAACACAGCCATTGGGGACGTCCTTAAATGACCAGTCGTTAAAGAACGCCCCCGATGACTAGTTAGCCGTGGAAGCGAGCTGTGGGTGCAAGCAGCTGTTCGCGAAAGACGCGCTCGACGGCAGCGCGGTATTCGTCGACCTTTTTGGTCTTGCGTACGATCTTGTGGACGGTAGCGGGATCAGCGAAAGCGCACTTGGCGTAGAACCACCACTCCTTCATGCGGAAGACCGCATTGCCGCCAATCTCTTCTGCATATGCCGCAAACAACGTGTCGTGGAAGCGCTGCAGCTCAGCAGCCGTTGCAGCTGGGCCGCCCTTGACCATGCGAGCCAGCGCGGGGTTCGCGAGCAGGCCACGCCCCAACATCACATGGCGCGTGCCGGGATAGGCCTCCACCAGCGCGTCCATATCCTCAAGATCAAAAATGTCACCGTTATAGGCCACGGGAAACGGCGCCCGCTCCAACGTCTTGCCGTAAAACTCCTTGCGCGGCGAGCCCGTATAACGGTCCTTCTGTACGCGCGGATGCACGATCAGCTCTGCCAGCGGCATGCGGCAATACAAATCGAGTACACGCTCGTATTCGTCGTCGCCCTCCAGCCCCAGCCTGGTCTTTACCGATACCGGCAACGGCGACCGCTCGCACACATCGTTCAAGAACACCTCGAGCTCGTCGAGATTGCGCAAGAAACCCGAGCCTTTGCCCTTGGCGACAACCGTTCCCGAAGGGCAACCCAAGTTGAGATTGACCTCGCAATAGCCCATGTCGGCGAGCACCTGTGCCGCCCACACAAACTCGTCCGCGTTCTTGGACATCAGCTGAGGCACCACGTTGAGCCCCTGGTTATTGGCAGGATCGATCTCCTTAAACGCCTTGCCGCCAAAGCGGTTGCCCACCCGCGGCGGCGGCAAAAACGGCGTGTAATAGCAATCGAGTGCGCCGAAGCACTCCGCATGCACGCGACGGAATACATGCCCGGTAATCCCCTCCATAGGGGCCAACGAAAGGATCATCTACTCTTCTCTCATATCAACGAACATGACTAAGGGACTGCCCCTTTGTCATGTTCATTATGCCTTGTGCTTCAACACCACGCCATTAGCGCCGTGTTAGAGCAACTGACGTCCTGCACTCATTTATACTCAAACGCATGCGTGCATCGCCCGCGGAGAACGATGAGAGTCGAGGCCCCTATGCAGCAGCTCACCGAACAAGAAAAGAAACGCATCCAGCGGTACTGCACGTACCCCAAAATCGCAGCGACTGCACTCGCCATGTCGTTCGTAGCATGCCTGTTGATGTTGCCGCTCCAAATGATCAACGATATCGCGTTCCACCAAAAAGAATTCCAACCCGCGGGCATATATACCGCCATCGCACTCACCGTAATCGAACTCGCCGTCTTTTGCTATTGCGCTCTTGCACCGCGCTTTGGAATGCAGGGCAAACAGTGGAAGGAGCTGCAGAGCAGGCTTACGGTAGCCCAAACCAACAAAGACCGCTCCACGGAGGTCGCCGGCGTGCTTGCCACGCAAGCTGCCGGCCGCCTGCTCAAGAACAGCGATAACGATGTTGCGCGCAACCTGGGCGGCGCCGCAGAGATTGCCGGCGCCGTAGGGGCAGTTGCCACGGCGGCAGACGTGCTGGCCGAAACCTCTAGCAATGCCGAGGCCATGGCAAACGCATACGGCGTGACGATTCCAAGCGTCAAGAAGCAGATCATAGCTCTCGCGGTGGTGCCCGCCATTGTGCTGCTTGGCGTCTACATCCCGCAGTTTGTCCAGGGAAATAACGAGCTTCAGGCAAGAAAGGCTGCAGCCGCCGAGCAGCTCGCCATCGCGCAAGATGCCTTGGAGCCCGTGTGCGAACGCGTTGCGGCAGACAACCCATACGAGTCGTATCACGACTACGGCTACCGCATTATCGGCTATCTACGCGATAATGACCTCGGCGCTCAAGCAGCCTATGTCTACCTTTCTTTTGATGCAGACGGCATGCTCACGGATGTCGATTACACCAGTCAGATCGACCCCGAGGCAAGCCTCGCAGACAACCTCGCCCGCGCCGAGCAGAATATCGCGACACTCTGCGCCCCGCTCAACGGGTTGGACATTTCCGTTGCCACACCGGACCTCCTCGCGCCATGCGGCCTGTCGGATGAATTTAAACAGGCATTTTTAGCCGGATCCCTATATGAAGAAATCAGCATCAAGACGGAGGACGAATCTATCAAGTCGTACTACACCTTTGACACCGAAGCCGCAGAAGAATTCGACGAATACACCCATCCGGAAATTAGGCTCATGCTCTCTGCAAAGAAGAACTAAAAGCTTACGCTCTAATTGCCGCTCGCGAACATCGTCTATATCTCGAGGTCTAATACTTTTTCCGAAAGTATTAGACCTCGATTTTACAAGCCACTCAATGTGACAAAGGGGCCGTTCTTTGTCACATTATTCGGAGCGCAGGGCTTCCACGGGGTCTTTTTTGGATGCGCTGCGGGCCGGCAGCAGACCGGCAACGACCGTCAGCAGCACCGAAATCGCGATGAGCACCAGCGCATCCTGCACGGACAGGCTCATCAGAATGGGTACCTGTTTGGCAGCAAGCGCCCAGGCATTAACCGGAAAGCTCACGGCCACCACGACGACAATAGCAAAGACGCCGGCAATGAGGCCCTCGATAAAGGTCTCGGCATTGAACACGTTGGCCACGTTGCGCTTTGACGCGCCGATCGCGCGCAGGATGCCAATCTCCTTTTTTCGCTCCAGCACGCTGATGTAGGTGATGATGCCGATCATGATGGAGCTCACCACCAGGCTGATGCTCACGAATGCGATGAGCACCAAGCTGATGGTGTTCACGATGTCGGTCACCGAACCCATGATGATGCCCATGTAGTCGGTGTACGAGATCGCCTGTTCATCGTGGCCGGCGGCTTTGACCTGCTTGTTGTACGCATCGATGTGATCGAGCACACGCTCCTTGGCCTCAAAGTCGCGCGGGAAAATCTCGACCGAGATGGGGTCGGCCTCATCCGCATAGCCCAACGTGGTCAGATTGTTGTCGTAGGTGAGCTTCGAAGCCTTGGCATAGCTCATCATGAGCGAACTCAGATCCTCGGCATCCATGTTGAAATGGATGGCATGAGCAAAGGCGCTCGCATCCACACGCATAGCGCTCGCCAGGTTGGCAAAACTCGATGACATCTGTGTCGCCATCTGGCCCATGAGCCCTTCCGCGCCCACCTTGAGCTGAGCTGACACCGTCGCCGCAATCTGATCGCTGATCGACTTCATCACCTGATCCATAGCCTGCTGCAGATACGGAGCCAGCTGCTTTTGCACATAGTCGGTCATCGCCTGCTGCAAGCGCTCGGCCAGGGCATCGCCGCCGAGCGCTTTGAGCTGGGCCAGGATTTGCTGGGCTGCCGTATCACTCTCAAGATACGCCGAGAATGCGGCAGCAAGCTTTGACGCGTCCTTAAGATCATCGGGTGACAGCGCCCTAAACTGATCAGACTGCAAAAAGCCCTCAAACAGTTGGCTTAACAGTGATAAGGAACTAATTTACTTATCAACTGTTAGCTGACGGTTT
>UQIQ01000003.1 GCA_900541185.1 uncultured Collinsella sp.
GTAGCGGGTGGTTTAAAGCTGGCCGCTGCGCGGCCAGCAGACTAAAGTCTTGAAATAAAAAAGGGCCCCAAATGGGACCCTTCTTCAAATTCGTACTGGCGGAGAGCTGGGGATTCGAACCCCAGATGCCCTTTTGGGGCATACTCGCTTAGCAGGCGAGCACCTTCGGCCTCTCGGTCAGCTCTCCGTAACAGCCGTTCTATAGTAACCAAACAGCCAAGGATGGGCAAGAGGAAATTTTCTAATTGCCTAGCATCCTTTCCTCCTTGGAAGCTTCGCCTACCCCAGCGAACGGTTAAGGGAGCCGAGCTCGTCGTTGCCCATGGTGCGCCACATTTGGAAGATGCAACCGCGTGCCAGGAAAAAGAAGCCGTTGTCGACCAGTTGCACAGCGGCATCTGCCAGCTGATTCGTCACGGCGGACACTGGCGGCAGCTCGAGTCCAGCCTTGCGGATGGTCTCGACCGCCTCCTCAAACGTCGGAGGCTCGCTGACGCCCATCTCATTCATAAGGCCCTGCATTTCTTCCAGCGCGCTGCTGCCCGACTCCTCGCCGCGCGGCACTAGACGGTAACAAGCCAGCGCTAGGTCGAGCTGATCGCAATTCCAATAGGCAAACGCCAAGCGATAGAACAGGTAGCCAATTGCAGAACGATCGCTGGCAATACGTAGGCCGTGGCGCGCCACCTCGATAATCTCGTCAAAGCGCTCCAGACGCGCAAGCACGTTGATGAGCGCAAAGTGCGATTGCATGGACGAGCGCGCCAGATCGTAAAGATGGCGCACCTCGGGCAGTGCTCGTTCAAAGTCCTCTTGCTCGGCGTAAAAGCTGCAGATCTCGTGCTGGGCAAAGTACAGCGCATCGGGCGCACGAAGGATTCGCACAGAGTCGTCTTCTTCCAATACCGGTAACACCATGCGCACCAGCTGGTTATCGCAAAACTGCGTTTGAACCGGACCTGTCGCCAAAAGCTCGGCGACAGTGCACTTAGCCTCCAACTCCTCGACAAGACGGGAAAAGCCTTCAAAAGCACCTGTACGGTCTACTTTTGCCTGCTCGCGCAATTCAACAACACGGGCCACGTATGGGTCGTCGTCCTCTTCCATGACCTCCAACTCGTCAGCCGTATCGGCAAGCAGCAGATCGCGCAGCGCCGGCGGCAGCGTGCGATGGTCATCACGCGGACGAGCATGAACCTCCGCAGGCTCAATCGTCTCCGGAGCGGTTGACTCATACGCCTCAAGCACACGCTTGCACGGCATATCGTCCATGTCCATGCTCTCAAGATCCTTGGCGACAGGCACGCAATCGGCCAGATAGGCCGCGCGCCCAAAGAAATACGTTGTGACAACGCGCTCGCCCTGCTCACTGTCGGGAGCAGCAATCTGCACATAGCAGCGCGTGATGCAGGTGCCCGCGGCAAAACACGCTGCCGCAAGTGTGAGTGCCACGCGCGCATCGTGCTCCGCGGCCCAGATCGCGCGCGTGTCCTCGTCCAGCTCGCGCCAGGCGTCATCCTGAGCGTCGTATTCACGTTGCAGCATGGCATCAACGACAGACTGCCCAAACCGAACGAGCATAATCCCCTCGGCAACGTTTGCCCGATAGGTATAGTCGAGCCGCGTGACCACGTTGAGCGCCTCAACGATTCGCGCAAAACGGGTGCGCACGTCCCACTCGCCGCCCGGCTGGCACGAAACCGTTCCCGGCTTGGCCCACGGGTTATCGCTCGAAGCCGTATCGAGCAGTCGGGGAACATCGTTGGTCGTCTTGGCGATATGCCACGCATCAAAGAGCGCGCAGCCCTCAAGGCTCGGCGAGGATGCCGCAGGGGCCAATCCGGCCCCGATGCGCTCAAGGATGCCGGAGAGGCGGTTGAGACGGCACTCGATGGCAAGCAGCATGTCAATCTCGTCCTGGTCCAACAGGCTACGATCAAAATTGAGATAGAAAATCTTTGAGCGATCAATGCGAGCCAGGCTCATCTCGGACTTAGCAGCGATGGTGCGCAGGCGGGGCAAGTCAATTTCGCTCATAAGGGCGGCGGCATAGCGCTCGATACCGCTCGGATTCTCGGCATGGTCAACGCGGTAAAGCAGCGTCTCGATAGCATCGGGGAGCGGTGCCGTGTTAAAGCCCAAAAACACCTCGACCGGCTCGGGCAACTTTACGAGCTTGATCTTGTCGACAACGTTTTGCATACCCTCGTCGAGTCCGCCGGCGTCCGCCGTGTTCACAATAGCGCTTTCGGAGTTGGCAAATATCACGTAGCGCAAGAACATCGAGGCCATGAACTCACCGTAAGGAAGGGCGCGGGTCGAATTCCATGTCTCGTGGTCGGACTGCTCGCGCATGGGGCCTTCGGGAGAGCCGGCAGTTTGCGCACACGCGCGCATTGCACCGTTGGCTTTCCTTACCATAATCTCACCAATACTGGAATCCGACTCGTCAAGGACCAGTTCCATGTCGGGATCGTTGGGCAGCGGAGCCTCGCTGACGGGGCGGTCCACCTTGTACACCTCACCCGAAACGCTTACGTAGCCCAAAAGCGACACATGACTTTTGCCAACGAACTCGACGACATAACAAGATTCATGCTGATCCTCGCCAAAGAGTTTCCAGACCACGCCATATGAGCGTCCCGCAGGCTGCTCGGGCATCGCCGGAAAGCGCTTCTTGGGATCGAGAAACCTGAGCTTGTATGTCGGACGCTCTGCCACGAAATATCACCCTGATCGGTCGTCTAGAGAAGGAGCGGTCGCGGATAGGCCGCGATACCTACTCGGAATCTTACACGAGTCGATAAGAAATCGTCCGCTTCACGCCCGCGCCTCGACCGAGGTTCGAATCCATGCAGTGCTTACGTAAAAGAAAAGCCCCCGTTGCCGGAGGCTTCAAGTTCAATTGGTGCGGCGTATAGGATTCGAACCTATGACGTTCTGATTCGTAGTCAGACCCTCTATCCAGCTGAGGTAACGCCGCAGCGCAAGATATATAAAACCACTTTAGCTTATTGGAGTCAAGCACAATCTCAAACTTTTTTGTGGAACGCAGTTTTGTCACGCTGCTCCGCATATACCGCCGTTCCCCGTACGATCGATTGGCTTTTCGATCACGTCGAACTTAGCATCAAGTTCCCTCAGGAGCGATCTCACCCGCTGGGCACAATCATAATCGGCAAACGAGATGCTCAGCATGCGCGCGACCTGGTTGGAAGTCCCAACTCCATAGAAGTGCTCCAGCGCCACAAGTCCCTCGTGCGTCACAAAGGTCTCGACCACATGCGGCGACTCCTCAAAGCACCATTGTGTCAACGGACCCTCACTCGTCTGCCGAACCACCAGGCCGCCCATGCCAGACGGCTCACACGTTACAAGCAGGTACTCCCCGCCCTCGTCGCTCTCAAACAAAACCACCCGATCATCAAACAACTCCATCGCGTCCCCTTTCTCTCGCTCTTATTTAGCAAAAGCATAGCAGGTAGATGGCTGTATACAGAACAGTTGTTCGTGTGTTTTCTATTGAGCTGTCCGCACGGCATGGTATGGACCTGCGCACGAAATAGGGCGCCCCCGAAGGAGCGCCCTTGCATATCCCCTATGCAGCCAACTTACGCGATCGGCTCGATCTTCTCGAGACCACCCATGTAAGGACGCAGGACCTCGGGGATCGTGATGGTGCCGTCGGCGTTCTGGTAGTTCTCCAGAATAGCGGCCATGGTACGACCAGCCGGCAGGCCGGAACCGTTAAGGGTGTGCAGGTAACGCGAACCCTTGAAATTCTCGGGGTCGCGGTACTTGATGTTGGCGCGGCGGGCCTGGAAGTCGCCGCAGTTGGAGCAGGAGCTGATCTCCTTGTAGGCGTTGTAGCTCGGCAGCCAGACCTCGACGTCGTAGGTCTGACGGGCAGAGAAGCCCAAGTCGCCGGTGCACAGGCTAATCACGCGATACGGAAGGCCCAGCTGCTGCAGCAGGTACTCGGCCTCGGCGGTCATGCTCTCGAGCTCCTCGTCGGACTCCTCCGGCTTAGCGAACTTGACCATCTCGACCTTGTCGAACTCGTGCTGACGGATGATGCCGCGGGTGTCGCGACCGGCGGAACCGGCCTCCTCGCGGAAGCAGGGGGTGAAGGCGGTGTAGCGGCGCGGCAGGGTGTCGGCGTCGAGGACCTCGCCGGCGTGCAGGTTGGTGAGCACGACCTCGGCGGTGGGGATCAGGAAGTTGTCGCCCGAGACGTGGTAGGCGTCGTCCTCGAACTTTGGCAGCTGACCCGTGCCAAACATGGTCTGACGCTTGACGACGATGGGCGGCCACCACTCCTTAAAACCACGGCTGGTGTGCGTATCGAGGAAGAAGTTGATGAGGGCGCGCTCCAGGCGGGCGCCAGCGCCACCGAGAACGGTAAAACGGCTGCCGGAGAGCTTGTTGCCGCGCTCGAAGTCGAGGATGTCCAGATCGGTGCCCAGATCCCAATGCGGCTTAAAGTCGAAGTCGAACTCGCGCGGGGTGCCCCAACGACGGCGCTCAATATTCTCGTCCTCGTCCTTGCCGTACGGCGTGGCCTCGCAAGGAATGTTGGGCAGGTGAGCCATGAAGTCGTACTGCTCCTGCTCGAGAGCAGTACGGCGCTCGGCCAGACCGTCAATCTTCTCGTTGACGGCGCGCACGGCCTCCTTGGCGGCCTCGGCCTCGTCCTTCTTGCCCTCCTTCATCAGGGCGCCGATCTTCTTGGACTCGGCATTGCGCGTAGCCTGGAGCTCCTCGACCTCGGTGATGACGGCACGGCGCTCGTCGTCGAGCTCAAAGAACTTCTCGCGATCCCAAGACGTCTGGCGGTTAGCCATGGCGACATCGATGGCATCGGGGTTCTCGCGAACAAACTTGATATCAAGCATTAGATCCTCCGGCGATATACATTCCATTTAGGTTGCAACCTTGTACATGTATGGGCAAGTATATACTTATGAGCGTTTACGACCCAACTCAACTACGCAAGAAGGCACCCAATGGACGCAGTTTTTTCCTTTTTGTTTGGCACCCGCACCGGTTTTGCCATCCTTTTCGCCGGCGGCATCCTGTTATTTGCGATTCTTGCCTTTGTAATGGAGAAGCGCACCCATAAGATGTACGTCGACCGCGGGCCCAAGTCCGAGGATGAGGAAGACAGCTTCTGGGACTAACCTGCCAAAAAGGGACAGGTTTATTTTGGTCGGTTTTATCTGGGTAAACGCAAGCGCCCCGCAACCGGTAATGATCCGGTTGCGGGGCGCTTTTCGCACATACGACAAAACCGCAGGAAAAACCTGCCAAAATAAACCTGTCCCTAAATGGCAGGTTTTACTGGAGAGTTGCGTCAATTGCCTTGACCAGGGCGCTGCGCATGCCGGCATCCTCGAGCGCGACGACGCCCTTGATGGTAGCACCGCCGGGCGAGCACACGGCATCCTTCATCGCTGCGGGATGCTGACCGGTTGCAAGCTGCAACTTTGCCGTACCCAGCACCATCTGGCTCACAATGCGATAGGCATCGGCACGCGGGATACCATGCTTGACCGCCGCATCGCCCAGGGCCTCGATTGCCATAGCGACAAATGCCGGAGCGCAACCACCCACCGTGCCGCCCACGAACAGCAGGCTCGTATCGAGCTCGACCACCGCACCGAGCTTGCCAAGCAGATCAAGCACCACGGCGCTCTGCTCATCACTAAGCGTGGAAGCCTTCTCGCAAGCGATGACGCCCTCGCCCACCGAAACCGGCGTGTTGGGCACCGTCGAGATATGCGCGACGCCCGGCAGGACCTGCTCCCACTTGACACTGTCCCAGGTCCAGGCAACCGACAGAACGACCTTTTTGGCAAGAGCATCCTTGAGCGGGGCGAATACCTTCTCGATCATGTACGGTTTGACCGCAGCGACCACGATATCGGATGCGGCGACAACCTCGGCGGCATCGTGGCAGGCGGCCATGCCGCGCGCCTCGCAGCGCTCAACCAGTGCGTCGTAGCGACCCGCACAGGCGCACATGTCGCTCGCAGCTACACCGGCAGCGATCCAGCCATCGGCCATAGCGCTCGCCATATTGCCAAAACCGACAAATCCAATCTTCATATCTCATAGTCCTTTCAGACACATTCCTCAAAACGAAAGGTATTGTCCCACGCCATTGTTTCGTATTGCCGACCTATTTGTGATACGGCTCGCCACGGCTGATCTTGCAGGCACGGTAAATCTGCTCTAGCAGCACCACACGCGCCAGGTTATGCGGCAAGGTAATGCGTCCAAAGCTGAGCATCTCGTCGGCGCGGGCGCGTACCTCATCACTCACGCCGTCCGAACCGCCGATTACAAAGGCAATGTCGCTGCTGCCTCGCAGCATAAGATCGTCGAGCCGCGCCGAGAGCTCCTCACTCGAACGCTCCTTGCCCTCGATAGCCAGCAGGATCACATGCGCTCGAGACGGCAATGCAGCAAGAATTGCCGCCCCCTCCTTGTCGCGCGCGGCATCCACGCCGCCCGCCTTAGCCGGGTCGATATCGGCCACCTCGCGGATATCCACCTTGGCATAGGCGCCTAGGCGCTTGGTGTACTCAGCGCACGCGTCCTTCCAAAAGCGCTCTTTGAGCTTGCCAACACAAACGACGGTGTATTTCACGCGTGCCTACTCCTTTGACTCGTTCTGAACCTTACCGGCAGCCAGCATCTGCTCGAACATAGAGGCCGACTGCGAAAAGTCGCTCGGCAGCACGACCGTCGAGGTTTTACCCGTGCGAGCGAACTCCGTCATCATCTCGGACCACTGCGTAAACATGAACAGTTGGTTGGCCTCGTCATTGCCGACACCCGTCTCCTGGATGATCTCGAGCGAATCTTTGATACCCAGTGCAATGGCCTTGCGCTGGTTGGCGATGCCCTCGCCCGCCTTTTCCATTGCCTCGGCCTCGGCGGTCGCCTCGGTGACGCGCTTGATGCGGTCGGCCTCGGCGAGCTCCTGTGCCGCAGCGCGCTTGCGCTGGGCGGCGTTGATGTCGTTCATGGAGTTCTCGACCTCGGTCGGCAGTGCGATTTTGGTGATGAGCGTCGACACGAGGGTGAAGCCGTAGGCGGCCATCTGCTCGGAAACGGTAGCGTTGACATCCTTGGCGATGTCATCCTTCTTGGCAAAGACCTCATCGAGTGTGTAGACGGGAATCGAAGAGCGTAGGGCGTCGGTGATGAAGTCACGCATCTGGTCGACGGGCTCCTGCAGCATGTAGTAGCTCTTGTAGATACCCGAATCTGCCGGGCCGGCGCCCATGTCATAGCTCACGTGGTACTGAGCAGAGACCTCAAGGCCGATGGTCACGTTGTCCTGGGTCTTAACGTCGATGCCAAAACCGTTTTTCATGGTGCGCAGGCTCACCGTGGCGGCCTTGCGGTCGATCACGGGCACCTTCATGTGGAAGCCCGCGTTGACGATGCGGTTAAACTTGCCCAGGCGCTCGATGATCACGGCATGCTGTTGTTCAACGACATAGCAGGCGTTGGGAAGCAGTAGCAACAGAATGATGATGGGAATCAAAAGGCTGGTAAGGGCGGCGATGATACCGGACAACAGCATGGTCTCTCCTCTGATAGGCACACGTTGGCATTAGGATACCCGTACAAGGAGATCGTACATAACAAAAAAGCTCCCATTGCTGGGAGTTCTTTCATTCAATGGTGCGGGCGAAAGGACGTCCGCGTATCCGCTTCGCGGATCCGCACCGGCTTCGGCCGCCTGCCGGCGTCCTCGCCAGCTCGCTAAAAACGCTCCGCGTTTTCTTTACGCTCGCTCCTTCACAGGTTCAAGTCCCTGTGAAGGGCCCATAACAAAAAAGCTCCCATTGCTGGGAGCTCTTTAATTTAATGGTGCGGGCGAAAGGACTTGAACCTTCATGGGGTTGCCCCCATACGGACCTGAACCGTACGCGTCTGCCAATTCCGCCACGCCCGCGTGCAGGAATTAGAATAACGGAGCGCCATCGCGAACGCAAGAACTATTTTTGAAAAAGTTTACAGGCATTTTCCCAAGCTGCTCGCGCGATTGCCTCAGCATCCTCGCCGGTACGATCGACACGGTCGTTGACCAGCGTGTTTGCCGTAATGGAGATCATTGCGGGCTCGCATTCAAGACCGCGGATGGGCTCTGGAGCCATATACGGGCAATCCGTCTCGAACATAATTCGATCGAGTGGGGTTGCCGCAAATGCCTCGCGCACGTCGTCGTTGCGCTTAAAGGTGGCCGCACCACCATAGGCGATATAGCAGCCCAGCTCCACAAAGCGCTCCATCGTGGCGCGGTCCTCGCCAAAACAGTGCAGCACACAACCGGCCTGGGGCACGCCCACCTCACGAAGCACGTTGTACGCATCAACGTGCGAGGTGCGCTCCCCATCCGAGTCCTCGTGACGCAGGTGCAGCTCCACCGGCACATTGCGGCGCACGGCAAGCTCGAGCTGGCGCGCCATGCAATCAATCTGCACGTTATGGGGTGCCGGCGCGATATCGTCGTCATAGTCCATGTGGTAGTCCAGGCCGATTTCGCCAATACCGGCGCATAAGGGGTCATCAAGTGCCGCAACGACCTGTGCATGAACGTCGTCGGTATAGTCCGGCGCGCCATACGGATGCACGCCGGCAAGATACTTGATCTGCGGGATATCCTGCATCGGAAGAATCTCGCGCACCAGCCAGTCGCTATAGTCCGCCACGCTGCGCTTGTCGGCAATGGGGTCGAACATCGTCACCAACAGGTCGACGCCCGCGGCTTTGGCGCGCACGAGCGTCTCGGGCACATCCTTGCCCCAAAACGAAAGCAGATGTGCATGCGTGTCGGCAAGCGGCGCCAAGGGCACGGGACAAGCAACCGTCTTCTTTTTCTTGGTAAACGTCACGCGTTCGGCATTAGGCGTCATGGATTAGCTCCCGGGCCAGACGGACAAAGTCGGCAACATCGAGCGTCTCGGCGCGCGTGGTGGGTGCGATACCGCAAACCTCAAAAGCGGCATCGAGCACGTCCTTGGCAAAACCGTTGGCGCTCATGGAATTTCGGACGGTCTTGCGCCGCTGAGCAAATGCAGCGTCGATCACACGAGCCACGAACTCGCGATCGAGCCCCTCGGGCACCACGCCGTCAACACGGTCGATACGCACGACGGCCGAGTCCACGTGCGGCGCTGGCATAAAGCAACGCGGCGGCACCTCAAAGCGACCCGTCACCTGCGCATACAGGCCGAGCTTTGCCGTATAGCCGCCATAGGTCTTGTTGCCCGGCACTGCGGCAATGCGATCGGCAACCTCCTTTTGCACCATGACCACGGCACGCTTGAGCGCGGGCATCGTCTGAAAAAACTGCAAGATGATCGTCGCCGCCACGTTATAGGGCAAGTTCGCGACAAATACCGTCGGCTCACCGCCGGCGGCCTGCTCAATCTGCTCCGGCGTCACCTTAAGCGCGTCGCCCATGATAAAGCGGAAGTTGGCGTAGTCGGCGGCGTGAGCATCGAGCACCGGCTCGAGCTCGGGATCGGCCTCGATCGACGTGACGCACGCCGCCTCCTGCAACAGCGCAAGCGTGAGCGTACCAACGCCCGGACCAACCTCGAGCACGCGCTCATCGCCTACAAGCTCGGCAAGCTCGCAAATGCGCTCAATTACATGGTTGTCGATCAGGAAATTCTGGCCCAGGCGATGCTTGGTCGCAAGGCCAAACTCCTCCAGCAGCTCCCTGGTGGCCGTGGGGTTTGCCAAAGGCGAAGTTGTCATGGTTGCCTCCTCAGCATGATGGCGGCGTCTTGAAACAAAAGGGCATGGACCGTGGCGGCCATGCCCTTACAGCTCAACAGCAAATTGCCGATATGGCGCGCTGCATCTTAGCCCAGACGCGGGAACAGCGGCTCGCCCTTCTCGACAGGCTGACCGCCGGCAAGCAGGCCCCAAGCGCAAATGCCCTTGAGGTCGTCGGTCGCGGCCTCGTCCTCGCAGGACAGGCGGCGCAGGGCCTCGGCAGAGGTCTGAGGCATGAGCGGCATCAGCAGGTGGGCGGCAATGCGGATGGCCTCGAGCAGGTTGTAGATCGCAAACGCCAGCTCGTCAGCCTTGGCCTCGTCCTTGGCAAGTGCCCAAGGCTCGGAGTCCTCGATGTAGTGGTTGGCGGCATGGATGAGCTCCATGACCTCGTCCTTGGCTCCGCCGTAATCGAGCACGTCCATCTTGGCCATGTAGCGCTCGACCAGACCATCGGCGATCTTTGCCAGCGGGTTGTCGAACGCATCGAACGATGCGGGCTTGGCGGGCGCGCAACCATCAAAGTACTTGCCGCTCATGTTGAGCGAACGCGAGATAAGGTTGCCCCAGCTGTTGGCCAGGTCGGCGTTGTAGACCTGCTCCATGCGATCGAAGCTGATGGCACCGTCGGTACCGGGGACGACGTCGGTCATGAAGTAGTAGCGATAGCCCTCGACGCCCAACATATCGATAACGTCCTGCGGAGCGATGGCGTTGCCGCGGCTCTTGGACATCTTCTCGGCCTTGCCGGTCTCGGCATTGCGCACGGTCAGGAAGCCGTGGGCAAAGACGTGCTCGGGCAGGGCCTCGCCGATGGCCATGAGCATGGCGGGCCAAATGACGCAGTGGAAGCGGATGATGTCCTTGCCCACGATGTGGAACTGCGCGGGCCAGCGATAGGCCAGCTCGGCACGCGCCTCGTCGGTGTCGACACCGTAGCCGACGGCCGTCATATAGTTGAGCAGCGCATCGAACCACACGTAGGTCACGTGACCCTCGTCAAACGGGACCTGAATGCCCCAGTCAAAGCTCGTGCGGCTCACGGATAGGTCGTTAAGGCCGCCCTCGACAAAGCTGCGAACCTCGTTCATGCGGAACGCAGGCTCGACAAAGTCGGGGTGCTCGTCATAGAGCTTGAGCAGCTTGTCCTGGAAGGCGGAAAGCTTAAAGAAGTAGGACTCCTCCTGCACGCGCTCAAGCGGACGGTGGCAGTCGGGGCACAGGTGCTGGCCGACGCTGCCGTACTCCTCGTCGCCCTTCTGGACCTGTGTATCGGTGAAGTAGGTCTCATCAGGCACGCAATACCAGCCGTCGTAGCTGCCCTTATACAGGTAACCGGACTCCTTCATGCGCTCCCACAGGTACTGCACGGCATGATGCTGGCGCGGCTCGGTGGTGCGGATGAAGTCGTCGTTGGAAATCTCGAGCTTGCTCCAAAGCTCCTTGAAGTGCGGGGCCTGGCTGTCGGTCCACTCCTGCGGCGTCATGCCATGCTTGGCTGCGGCCTCGGCGACCTTCTCGCCGTGCTCGTCCATGCCGGTCAGGAACTTGACGTTATAGCCGGCGGAGCGACGATAACGGGCCTGAACGTCGGCGATGATGGTGGAATAAGCCGTGCCCAGGTGCGGATCGGCGTTGACGTAGTAGATGGGCGTCGTGATAAAGAACGAAGGCTTGCTTTGATCCATGGGGTTTGTCCTCCAGAAAAACGTTGCATACAGAGGATGATTCTAGCGCAAGGGCTGGATATCCTCCATCTATTGCATATCGAGCACCATGGCATAGACATCGCGCTTGCGGCGCGAATACTTCTGAGACAGGCGCTTGGCCACCGCAGACGCGGGCTCCCCCTCCTCGAGCGCGGCGCGGATATCCTCGCGCAGGGCCTCGTCGGGATCCGCTGCCGCGGCGCCAACCGGCACGATACCGGCCTCCTCATCCTCGCTCGGCGGCGCGATGACCAGCGCAATCTCGCCCTTTACCTCGCCGCGAGCACGCAGCTCCTCAGCAAGCTGGGCAGCGGGCCCGCGCAAGACTTCCTCGTGCAGCTTGGTGAGCTCGCGGCAGACGGCAACCTCACGCTGGGGAAAAACCTCTGCCACGGCCTCGAGCGTCGCCACGATGCGATGTGGAGACTCGTAGAAGATGAGTGCGCCGGGAACCACGGCAAGGCGCTGCAAACGACGCACGCGGTCGCCGTGCTTTCGGCCCAAAAAGCCCTCAAAGAAAAAATGCTCACAGGGAATGCCGGACGAAACGAGCGCCGTGACGCAAGCGGAGGGCCCGGGAATAACTTCGACGGGCACATCGGCCTCACGTGCCGCCTCGACCAGCGCCTGGCCGGGATCGGACACGCTCGGCATGCCGGCGTCCGAGGCAAAGGCGAGGGTCTCCCCCGCCAGCAGACGGTCGACCAGGCCGGCGGCGCGGCTGGCGATCACATTCTCGTCGCAACGGACAAGCGGCTTGGAAATGCCCAGGTGCATCAGCAGCTTTGACGTCACACGCGTGTCTTCGCAGCAGATGACATCGGCGGCGGCAAAGGCCTCGCCAACGCGCGGGGACAGGTCGCCCAAGTTGCCGATGGGCGTGCCGACCACATAGAGTTTGCCCGTATGGGCGCTGTTTTGCGTCATATCAACCTATTCAATCATGCCACGCTCGAGCGTACCGAGCGCCGCGCGGGCGTCCCATGCTGCAATGCGCTTCTCGGTCTTCCACGTTTGGAAGAACCAACCGGCAGCCGGCGCAAACGAAGCCAGCTGATTGGCGATAAACACGCGCTCGTAGGCATTGCGGCCCTCGGGCGTAACCGACGAGTTGGCAAAGATCGCCGCGCCCGACCATTCGCCCACCAGCACGGGGAACCCAGTTGAAATCGCTTCTTTAAGCTCGCGCTTGTTACGCGAAATCGCCGTCGTCAGCCCGCGGGGGCTCGTGATGTCGAGCGCATGCTCGTCGCGGTAATGGTACAGGTGAAGGTCCATGTAGACGTTCTTGTACTTGGCGCCGCGCATAAAATGCTTCCACTCGCTGGGATGCCCCGACGACGAGAAAACGACGATCTTATCCTCGGGCATATACGAACGGACGAGCTCGTAAGCATCGCGATAGAAATTGCGCAGGTAGTGAGCAGGAATGCCATCCGTCATGGTGAAGAGGCTCTTGCGGACACTCATCTGCGGCGTATCCAGCAGCTCAATACCCAGCAGGCTCTCGGCCTCGCCGTAGCGATCGGCCAAGCGCTCGAGCACGTCGAGTGCGACATGACGACCGTTGGTGGACGAATGCCACTCGGCAACAGCCTCCGGCGTGGCGGGCGAATCGTTGGAATCGCCCTGGCCACCGGGCACAGTCGCCAGGTCAAGCAGCACGCGAATGTTGTACTTGGCAGCCCACTCAATCGCGCGGTCGATGTAATCGACAACCGAGATGTAGGAGGCATCGGACTCCTGTGAGCCAAAGGCATACCAAGGCACCGGCAGGCGCACGGCGTTGAGGCCGATCTGCGCCATGCGACGGAAATCGTCCTCGCTCACAAACGTCTCGTAGTGACGGCGCATGCGCTCGTTATAGGCGGCGGTGCCCATGGCCTCCTGCAGCTCGGCCGCGTTGGATGCACCGGTCGCCGCGTATAGCGACGGGGTCACCCAAGGCTCGGGAATAAACCAGCCAGAGAGATTAACGCCGAGTATCCTCTCCATCACTGCCCCCTTCGGATCGTGCAGGTCGAACCTGCATCGTATTGCATAGGAAAAGTATCGTTTTGAGTATACCCGCGCGTGCGGACAGACGACCGAACGGTCTGTAAAGTGGCGCAAAAGCGGAAGGAATGTCTGGGCGGGCCCGAGATGTGCACGCACGTCGGAAGTAAGCGCCGGAAAACGCATCCCACTCTGAAGCCAAATTCCGGGACGCAATTTCCGCAGAGCCCTCGATAAAAGAAAAGGACCCCTTTGCAGAGGTCCTAGTCAATTCAAGGTGGCGGGGAAGGGAATCGAACCCCTGACACGAGGATTTTCAGTCCTCTGCTCTACCAACTGAGCTACCCAGCCATTTGAGGTGTGCCTTGTTTCAAGGCTTGATTAGTATAACCAAGGACGCGTTCCGGTCAACCGAGAATTTTAAAAAAATTTTTGAGCACAGCCTCGGTTCTATAAATCGGCACGTCAGAGACATCAGCCGGCAGCAAGAAGTTTTTCGCTCAGAGCCGCACGGGCAAACTCACTTGGCGTCATCCCCTCGGCAGCCGCCCGTCGACGAATGGCCTCCTTCATTCCCAGAGGAATCTTGACCGACAACGTTGCCGTCCCCTCACCTGAGAGTGGGGGCCGTCCATGCACGATCCCACCAACGGTGTGTTCGCCATCCGGAAACTCTCCGCGCTCGTACGACTCGCACCACGCGTCAATCATTTCATCCGTTACAACCTGACCATTAGCGGCCGTATACGTCTTGCCCATCATCGACCCCTTTGCCGAGCCCGTTCAATCTCCTGCCAAAATTTCTTCTGGACTGGAGACAAGGCATGAATGATAAGCCACCCACGGAGAAGCTCGACCGCGACAAGCTCCACGCTTCGTCCGTCTGGGAGCCATCCAATCGCAAGCCATCTCGGCGGCTCGTCCTTCGACTCGCGACGAATGCACTCAGTAACCGCAAGCCAAGCGCTAAGCACCTGCTGTTCTGTCAGGTGCTTTTTAGCGTTGGGATGGATCTCAACATCCATGCATCTTCTCCTCCATCTTACCCAATTTCGTATGACGAAAGTCCGCTGTCGCCAATTCTTAAGCCGGCACGCGTTGGAGAGCAGGGGGCGAAACAATGATTGAAGGACGCTCTAGTACGGCCCAGGCGCCGGGGCAGGAGCACATACGCCAGGGACGTACGTTTTCGTAGCATACGAGGACATAGCCACGTGCATCGATAAAGGCGATGTCGATGGGATAGGCCATAAAACACGTGTGGACCGAAGAGCAGCGTGGAAACGCCATGACGAGCGGCAGGCCGTTGGCGGCAACCGGACGCCGTCCCAGCATGCCGCGCAGGCGCACGACAAACGACTCCGCCACCGCAAACTCGGCCGGCGTCCAACCCAGCCTATTGAGTGCCCGCGCGTAGGCGATGTAGGACGAGACCGCGGTCACATGACCACCCCCGGGCGCCATGGATCGACCGTCACCGCGCGCTCGTGCGACAACGTTGTCGGCGCCCCCAGCGGAACGCCAGCGATGCTGAGAGAAGTCGGCCACGGCTCATAGTGCATGGTGCAGGTGTAGGTCCTAAACGTACCGGATAGGGAGAGCAGGCCACCATCCGATGCCTCCCCGCCTTGCTCGCTCGACACTTCGATCTGCAAGTCATAGCCTTCCATGGCATTCAGAATTTGAGTCTGAACCGTCGCCGAGGCATCGGCAGAGCTTTCGTCGCCCTCCCCCTCCGACGCCACGGCGTGCGCCAACACGATGTCGGGCACCACGCGGTCGAAGCGCGCGACAGCGCTGGCAAAGATCATGACGTTGTATACGATGAGTGCCAGCACCAGCAAAACGGGCGTAACCACTGCCATCTCCACCGTCGCTTGGGCGCGCTCCTCGCGCAAACGCATGCGGATACTCATTACGACCCACCGCCCAGAGCGCCAACCAGCGTGGCGACATCGACGGTGAGTGGGATGGAGCCGCCGCCGGGCAGAGGAATCTCCGCAAGCGTGAACACCGTACCGCTGATGGTGCGTTCGACTTGATATTCCAACGCCTCGCAAAGCGCCTTGGGATCGGTCACGCCCAACGGAATACTTCGCAGCTTGTCTTGCGCTTGAGAGAGACCGGCAATGTCAGACCCCGGACTCTTAATGACGTTGGCGGAATCGGTCAGCACTGGCTTTCGCAGGCGCAAGTCGCACGGTTCCAGACCCGACGCCGCCACGGACGCCGAAACGGTATCGCCGAGCCACGATGCGATGGAGCCCAACGCGCCGCTGCCCCCTCCTAGGCCTTTAATCATCTCGCCCATAAGTTCGTCGGCCGAACCTTGGATATCACCGTATCCCACAAGCAGCCGTCCCCAAACATCCATGACGCCGTCGAGCACGCCGGCAACGCCGCCCGAGCGTTCCTTCAATGCCGAGAAAAATCGCGAAAGCACGTTGTTTTGCGCCGTCGCCTCATCGGGCGCCAGCACCGCGGCAGAGATGGCACCGCGATCGCCAAGCCTGACTGCCGTGTTAAACGAAGAGTTGAGCTCATCGGGGCTCGAGATGGCACCCGAAACCGCAAAGGCAACCACGCCGTTGCGACCGGGCGGAGCGATACGCGGACGCTCGCCCGAAAGCGCTTTAATGGCCTGGTCAAACGCATTGCTCGCACGGTCGGCCTCATCCTCGGTCTGACGCATGAGCTCAAGTTCTTTGTTCCGACATTTGACGTATTCCTCCAAGGCCTTTTTGAACTCGTCGAAGTGATATTCGAAGCCGTTTTCGATAGAGGTTGAAGGCGCCGCAACAGCACCAAGCGACAAAACGCCAAAATGGCATTTGCTGCATTTATCCTGTCCATCGTAATCGGCAACCGAAGCAAATCCGCTCGGCGTCCCTTTCTTATAGTTAGGGCAGGTCGTCCCGTAATGCAGATACGCCTTGTCATCGTTCACGCTCGTCGGCCACACCGCATCGGTATAGAGTTCCGTCGCCCGAACCTCATCAGAGTTGCGCGGCAGCAGCGGAATATAGGAGGAAACCCTGTCTCCGTTCTCGGTTATATGTGCCCGATCGACCTCCGCGCTCGCATAGGTATAAAACGCCTTACGCGCCGCAGACTCTGCCTTCATCTCGACACTCGAGCCGTGGGGCTTCTCATTTGTCAGACGCCAATGGTAGTAGTCCTTCGCGCGATCAAGGGCAACTTGGGGCTCCCACGTAACGCTCGATGAGTAATGCGGATTTTGAACACCGGAGAGATCCGTTAGGCTTTTCGCACGCTCCCACATGCAAGAACAGCTGCCGACCGAGCCCTTGTCAGACCCACCACAATCCGCCAGCCAAGCACGCTCTTTAGCCTTCGCCGTGTCCTCAGAAGCCTTCCGCAGCTCCTCGGCCGCACACTCTAAATCATCTGATGTGTCTTTAATGGCATCGGTCGAGATCTCGGACCCCTCGAGCGCAGCGAAGTCAGACTCGGATGTCCTGGGCACGGCAAGCGCCGTACCGGTATAGGTCACACTATCGGTATCCTGCGCCGACACCGCCTGCGTGGCACGCGCGGCGATCAGATACGGCAGAGCCGTCTCGATTTTCTGTAAGCCTTCCGATGCGCTTTTGGCAAACTTGTTGCGCGTTTTAATGATCTCAATCCCGGTGTCGACCATATTGCCGGCAACCGGCTCGGCACCCGGGATGAGGATGGCGACCAGGCCCGTCCCGATCGTGGCAAACCCCGCCAGCCCCAGACTCAAGATGCTCGCATCAACCACCGTGGCAGCCGTGTTATAGGACGACACTACGTTGGCACCCGCCAGCGCGCCGCTATCAGCCGCCACCTGGGTATCCCCGGCACGCGACATGCTCCATATCGCCACGGTCGACGAAAACAGCAGCGTGAGCACCACCAAGATGACCACCGCAGAGGAGAGCGTGGTGTAGGCACCGTCTTCGATAAACAGGTCGATACCGGCTCGACCCATAAAGCCGCCTCGTTTGCGGAGAGCGCCTGGTCGACGGCGGGCCGCAAACCCTTGCGTCACCCGCAACAGGCAGCGCCTAATCCCATGCAGCAATCCACGAATCATAATCTCCCTCCAGCCATTCGGGACGCGATTGATACGAGACATCGACTTTGAGCTCAACGTAGCCGCCCTCGGCGGTACCACCCATAGCCTGCGCAAACGCACCGATCATAGGCAACGGCTTGACCTCGCCGGAAACGGACACGGACGAGACGCCACCCGCACCGGCCCGGCCAAGCTCGATATCCCACGACAACGGCCCGCCGGCATGAAAGATCGAAACGTTGGGCACTGCGGCAAGTCGGCGGCGGGTGAACTCCTTAAGATCGTCGTCCTCCGCCGTCGTCGTGGTCATGAGCCGCGCGGTCTCGGCGGCGGCAGACTCCATGACCGCGCGCGTATAGAGCAGGCACACCGGTTGCAGCGCGAGAAGGATGAGTGCCAGAAACGTCGGCAGCAAAAAAGCGGCCTCGACCGTAGACTGCGCCCGGTCCTCGCGCGCGGCATCAATACAACGCGATGTCCTTAGCGGCCGCAGCGGCGTCGATAACCGACGTCGAGGCAACGCCATGGGATGCCGCCCGCTCAACCAGCGCCGCCAAGCGTCCATCGGTGCCAGCACGCCAAAGCCCCGCGATCGCCAGCACGATGGAAAGCAGCGCCACCGTGACGATGGCGTATTCCACAGTCGCTTGGGCAACCTCTTCACGCAGAACGCCATGCATTTCACGATCCCTCCTTTGAGCTTATTGTTTGCGGGACCAGACGCACGGCGCGCAGACGACACGAAGCGTCGCCAGCATCCGCGGCAACCGTCACCATATCGACCCAGCCGCGCCCATCGCGCACGATGGCGCCCCACACGTTGCCCTTAATATCGAGATAGCCGCTCAGGGCGAGCTGGGCCGTTGGCACCTCGCGGTAGGCGCGTAACATATTCGCCGCTGCCTCGGTCATCGGTCGGTCCTCGGACCATGCAAGCCGGACCGCAATCGCGTTGTCCTCAGGCGAATCCGTCGCAGTGCCAGACCGCTTGTCGAGCGTCCGCAGAAAGGTTTGCGCTGTGACAGCGACATCCGAATCGTCCGCATCTCGCATCTCATCTTTTTGAGACGCCACCGCCGAATCTGAGCCCGAATCGAAGGCGGCCCCAGGACGCTGCTGCCGCGCGGCGTTAAGCCCCCAAAGCACCGCCGCTATCGCCACGGTCAGGCAAGCAAACACCAGCAGCACCCCGATGGGACGCTCGCCCTCTACAGGCTGTTGATGCCCTCGCTGATAGCGTTCCATAGATCTTGGACCTTGCCTTTAAATGCAACGATGGCAATAATCGCGATCACCACGAGCACGCCCACCAAAATGGCGTACTCGGTGGTACCCTGCGCGCTCTCCTCCCGCAACAGCTCCTTGGCATGCTGGCGAGCGCGGATCGCCCGGCAAAAAGCCCAGTTCCAAGCCTTGTCAGCAACTTCGACCATCGTGTTCATGTATTCCTCCCTACATCATCCCGCCTGCTCCCAGCAGCGGGCCCAATATGGACAGAAGCAACGCCGGCAAGATGAGCGTGCCGGTGGGAATCAGCAGCTTGACGGGCGCACGCTCGATCTCACGCTCGACCGCGGCGCGATGAGCCGCACGGATCTCGCGACTTTGAGCGGCCAGCGTCTCGGCAAGTGGGGCACCCAGGGCGAGCGCCTGCCCCACCGTGATGGCAAAGGTCTCGAGCGCTCGCACGTCCAGGTCGCGCGCGGCGGCCAACAACTCGTCCTCACGCGTGCCCACGCCCACCTGCCACGCCATGCAGGCCCGCTCAAGTCGAAGAGCCAGCACTGACCGGCGGTTGGCACAGAAAATCTCAAGCGCCGCATCAAACGAAAGACCGGCCGAAAGACCCAAGCGCACAACATCGATCATCTCGGACACTTCGCCGAGCGACACTCGCGCCGGGCTGCCCGCTCCAACCGCGCCCTTCACTCGCGCGGTCAGAGCATCGACCACCGAGCGACCCGCGGCAGCGACCAGCACCGCCTCGCGCTTGCAGGCCCCTGCGATCTTGCGTGCATCCGCCCGATCCAAACCCGTCGCGACAAATACACTCAGGGCGCATAGGCAAGCCGCAACTGCAACCGGGGCGCTCATAGCTCCACCCGCATAATGCGCCGGATAACCACCAGGGCAACGGCGTTGAGGGCAAGACCCAGCACCACAGCGCCCGCGCCGGCAGGCATCGCAAGACCGCGACGAAAATCTGCCGAAAGCAGCGCCAACACCGCGCACATGCCCGCCGGCATCGCCGCGACCATATGCGCCGACATGCGAGCCTGCGACGTCTTGACATCCAGGCGGCGCTTGAGCTCAATGCGCTCCCCCACCATGCTCGACGCCTCGGACAGTAAGTCGGCAAGCGGAGCACCGGTGCGCTGAGACACCTTAAGCGCCAAGGTCACAAGCGAAAGACCGGGGGCGTCGATGCGCGCGAGCAAGTCATCGAGCGCATCGGTCGCCGAGATGCCGCAATCGATCGCCGCCGCCACCCGCAAAAACTCGGTATGCACCGGCTCTTGCGCATGAGCGCCCACAAAGCGCATGCCCTGGGCCAGCGAATGTCCCGAGGCAAGCGACATGGAAAGTGCGGTAAACGCCTCGGGCATGGCCTCTTCTACATCGTGTTGCTCGCGCCGGCTCTCAAAGCCGTCCCGAGCGGCGCCAGCAGCAATCGGAGCAACAAGTCCCAAGGCAAATCCGAAGGGCGATAACGACACCATCGTTAGTAAAACGCAGCAGACACCGCTCGATAGCAGCAGAAACGCCAAACGCCCCGAAGCATCTTCGATCACGAGGCCAAGGCGATGCGCCGGAGCCAGCGATGCCCACGAACGGGCGATCTTTTTCAGCAGATCGTTTTCCACCAGCTCACGCGGCAGCTTCTCCGCCGCCATCTCGAGCGCCTGACGCGCCAGCTCCGCCGGCGGCACCTGCGGCACCTGCGGCACACGAGGTTCCGCCCCGCACGCCGTCGCAACAGAAAACCCTGCCAAACCCCCTACGACGAAGGGCACAGCGACCTCCATTCGTCCACCTCCTCTTGTGTGAGCGTCCCCGACCGCAGGCCTTCTGCAATAAACGGCGGCTCGCGGTCAAGCGTCCAGGTGCGCTCGGCGGCATCGAAAGTCACATAGCGCTCGAGCTCTACGCCGCCCGACGCGGCGCGGCGCACCCCCGAATACGAGGAGACGAAACGCCTGCCATCGGCGTGGCGCTCGGACATCACGATACCGTCGAGCGCCATGGCAATCTGCTCCTCGATGAGCTCGCTCGGCAGATCGATGCCATAACGTGCAAGCAACGTCAGACGCACCACGGTCTCCTGTTCTGAACCCGCATGAAGTGTGGTGAGCGACCCGTCGTGGCCCGTGTTCATGGCCTGCAACATGTCGCAGCACTCGGCACCACGCACCTCGCCCACCACGATGCGGTCGGGGCGCATGCGCAGGGCATTAGTTACTAGGTCGCGAATCGTCACCGCACCCTCACCCTCAATTGAAGCCTCGCGCGCCTCTAGGCGCACCACGTGCGGATGATGTGCAAACTTGAGCTCGGCAGAGTCCTCGATCGTCACGATGCGCTCGCCGGTGGAAATCTCACATGACAACGCGTTGAGCAGGGTGGTCTTACCAGATCCCGTGCCTCCCGCAACCGCCAGGTCCTGTCGCAGCGACACCGCGCACGACAGCAGCTGCGCATACCAAAGCGGCAGCGACCCCAGCCCCACAAGCTCGTCCAGCGAGCAGATGCGGTCCGAGAACTTTCGGATGGTGAGAATCGGTCCGTCAATCGCCACAGGCGGAATCACCGCGTTGACGCGATAGCCCGTTTTGAGGCGGGCGTTGACGATGGGGCTGCGCTCGTCGATACGGCGGCCAAGTGGCGAGATGATACGGTCGATAAGCACACGGATCTGCTCATCATCCTCAAACGCATGCTCGATGGGGTGCAAGACGCCGCCGCGTTCAAAGAAAGCCGAGCGGCAGCCGTTAATCATGATCTCGGTAACGGTGTCGTCCTCGATGAGCGGCTGCAGCGGTCCCAGGCCCACCACGTCATCTAGAATCTCGTCGATGATGGTCTCACGCTCAGGCGTCGCCAAGTCGGTCGGCTCTTCCACGTTGAGCGCCGCTTCCACCGCCGGACGCAGCTCAGAGCGGGCAAGGGCCGGGTCGACGTAGGCACTGATGCGCGCCACCTCGTCGTAGCCCATGCGGTCCATCACCGCACGCTTGGTGCGGCGTTTAACGGCACGGTGGCGTCCCGCATCAACGGGAGCAGCCGCGGCGGCCGCGCCGGCGGCTTTAATCCTCGTCTGCAAACTCATCGCGAATCACCCTCACGCGACCAGGGAAGACGGATGCGCGGGCGCTCGGTGCGGGTCGCGCGGTCAGCGACCATATCGCTCCAAGGACCAATGGCGCAGCCCAGCTCCACGAGCATCTCGCGCGTGGCCTCGCGCACGCTGGTCGCAAAAGCGCTCGTCTGACCCACTGCCTCGTCGGCGCGACCGAATGCCATGAGCGCGGCCAAGTCCTGGCCGCCATCGGCAATGCGAATCTTGGAGCTCAGTGCGCAGACAATCTCAAAGCGCATGGCGACGTCCTCGTCGGCACCGCGCGCACCAAACCGGTTGAACACGGCGCTCATGCGCGTGCGCGGCACGCCCACACGGCTCGCCAGCTCAATGACGCGCGAAGCGGATGTCGCGGACGATACCGCCGCATCGCCTACGACCAGGCAACGGTCGCTCGCCGCCACCGCGGCGGCCACGGCATCGCCCCAAAAGACCGAGGTGTCGACAAAGACCACGTCGGATTCGCGGCGCAAAACATCGAGCAATAGCTCCACCGGACGTGCCATGAGCTCGGCCTTCTCGGGGGCCGCGACAGGTCCCCAGAGCGTGACGCCCGGGGCGACGCGCATCGATGCGGCCACGATATCCGGCTCGGCAAGTGCGCCCGCCGCCGACGGCTCGATAAGCGTCGCCATATCGTGCGGGGCATCGACACCCAGCAGATCGTATAGGTTTCCAAACATGAGGTCCAAGTCGAGCACAGCGGCACGCAAACCCAACAGCGACGCCGCATGCGCCATGGTGGCAACGATCGTCGACTTGCCGCAACCGCCCGAACCCGAAACGGCGCAGACGACCGGTGCCCGACGCGATGGAACCGAAGCGTCCGCCGACAGCGCGGGGGCTGACGGTGCAGGAACCGGCGACACGGACGCGGGCGACAACATCCCCGTCTCCCCCGCCGCGGTCACGCGCTGAGCCCAAGCCGGCATGGCAGGCTGCCCGGGCTGCGGTTCCGAAGCCAAAGACGCAGCGGCACACGGCTCGCCAGCCCCAGCAAAACCCTCGACCTCGTCGAGCTCATCGGCCAGATTTACGCCGTGCACGTATCCCATATCTTCAGCCAGAACGTCATCGCCATACGGTACCGGCCCTCCAGCGTCATCGTATGCAAGGGGGTCCCGGGGGCGCCGACCATGCTCGGCTTCCGCTTTTCCACATTCATCAACACGCGGGCCTCTTGTAGCGCGAGGCGCCCCGGGTTCCCTATCAGCAAAAGCATCGGGCTCAATCGTCATGCGCCGATCGGAATCAACCGTTCCCTCGCCCGCGCGCCCGTTGCCGCACAAACTGTGCGCAGCGATGACCTCGGTCGCCCCCGCGCGAAACAGCCCTTCGATATCCGACGGGTCAAGCGTCTCGATCAACACGACGACGCGACTCACACGGCCCTCGGCCGTCAGGCGCGCAACGGTCTTCCGCACGTCTTCGGTATCGAACAGAGATGCCGCGATGATGGCGGCACCGCGGCGCGAGGGAAACGCCCGCGCCATGGATACCAGCCCGTCCAGATCCCCCACGCGAAGCACCTGCGCGCCCACATCGCGACCCTCGACTTCCTGCTGTAGCAGCCCGTAATCGCCGCACGCGCAGCACGCAAGCCAGATCGCCTTCATCACTCGTCGCCTCCGCTCTTTTTGCCGCGCGCCGTGGCGGGAATCGTCAAGCTGACCGTTCCCTTGCCCGATGCCCCCAGCAGTTCCTTGACGTCTTCGGGGTCAGCCGCCAGCGTCACCCATTCGATCTTGCCCTCGCGCGTGGCACCGGAATCCTCACTGGTATCGATCACGTACGCGCCGCACAACCGATCGGTTACGCCGTCTTTTTGCACATACACATCCACGTAGCTGCCCACGCCCGTAGCACCGCCGACCGAGTGCTCGGCATCGACCGCCACCGAAACGGCGACCTTGCCCTTAGGCACCTCGAGCTTGTGGCTCTCGGCCTTGGTGTAGACATTGCAGATCACGGCGTTTTTGGGAATACGCGAAGTCGTCACGTCGCCGCGCACCTGGCGCAGCTCGGTCGCCGCGTCACGCGGCAGCAGACTTGTCAGCCATTCCTGGGTTATGACATTGGTCTCATCGAGGGTCTCGCCCACATCGATATCGCGCGCCGCGACGCATACCTCGACGCGATCGCCACCGTACTTGGCCAAGGTCTCAGCCTGGACCTGTTCGGCTTGCGAGCGGATCGACGAGCCGTAAACCATGCAGAGCAGAGCAGCGAGCACGCCCGCGACCAGACTGATGGCGATGCGCTTGCTCTTGTTCACGGCCGCTCCTCTCATGGCAGTGCCGGGCGAATGCCCGTACCACCATTGTCTGGGCGGTCAGAGTGCAAAGCGGCGCAATCGCGATCTTGGTTTTCGATGTCAAACCAATCGCTGACCAAAAGCTGACCAGCCCGTCAAGCTCGTGGCAAGGTTTTGGTCAGCACGTCAACAAACTGCATGTTTCGAGGCTTTTCCGCAGGAAAAAAGCCGTCTCCCGAACAGTTGGGAGACGGCTGTCATAGGAAAAATCAATTACAGATGAACATCGGGATCGAGCATTTGAGCGCTCACGCGCATGGATGACGCCAAGTTTTGGAACGTTTCCAGACGCAGACTGTCGATCTGCCCGGCGTCCTCGGCCTCGCGAACGGCGCAACCCGGCTCATGGGTATGTGTGCAATCGCCAAACCGGCACGCGCGCGATGCCTCGACAATCTCGGGGAAGGCGCGCGCCAGACCCCGCTCGTGACCCACGAGCGGTAGGCTGCGCAGGCCCGGGGCATCGGCGATCACACCGGCGTCGCCCGGCAGCGTCACCATCACGCGCGCGACGGTAGTGTGACGGCCCTGGTCGTCGCGTTCGCGCACACCGCCGGTCGCCAACGTATCGTGGCCCAGCAGTGCATTGAGCAGCGTCGACTTGCCGGCACCCGACTCGCCCAGAATCATGGCGCAGCTCCCGGCAGGCACGCAGATACGGACCTCGTCCAGGCCGCGGCCCTCGGCAGAGGACGTCACGATCACGCGCACGTCCGGACCCACCAGGCGGCGCACGCGGTCCAGATCGCGCTCGAGCTCCTCGGCATCGCAGCGATCAGCTTTGGTGAGCACCACCACCGGCTCGGCATCGCAGTCGAGCGCCAACACCAGCGAGCGCGCCACGCGGTCGAGCAGCACCTCACCGGCACCGAGCGCCTGCACGATTAGCACGCTATCCACGTTGGAGCAGAGCACCTGACGCTCTCCGCGGGCACGGCCGCGCCAACGCTCAAAGCTCGTACGGCGCGGCAGAACGCACTCAATCACGCCCATATCGTGCCCGGGAGCGCGGCGCACCGCCACACGGTCGCCCACGGCGGGCAGCAGCACCTCGTCCTCGCCGCGCGACTTGGCAAACCCCACGGCATGCTCGGCACGAAAGGTATCGTCGGCCGTCACCACCAGCGGAAACCCGCGATCTAAGCGCACCACGGCGCCAAGCTGCATCTGCTCGGGCTCCTCAGCATGTGCGCAGAAATCATCAAAGGCAGTCTGCTGGGTTTCATCGACTGGCAGGTCATCAAACGCCGGAACGTCCTGCAGCGCGTCAAGCCCCGGCACGCTTGCCAGCAGCTCCTCGGCAGATACGGGAGCCTCGGTCGCGAGCTTCCGACGACGATCACGCTTAGCCCGCGCCCCCGTCGTCTTTTTCTTCGCCTTAGCCTTAGCCTTGCCCACAAGCGCCTCCCAGCACCATAAATCACAACTGAGCAGGTATTTTAAATCAAAAAGAGCTGGCCGGGCAAAGCCCTAAATCAAAAAGAGCCGGTCGAGCAAACGCTCGACCGACTCACATACTTTCCCTCAGCTCATGGTCCCGAGAGGTTATCCGAAGGCCCGCCCGCCGGGAGGGGTTTCTTCTGAGCGATCCCGCAGCGCGAAGCGCGAGGACCAGCGAAGAAGAAACCCCGCAGGCGGTCGGGCCGGTGGGAAGGATGGCCTTTCGACCTACTCCTTCTCCACCGCGCGCATGATCGCCTTGTAGATCTCCATCAACGGGATGATCAGGAAGGCCAGACCCAGCGCGGCAAGAACGCCCTTGAGCTCAAGCGTCACAGGGCCAAAGAACATCTCGGCAAGCGTCGGCTGCACGGTCACGATCACCGTCAGCACCAGTGCCAGCGCGGCAGAAGCCCACAGCCACTTGTTCTGCTTCTTCATGGTGAACAGCGACGCACGACGGCTGCGCATATTGAAGCAGTGGAATATCTCGACCATGTTGAGCGTGATGAACGCCATCATCACGCCTTCCTCGTCGGCATTGCCGGCGATCATATCGGCGATGTGGATGTAGCCCATGTCAAAGTACACGCCCACAAAGAAGCTCGCCAGCACCAGCACGGTGATGATCAGGCCCTGGACCACGCAGTCCAGACCCATATGTCCGGCAAAGACACCGTCCTTGGCGTTGCGCGGCTTGCGCTTCATGATGTCGCCCTCGGCATCCTCCATGCCCAGCGCGAGCGCGGGGAAGCAGTCGGTGACCAGGTTCACCCACAGCAGCTGCACCGGCTGGAAGATGGTAAAGCCGATGAGCGTGGCGATAAACACCGAGAATACCTCGGCAAGGTTGGCCGAAAGCAGGAACTGGATGACCTTGCGGATGTTGTCGTAGATGCGACGGCCCTCTTCGCAGGCACCGATGATGGTGGCGAAGTTGTCGTCGGCGAGCACCATGTCGGCAACGTTCTTGGTGACGTCGGTACCGGTGATGCCCATGCCCACGCCGATGTCGGCACGCTTGATGGACGGGGCGTCGTTGACGCCGTCGCCCGTCATGGCCACGATCTGGTCGCGCGACTTCCAAGCCTCGACGATGCGGGTCTTATGCTCGGGCTGGACGCGGGCGTACACGCCGTAGTCCTCGATGTGCGCGTCGAGCTCCTCGTCGCTCATGCGATCGAGGTCGGCACCGGTGATGGCCTGGCTGCGATCGGTGACGATGCCCAGCTGCTTGGCGATGGCCACGGCGGTGTCGATGTGGTCGCCCGTAATCATGACGGTGCGGATACCGGCGTCGTGCGCCTCGCGGATGGCGTCGGCGACCTCGGGGCGGACCGGGTCAATCATGCCGGACAGGCCGCAGAAGACCAGGTCATGCTCGAGCGCGGCGGGGCTGCAGTCGGCCGGGACCTCGGTGTAGGTGCGGCTCGCCAGCGCCAGCACGCGCAGGGCCTCGTCGGCCATGGCCTTGTTGGCGGCCACGAGCTCGGCACGACGCTCCTCGGTCAGGGGGACGACCTTGTCGCCCTCGTAGATATGGGTACACAGGCCGATCACCACGTCGGGCGCGCCCTTGGTGTACTGCTCGTACTCGCCGTCCAGGGTCTCGACGACCACGGACATCATCTTGCGGCCCGAGTCAAACGGGGCCTCGCCCACGCGCGGATGCTCGGCAGTCAGGCCAGTGAGCCCCGCCTTGCCGGCATCGTTGACGAGCGCACACTCGGTCGGCTCACCCACAGCCTCGCCCAGTTCCTCGTCCCACTGGGCGTCGGAGCACAGCGCCATGCCGGCCAGGAACTTCTCCTTAGGCGCAGCGAGCTCGTGCTTGACGACGGTCATCTTGTTCTGGGTGAGGGTACCGGTCTTGTCGGAGCAGATGGTCTGTGTGCAGCCAAGGGTCTCGACGGCGGAAAGCTTGCGGATGATTGCCTGGCGCTTGGCCATCTTGGTCACGCCAAGCGACAGCACGATGGTCACGACGGCGACCAGGCCCTCGGGGATGGCAGCGACGGCGAGCGAGACGGCGACCATAAAGGTATCGAGCAGGGCGGTCGGGTCGGTAAGAACGTTGCCCACGCCGTGGCGGATGATATCGACGCCAAAGATAACGACGCAGATGACGATAACCATGATGGTGAGGATGCGGCTGAGCTCGGCAAGCTTCACCTGCAGCGGCGTGAGCTCTTCCTTGGCCTCGGCCAGGGCGCCGGCGATCTTACCCATCTCGGTGTTCATGCCGGTGCCGACCACGACGGCGCGGCCGCGGCCGTATACCACGGTGGAACCCATGTAGCACATGTTCTTGCGGTCGCCGAGCGGCACGTCATCGGTGCCGGTGGCGAGCTCGATCACGTTGGCATGCTTCTCGACAGGCACGGACTCGCCGGTGAGTGCAGCCTCCTCGATCTTCATCGTGGCGCTCTCGAGCACGCGGCAGTCGGCCGGGACGGAGTCGCCCGCCTCGAGCATGATCACATCGCCGGGCACGAGCTCGGCGCTCGGCAGGTGCACGAGCTTGCCGTCGCGCAGCACCTTGGACTGCGCCGCGCTCATCTCCTGCAGGGCCTCGAGAGCCTCCTCGCTTTTAGCCTCTTGGACCACGCCCAGCACCGAGTTGACGATAACGACGAACATGATGATGGCGACATCGGCAAAGTCCGCCTCGCCCTTAACCATGCCCGTGAGCGCGCTGATGACGGCGGCAACGATCAGCATGATGACCATGGGGTCGGCCATCTGCTCAAAGAAGCGCTTCCACAACGGTGTCTTCTCGGCTTCCTCGAGCTTGTTAGGGCCTGTCTTGGCGAGGCGCGACGACGCCTCGTCGTTGCTCAGGCCGAGGTTCTCATCGACACCTTGGTCGCTGAGTACCTCCGCCGCGGCGGACAGGTATTCCTTTTGCATATAGAGTCCCCTCCTGGGATTCGGGCCACTCAGCAGATTGATGCCCGATCATAATTCCCAGGAGAAGGGCAAGGGCTCATCAAGGCTGCCGTGCTGAGCGGCAGTTGATAGTGGGGCTATGGTACCCCAAAGCGGCGCGTCTAGCCAAAACATTCCAATTGGAAACACGGCTCGAGTGCAACGATGCAGACCGTGTGATGCTCAACATTGATAAAACGTTTTTTCTTCGGTGCATCATCAAACTGAAATATCGCCCAGATAGCAGCGGTCAGAACGGTTGGTAAAGATTTTTCATATACCGTTTTTACCGCAAAAAATGAACTTCTAATTCGGCATACGGTCGATTTTTTGAGGTATTCGGTCGGCATTTCGTTATAATCATCTCAGTTTTATTTCTTATGGTTTATCTATCAGCGCAAGACGATGTCAGATGGAGGTCTGAATGTACAAGCGCACCAAGATTGTATGCACCATGGGTCCCGCCTGCGATAGCGACGAGACCATCCGCGAGATGATCAAGGCGGGCATGAACGTCGCCCGTTTTAACTTCTCGCACGGATCCTACGACGAGCACCACGGTCGCATCGAGCGCGTCCGTCGTATTTCCAAGGAGCTCGGTCTGCCCGTCGGCATCCTGCTCGACACCAAGGGCCCCGAGGTCCGCACCGGCCTTTTGGTCGATGGCAAGAAGGTTGCCGTCAAGACCGGCGACAAGATCGTCGTCACCGCTCAGCCCACGTCCGAGGATTTCCACGGCACCGCTGAGCACATCTCCCTCGACTACCTGGCTCTGCCCTCCGAGGTCGAGAAGGGCTCCCTCATCCTGATCGATGACGGCCTGGTTGCCCTCGAGGTCGAGTCCGTCGACGGCCAGGACATGACCTGCGTCGTTAAGAACGACGGCCTGATCGGCGAGCGCAAGGGCGTCAACATGCCCAACGTCAACATCTCGCTGCCCGCCATCACCGAGCGCGATCGTCAGGACATCCTCTTTGGCCTGACCGAGAACATCGACTACATCGCCGCTTCCTTCATCCGTGACGGCGAGTCCGTCCGCGGCATCCGCGAGCTTTGCCGCGAGAACGGCGGCGAGCACGTGACGATCTTCCCGAAGATCGAGTGCGCCCTGGGCGTCGAGAACTTCGACGAGATCCTCGAGGCTTCCGACGGCATCATGGTCGCCCGTGGCGACCTGGGCATCGAGATCAAGCCCGAGCTCGTTCCGCACATCCAGAAGGAGATCATCGCTAAGTGCAACGCGGCCTACAAGCCCGTTATCACCGCTACGCAGATGCTCGACTCCATGCAGCAGAACCCGCGCCCGACGCGCGCCGAGGTTGCCGACGTTGCTAACGCCATTTACGACGGCACCGACGCCGTTATGCTTTCCGGCGAGTCCGCTGCCGGCAAGTACCCGGTCGAGGCCGTCAAGATGCAGGCCAGCATCGCTCTCGAGACCGAGAAGTACCTCCCGGCCCACGCTCCGCTCGAGGTTCCGGCCGATGCTCACGGCACCCGCGTCGTCAACAACGTTGTGGGTATGTCCGCTGTGAACATGGCTACCACCGTTGGCGCCAAGTGCATCACCGTGCCGACGACCACCGGTCGTACCGCTCGCCTGATCTCGCACTTCCGTCCCAACATGCCGATCTGCGCGTTCTCCCGCCACGAGTGGGCCGTCCAGCAGATGATCATGTACTGGGGCGTTATCCCGCACCAGGCCGAGATTACCCAGGGCACCGTCAACGGCACGATCGTCAAGGCGATCGAGACCGCTAAGGAGCTCGGCTACGTCGAGGCCGGCGACCTGACCGTCGCTACCGCCGGCGATCCCCGCATGAGCGTCCAGCTCGAGGACAAGGTCTCCTCGACCAACGTCGCTTACGTCGCTCAGGTGCGCTAAGTCGTACTTGCAAGCAGGTTTGCATTGCAAAGGGCCCGGAAGGCAAAGCCTTCCGGGCCCTTTTTCTATGCCAATGCCGGCACACGGCAAAACACACACTCATTTCTTTACCAAAAGCGCGAAATCCACCCTTCGAGGCCCAATAAATATAGTCCCAAGCGATAAAAGTGTTCGCCCGGTGGCAAACCCGCACCTTGACCGACGCTGCTAAATCGTTTTAGCAAGAGTCAGATCGACCTGGTTTTCGGAAGTGCGGGGAAAAATTGCTTACCCCCGAGCACAAGCCCTTTTATTTCAACAAAACCCCTGATAAAGTTGGCTCAAATACCGCTTGTGCTTTGCCTGTTTGTCTTTTTCCCCGCACTTCCGAAACCGATAGCCTTTCTAGCCCAAACAACGCTCGAACGATCGGATTGCCATGTCATTTCTCGCTTGCGGACCCACAGCTTTTCAGTACTATCGCATCCCGCCCCAGATACTAGGACTCTATCCGGCAATCCTGCCGCCCGACCATGACCATCGCTTGGTGCATTACTCAAAACAACCAGTATTTAAAGACTTGCTCGGCACACCAGTTTGGAGATTCGTGGGCGAAAGAAAACAGCGCGCGAACGGAAAGCTATTTCATAGCCGTCTGCTAACCCAAGAGCCGCCTCCTGGGTCGTTTAGGCAGACTGAGCATGGGTTTAATGTCACGTCCCCGGAGTTCACACTGCTCAACCTTGCTACGCAGGTCTCGCGCAACCAGTTACTCATGGCTTGCTACGAGATGTGCGGCTCCTTTGCAGTGTTCACGCCTTGTAAACGGGCGCAGCAGCAGCTCGATGAAGCAATTTCGCTTAAGCTCATTCCGCCCGACTGTGGTTGGAAACGCGTTGTCGACACCAAGGGCAATGACACCAACCTGTGGAAGCGCCCACCGCTCCTCAGCGCAGCGGATATCGCCGCGTTCGCCAAGCAGGCCGCAGGCCTGCGCGGCGTTAAACAACTGCGCTGGGCAGCCGAGCACATGACGGGGCAGACCGCCTCACCCTTCGAAGTACAGACCTCCATGCTTGTCTCGCTCCCCCGCGACGAGGGCGGCATGGGCATCAACATCGCAAACAACGTGCGCATCCCACTCAGCGACGCCGCACGCTCACTGTATGACAAAACCTGCTGCTACGCCGATATCCTCATAGAGAGCAACATCGACAGCATGGGCGTCATTTTGGAATGCCAAGGCCGCTCCGCCCATGACAGCGAAGCCGCAAGTCTCTCCGATGCCGAGCGCACCACCGCCCTCACAAGCATGGGCTATGACGTTATCCAGATAACCTATGAGCAAATCAAGGACACGAAGAGCTTTAACAACATCGCCGAGCTCATTCATAAAAAGGCGGGGCTCCCCTACATCCCAAAGACCGATCAGGAACGCACCGCCGCAGAAACCCTGCGACGGGAGCTGTTGGTCAATTGGGATGAACTGTTCTCCGTTAAGCCGGCCGGCTAGCAGCTAGCGATCAGAGGGACTGCGGGAACGTCAGAAGCGGCAACGCGAGCCGCAAAGCCCGCTTCGGTCAACTCGATGACCTCGGTAAACGTTGCGTCGAAGAACTCCTCGGTCAGCAGGCGGTATGGCGGATGGTCGGGCTCGCCGGGGTTTTCGCGCACGATCTCGTGCATAACGCCGATGGTCTTGAGCACATACTCCTTATGGATGGGATACTGCCCAAAACGCGTCGCCGCAGTATACAGGCGATCGGTCGCGCGCGGAATCGAAACGATGCCGAGCGTCTTGCCAAACCAGTCAAAGTCGCCTTGCTTTTTAATGCGGAACTCCTCGCACGGCTTGCCGCCGTGCGCCTCCAGGTACTGATTCACGCGCGTATTCCATACGGTATCGGCCACCAGATGCGACCAGACACCCAGTGTCAAATCGAGCAACGACTGCGCCACATCTTCGGATGCAAGCGAGAACTCACGAGCGCCGGGACCGACAACCGGCTCGGCATCCCTGTAGCGCTGGGGATAGTGCACGCGATTCAGTCGCTCGCGCTCCTCGATAATCGAGGTCGCCGCGGCTGGCGCACCGGTGGGCGAACTTTTAAGCAACGGTGCCACATAGGTATCCCAGAACTCATGCTCACGAGGCTTAGGGATAGGCTCGGGCTTTGCAAAGTGCGTAATGCGGTACGGGATGGGATCGGCGATGCCAGGGACCATATAGCCCACGAAGATATCCGGAACCACGCAGCCAAACAAAAAGGCATTGCGGTCGCGCACGCTATTGGCAAGCGCACCGGTGCGCTCCAGCAAACGCTCCGTCTGAGCGATATGAATGTTCCAGCTTGGCATAGCCACCCCCATAAAAAACCTGGATAACTATACCATCACGGCAAAGCCGCGCGGACGGCTACGCACGCTCTACGCAGCAACTAGTCCGTAGCACCGCTTGCGGTTCCATACGACGACGAAGACGCCTCGACCACATGGTGATATCGATCGATATAGATTGCACGGGCACCCAGGCGTCGCACCAAATCCTGGTGATGCGTGCTCATCAAGACCGTCTTACCCGCCGCGACATAAGCCAGCAAGAAATTGACCACGATGTCGCATGAATCCTCGTCGAGCCCATTGGTAGGCTCGTCGAGGACCAAGATATCCGGGTTCATCGACACCACCGCAGCCAGCGCAACACGCTTCTTTTGCCCGCCCGAGAGCTGATAGGGAGAGGCGTCGGCAAGGTCGGCAACCTGGAACAGCCCCATGGCATCGCGCACGCGGCGCTCGAGCTCGTCTGCCGGCAGACCCATCTGCGCGGGACCAAAAGCAACTTCCTCGCCCACCGTGGCGCAGAACAGCTGGGCATCGGCGTTTTGGAATACGAAGCCCACGCGCTGATGAAAACGCTGAGCGGCCGCGGAATCCTTTAGAAACGCCGCATCAATCACATGCCCGTCAAACAGGTATGCCCCTGTGTCCGCGAGTTCAAGGCCGTTAATAAGGCGCATAATCGTCGTCTTACCGCAGCCGTTGGGACCGAGCAGGGCAACGAGTTCACCACAATCGACCTGCAGCGACACACCATCGACAACCGTATGCCCCGCATAGGAAAACACCACGTCGCGAAACTCGATGAGCGGCGTGGTCTCGGCGCCAGCAGAACCGCTCGCGCCCATCGCGCCATTTGTATCGTTTGCCAAAACGTCGCCCTTCCCCATTTGCATCCCCAGCCGGAACCAGCAGCGCCTACAGCACGGCGCACAACACTGCCAGCAGCGCCACGCCGGCCGCATAGACCGCATCGCGCCAGCCAAGCCCGGCGCGCGCGGGCGCCGGATACACACCGGCAAACCCACGGCAGAGCATGGCCTCGTCCATCGCATGGCTGCATTCCATCGCCTTGATAAACGTCATGCCCATGATACCCGCGACCGAGTCGGTGCGCGAAAACCCCTCAGGCGCGCGACCCACACTGCGCAGCATGACCGATTCGGTCAGATCGTGCGCCGTTCGGCCCAGCACCTCGATGTGCTTGAGCGCCATATCAAACGTAAAGATGACCTCGTCGGGCAGATGTAGCGTCTTGAGCGCCGCCGACATGCGGCTCCATGTGAGGGTCCACGAAACGCCCAGCACGAGCGTCACGTTAATGAACGTCTTGAGCGCAATCTTGAGCATGGCGCCCGCGGCAGAAGCGTCCAGCAGCAAGGCGGGCAGCGCCAGAACCACCGCGAGCCCCGCAGCGCCAAGCGCCGGCACAAAGGTTGCCCGCAGCCCGCGTACGGGGCGCACGGCAACGAGCACCAGCGCGATAGCCGCCATCAACATGAGGTACAGCGGGCTCTGCGTCAGACACACGCACAGGACGCAAACGAACATCCCCACCAGGCGCACCGGAGCCGAAACGCAAGAAAGGGCGCGGTCGACCATCGACCCGCCCTCGTGCGCGCCTCCACCCAGACGAACCCGCTCAAGCAGGCTCGCCAGGTGCAGGACATTCTTTTGCATCACACGATGTCGAGCCCTCGCGGGCTCGTAACGCTGCTCGACCGCAAGCCAGCTAGGCAGCTCGGCTATTGCCATGAGCACCGCTTTCCTTGACCGTCAGCGAGACCAGGCGGAATGCAATGGTAAGCACCGCCACGCCAATCACGCCCGAAAGAATATACATCGCGGCCTGGCCGGCAAAGCCAAGGCCCTGCTCCTCGGAATAGGCCTGCAGATAATCGCCCGTGGGCAGGGCATCGGCAAAGGTCGGGGTATCGAGGCCGACCGAAGCCTGCAGGCTGTCGTCGCCAGCCTCCTGAACGGCGGTCGCGGCGCCCTCGGCGTCCCACTCGCCCCATGCGTCACCGGTGGCCAGCAGGCCCAGCGGCGTGGCCACGACAAGCACAGCGACCAGGATGAGCGTGGGGACCAGCGAGGTCTTCTTGGCGGTTGCGCCCTCGGACTCCAGCAGGCCGTCGGAAGCCTCGGGCCCGACGATAACGCTCGGCGCCGTCTTCTTAATGAAACCGTAGATTGCGGCCGTCGCCACGCCCTCGACGACACCGGCGACCAGCATATGCGGGATCAACATGGCCGGAATAGCCACAGACAACGGGAAGGGGCAGTACAGCGGCGCGCCCGAAGCGTTGGTAAAGAGCATCGGCTGAATGCCAAACTCGATGGCAGCGCACAGGGCAGCCACGCACAAGCCGATCCAGCCGCTCACGATGGCAGAAACCGAAGTGCCCCAGCTCTTGTCGTGCAAACGGCTGTTAAGCGCGCGGAACACGATGGCTGCGGCAAACGGCAACACGAAGGCCATGTTAAAGCAGTTAGCGCCAAAGGACAGGATGCCGCCGTCGCCAAACAGCAGCGCTTGCAGCGCCAGCGCGACCGAAACCGCGATAGCCGCGGCCTCGGGGCCCAGCAGCAGCGCGATGAGTGCGCCACCAACGGCGTGGCCAGTGGTGCCGCCGGGCAGCGGCACGTTGAACATCATAAGCAAGAAGGAAAATGCGGCGCAGATGCCCAGGAAAGCCATGTGCTCGCGATCGAGCGTGGCGCGCACCTTCTTGATACAGTGAGCCCAGACGGGCACCATCGCCACCGCCATGACGGCATCGGTCTGCGGGGACAGATAATTATCTGGAATGTGCATGTACGCCTCCCGGTTATCGGCGCACGGAATTGCAACGCCGCTTGAATCACCTTTCCAGTGTTACGTAATGTCAGATTCGTAACACGCCGCGGGCTATCATAGCAAAACGGCGCACTGCCGACAAAGCAGCACGCCGTTATGTAATGCGCGTGTCATATATGCAGGTTCAACGGTGCCTTATACCGAAAACAGCAGTCACGTAGGACTCGGCAGCAGCCACCGCTGACCCATACTCCAGCGCAGAACCTAGCCGCGGACCTCGCCGTTTACGCCCTTGCACACCTTGGTGACGATCTTCTGGTGCGCTTTTTCGACCTCTTCGCTGGTGAGCGTATGGTCGTCGGAGCGATACGTAAGCGCAAAGGCCATGGACTTCTTGCCCGCACCGATACGGATGGGATCGCGGTAGACATCGAACAGGCGCACGCCCTCGAGCAGCTTGCCGCCGGCACTCGTAATACGACGCTCAAGATCCTCGCAGGTCACAGTGTTGTCGACTACGATAGCAAGGTCGTGCTCAACGGCCGGGTACTGCGAGAACTCACGGTAGTTCTCCTGGTTGCGGGCGCCCTTGATCAGCTTGTCCAGGTCGAGCTCAAAGGCAACGACGACCTCATCAATGCCCATAGTCTCGCGCGCCTCGGGGTGGATCTCGCCAACCCAGCCCAGCACGGTACCGCCCGAGAGTACCTCGGCAGCACGACCCGGTTGCAGGAAGGCATAGCTCTCGCCCTCGACGGGACGGAAGCGAACCTTCTCGATGCGCAGCTGGGCAAGCAGCTCCTCAACGATGCCCTTGCCAAAGAAGAAACGCAGCTTGCGGTACTTCATGGTCCAAGACTGCTCGCTCCACTGGCCCGAGAGCACGCCCGCCACGGACTTGGTCTCCTTGGGCAGGCTGGCGTTCTCGCGACCGTGGAACAAGCTGCCGACCTCGTACAGATGCACGTTGGGCGTGCCGTGGGCCTCGTTGTAGGCCACAGACTGCAACAGGCCTGGCAACAGCGAGCGGCGCATCTCGGTCTGCTCGGCTACCAGCGGGTTCATGAGCACCACGGGGCAACCGCGACCCTCGGTGGACATACCGATCTTCTCCAGGTCGCCCGGGGCGGCAAAGCCAAAAGTCGTGGTCTCGTTGAGGCCGCAGGCGCGCAGGATCTCGCCGACCTTACGAGTGAGCTTCTGCTCGCGGGTCAGACCGCCGATGTGGTTCTTGGCAGCCGGAATGGTCGCCGTCACGCGGCCCATGCCCCATAGGCGCAAGACCTCCTCGATCAGGTCGATCTCACGCGGCAGGTCGGGACGGAAGCTCGGCGGCGTGACCATAAAGTCCTCGCCGTCGCGCTCGACGGTGCAGCCCAGGCGGGTGAGCGAGCGCTCGATAAAGTCGGGCTCGATGTCGGCACCGCAGATGGCGTGCACGCGGGCCAAGCGCAGCTTGATGCTGTCGATGGTCTTGGGCGCGGGGAACACGTCCACATAGCCGGGGGCGACCTCGCCGCCGGCGATCTCCTCGATCAGCGCGCAGGTAACGTTGGCGACATCCACGCAGCCGGTCTCGTCGACCTGGCGCTCAAAGCGAATGGAGGCGTCGGAGATCAGCGACAGATCGCGGCTGGTGTGCGAGGTGCGACCGGCGTTGAAGCAGGCGCTCTCGACCATCACGTCGACGGTGTCGTCCTCGATCTCGGAATCCATGCCGCCCATGACACCGGCCAGCGCCACGGGACGCTCGCCGTCGGTGATGAGGCCCATGCCGGCGTCGAGCACGCGCTCCTCGCCGTCGAGCGTCGTGAACTTCTCGTCCTGCTGGGCGGCACGAACCACCACACGACGGTGGCCATCGCGCTCGGCAAAGGTGTCCAGGTCAAAGGCGTGCAGCGGCTGACCGGTGAGCATCATCATGTAGTTGGTGATGTCGACGATGTTGTTGTGCGGGCGCACGCCCAGGGCGTTGAGGCGCTTGACCATCCAGTCTGGCGACGGGCCGACCTTGACGTTGCGCACGATGCGGGCAACGTAGCGGTCGCACAGGCCCTCGTCGGCGATCTCGACCGAAAGCTCGTCGTCGGTCGCGCGGCCGGTCTCGACCTTGATAGCGGGCAGCTCAACGTGGAAATCGCGGTCGAAGATGGCGCCGGTCTCGCGGGCCATGCCGATCATGGACAGGCAGTCGGGGCGGTTGGGCGTGATCTCGCAGTCGAGCACGGTGTCGCTCGAGCCCACGTACTCGGCAAACGGCATGCCGCAGGGCGTATCCTCGGGCAGGATCATAATGCCGGAGTGGTCGCCACCCAGGCCAAGCTCGCGCGCGGAGCAGTTCATGCCCATGGACACGACGCCGCGAAGCTTGCTCTTCTTGATCTTGACGTCGCCGGGAAGCACGGCGCCGATCATGGCCGTGACGATGTGGTCGCCGGCCTCGAAGTTCTGCGCGCCGCAGACGATCTGCAGCGGAGCGGGGTTGCCGTCGGCGTCGAGGTTCTTGTCACCCACGTCGACCGAGCACACATACATGTGGTCGCTATCGGGGTGCGGGGTCTTGGTGAGCACCTTGGCGGTCACCACGTGGTCGAAGGACTCGCCCACGGTGTCGATCGCCTCGACCTCGGTGCCGGTACGGATATATTCGTCCGAAAGGGTCTTGGGATCCTCCGGAATATCGATCATGGTCTTGAGCCAGTCGTAAGAAACACGCATCTAGCTCTCCTTTCATACTGAAAGCCTGCGAAGAGATGCAGGTGGAAACTTCAACTTTGTGAACACTCCTTACAAAGCGAGGGTTGTCCAAGTGCGGCAGATCGGCCCGAAAGAGGAGCGCCGCGTACTTTGGTACGCAAGCGACGAATGAGCGCCGAGGTGCCGTGCTTGGGCAAGCCGCAGCCTAGAACTGATTCAAGAAGCGCATATCACCCGTCATGAGAGTTCTGAGGTCCGGCAGGTCGTAGCGCAGGGCCGCGACGCGCTCGGCGCCAATACCAAAGGCGAAGCCGGTGTACTTCTCGGGGTCGATGCCGCAGTTGATAAGGACGTTGGGGTCGACCATGCCGCAGCCCAGGATCTCGATCCAGCCGCTGTGCTTGCAGAAGTTGCAGCCCTTGCCGCCGCACACGTGGCAGCTCACGTCCACCTCGCAGGAAGGCTCGGTGAAGGGGAAGAAGTGCGGGCGATAGCGCGTCTTGCGATCCTCACCAAACATGCACTTAACAAAGTAGTCGAGCGTGCCCTTAAGATCGCCAAAGGTGATACCCTCGTCGACGACCAGGCCCTCGATCTGGTTGAACTGCGGCAGGTGGCAGGCGTCGGCCGTGTCGGGACGGTAGACGGTGCCCGGGCAGATCATGTAGATGGGCGGCTTCTGCGACTCCATGGTGTGGATCTGCACGCCCGAGGTCTGGGTGCGCAGCAGCACGTCGGACTCGCCGTGAGCGTGAGCCTCGGGATGCGCGACGCTGCCGGGGTTGTTGTCGACCACATAGAACGTGTCGCGAGCCGAGCGGCTCGGGTGATCCATGGGCGCGTTGAGTGCGGTGAAGTTGTAGTAGGAGGTATCGACCATGGGGCCGGACTCGACGGTGTAGCCGATGCCGCAGAAGATGTCCTCGGCCTCCTCGATGATCTGCTTGATCAGGTGCTGGTGACCGATCTGCGGACGGATCCCCGGCAGCGTGATGTCGACGGCCTCGTGCTCGAGTGCGTGCTTGAGGGCGGCGGCCTTCATCTCGGTGGTGCGCTCGTCGAGCATGCCCTCGATCAGATGGCGCATCTCGTTGGCGCGTTTGCCCATCATGGGACGATCCTCGGGGGCGAGCTTGCCCATCATGCGCATCAGGCCGGTGATACGGCCCTTGCGACCGAGCAGCTCAACGCGCGCAGCCTCGAGCTTGGCGGCGTCGTCGGCGCTAGTGACGAGCTCCTTGGCCTCTTCCTCGAGTTTGACCAGATCATCAATCAGACTCATGTCTTCCCTTTCGTCTCTCGCGCATCCGCGCTCCGGGACGGCTGACGCCGCCCGATGCTGCAGATGCGCGGCCCGGTTCGGTAACAAAAAACCGTCCTCGGGCATGTGCATTGCCCAAGGACGGTTGAATTCCGCGGTACCACCTTGTTTGACCCGGCGGATGTCTGGCCCGCCGTGCCCACTCTGCGCCCCTTGTCGCGAGGCTCACGGCTTCCCTACTGGGGCTTCACCGCCGTCGGCCGCGCGCCCGTTGAGGTTGCTGCTCGGGAGTGAACGCTTGGCCCTTGCCACCGCAGGAAGGCTTGCAGCCCATGACCTTCCCTCTCTTGCCGGCGACGCGGCGGGCAAAAACCCTCTCCGTCAACGCATTGGGCTATAGGATAACACATTTCGCGAGCGCATCGCCGCGTTCCGTTTTGTTCGCGCTGGGTACAAGGCAGGTAGCTGTGCAAATTGGCCGCGCACCCGCCTGCGGCGCTCGGCCTGCGAGATTAAGGATACGGTATGGGAAAGAAACTCGATAAGAAGGCCCAGGCCGCCGTGGCAAAGGCTGCCAAGGGCGTCAAGGCTGCTAAAGTCGACAAGGCCGTCAAAAAGTTCCGCAAACTCGAGGGCAAGCTGTGGACTCGCGAGTACCTGCTCAAGATTGCCGAGTTCGATGGAGCGACGATTGCTCCTGCCAACGGTGCTGCCGCCCGTGCCGACGCCATGGGCACGCTTGCCGGCGAGCATCACAAGCTACTGACCAGCGAGAAGTCCGTTGAGCTCGTACGCTCGTTAGCGCGCGAGACGGTTGCAGGCGGACACGTAGACGACCCGCAGCTGCTCGACGAGATCCGCGTGCTCGGCCGCGACCAGCGCGAGGCAAGCGTTATTCCTACCGAGGAGGCCGAGGCCTGGACCAGGCTCACCTGCGAGGCCGACGCCGTGTGGCACAAGGCCAAGACGGCCAACGACTGGGCGAGTTTTGAGCCCTATGTGGATAGAATCGTCGCCCAACTTAAGCATCAGGCCGAACTCATGGACCCCAAGCGCGACCCATACGACGTTTGGCTCGACCAGTACGAGCGCGGCCTTTCCGCCAAGAGCTTCGATGCGTTTTGCGATGAGGTCAAGGCGACGGTCGTGCCGCTCGTGCACGCCATCGGCGAGCGCGGCCAGCAGCCCGCTGCCGACTTTTTGCACGCCCGCGTGCCCGAGGCCGCCCAGCGCGCCATGAGCTTCGACCTTATGAAGCTCGTCGGCCTGAACCTGAACGACACCACGCTTGCCTTTACCGAACACCCGTTTAGCGAGGGCTTTGCCGTGGGTGACGCGCGCATCGCGACACACATCTACGAGAACGATTGCATCTCCAACGTCTACAGCATCATCCACGAGGCGGGACATGCCATGTACGAGCTGGGCGTCAATCCCGCCTATGCGCGCACCTGTCTTGAGGGCGGCACCTCCATGGGCATCCACGAGAGCCAGAGCCGCTTTTTCGAGAACACCGTGGGTCGCAGCCGCGCCTTTATGGGACCGCTGCTCGAGGTGCTGCGCCGCCACGCGCCCGAGGTCTACAGCGACGTCGACGAGGACACGCTCTACCGCGCCGTGAACATCGCGCAGCCGTCGTTGATCCGCACCGAAGCCGACGAGCTCACCTATCCGCTGCACGTTATGGTGCGCTACGAGATCGAGCGCATGCTGTTTGCCGGCGAGGCCACAGCCAAGGATATCCCCGCGCTTTGGAATCGCTTTATGAACGAGTACCTGGGCATCCCCGTTCCCGACGACACGCGTGGTTGCCTGCAGGATACGCACTGGAGCGGCGGCTCGTTTGGCTACTTCCCCACCTATGCGCTGGGCAGCGCCTACGACGCCATGTTCGTGCCGGCCATGTGCCGCGACGGCGTCGACCTTACCGGCGCCTGCGCGAGCGGCGACCTTGCGCCCGTTCGCGCCTGGCTGGGCGAGCGCATTTGGCAGTGGGGACGCGCCAAGGACGCGCCGGAGCTCATCAAGGGCGCCTGCGGCATGGCGTTCGATGCCCGCTACTACTGCAGCTACCTGCAGGACAAGTTCACCACGCTCTACGAGCTGTAAGGCATAACCGACACGCCAACGCAAAGGGGACGCCGCGGAACCAATCCGCGGCGCCCCCTTTCCACCTAGTCGTTTAAGAACGTCCCCAATGACTACCTTACAGAGCCTCGAGCGCGTTGGCGATGCGCTTCATGGCGGCATCGGCGGATGCTTGGTCGGGCGCCTCGGCCAGCACGCGGATAACCGACTCGGTTCCGCTCTTGCGCACGAGCACGCGGCCCTCGCCTGCCAGCGCAGCCTCGGCCTCGGCGATGGCGTTCTGCACGCCCATGTTCTCGAGCGTGGCGTCCTTGTCCGCCACGCGCACGGCCACCTGCGCCTGCGGCAGCAACTTGCACGGAGCCGTGAGCTGCGAGAGCGTCTCGCGCTCGGCACGAATCACTTCCATCACGCGCAGCGAAGTCATAATGCCGTCGCCCGTGCGCTCGATATCGCCAAAGATCGTATGGCCCGTCTGCTCGCCGCCCAGGCTGTAGCCGCCCTCGCGCATCTTGGCATACACGTGACGGTCGCCCACGCCGCTGGTCACGGCGCTCAGGCCGGCAAGCTCCAGCGACTTGACAAGGCCAAAGTTACTGGCAATCGTCGGCACCACGGTACCGCCCGAGAGGCGCCCGTGCTTGTTCAGATACACGCCGCACACGTACAGGATCTGGTCGCCGTCGACCACGCGCCCGCGCTCGTCCACGGCCAGGCAGCGGTCGGCATCGCCGTCGTAGGCAAAGCCCACGTCCAGGCCCTGCTCCACCACATGGCGCTGCAGACGCTCCATATGCGTGGAGCCGCAGTCGACGTTGATGTTAAAGCCATCGGGCGCGGCATTGATCACGCGCACGTCGGCACCGAGCGCGTCAAACACCGGCTTGGCCACCGAGGAAGCCGAGCCGTTGGCGCAGTCGATACCGATTTTGACGCCCTGCAGCGAAAAGTTCGCACTTGCAATGAGCGAAGCAATGTAGCGGTTGCGGCCCTGCATGTAGTCCACCGTGGCACCGATGTGGTTGCCCGTGGCCAACGGAACTTCGCTCTTGCCATCGATGTAATCCTCGATGAGCTCCAGTACGTCCTCGTCCATCTTAAAACCGTCGCTATTGACGAGCTTAATGCCGTTATCGCAAAACGGGTTGTGGCTCGCGCTGATCATGATGCCGCAATCGAAGCAGCCCTCCACGGTCTGATGCGCCACGCCCGGCGTCGGGATCACGTGCAGCATATAGGCGTCCGCACCGCTCGCGACCAGACCGCTCACCAGCGCCGCCTCGAACATATAACTCGAGCGACGTGTGTCCTTGCCCACGATAACGCGCGCCTTAGCACTGCGGTTGGCGCCGTAATACCAGCCCACAAAACGGCCAATCTTATAAGCGTGCTCTACCGTCAGCCCAACGTTGGCCTCGCCGCGAAAGCCGTCGGTGCCAAAGTACTTCATGCGCCCTCCTTACAAAATAGGGGCGGACAGATTGCCTGTCCGCCCCAAAATGGTACTCGATTATCTGCGCTACCAGAAAAACCCTACGCCGACGCGCTGTCGCGAGCCGCCTGGCATGTAGGGGTCTGACGCAGCGTAAGCGGCTTGTCCCCCGCCTCGGCCGACGTGGTCAGCGTATACGTGATCGTCGTCGTCTCGCCAGCATGCAGGTCAACGGTGCCCGAATAGAAGGGGATTCCATGCCACGTAGCGGCACCAAGACCAAACTGGGTACCCTCAACCGTAAGGTCACTGATGTTGCCACCCGTCGGGGCAAACAACGAGACATTCAGACGCTCGTCGTCACGCGCGGCATCGGGTGCGCTCGCCGCAACGTAGTCGGGCAGCTTGCCAGCCTCCTCCTGCGTCATGATGTTCGTCAGGGTAACGGTGATGCGATAGGAGCACGTGCCGTCGCCGTTCTTCACGCCCTGACCAATCTGAGTGTCGGCGTTCAGATACCAGTCGAGCTTGGAGAAGCTCAGGTTGTTAAAGTAAACGCCGGCAACGGGATCGGCACTCGGATCATCCGGATCGGGCAGCGAAGCGTCAATGCCCGTCTCTTTGATGGCATTCTGCTCATCATCGTTTCTCATCCACGCGATCAGGCGGCCCTCTTCGGCACCGCGCTCAACGGCGCTGACAAGGTTCGCAACATCGACGTCGCCGATACCGCCAAGAATCTTGTCAAAGGCAGCGCTGGCGACGGATGCAAAGATGCCGTCCGACTCCTCGACCGGATAGTTCCAGTACACATCGTGCATGAGGACCTTTGCGGCGTTGGTGCCGTCGACAACCGTTCCGTCGGGCAGTGACACGTTACCGACCAGGCCCAGCAGATACTGCAGGAACACCGGGTCGATACCGATGACGCCATCAACGTCCTGTCCATACTGGGACTTCCACAGCGCGGCGACACGCTGCGAGTTGCGGGGCCAATCAGGCGAATAGGTATTGCCCGAGTTGTACAGGTTGCTGTGGTTGCCGAACAGCGCCTCATCCTCTTCGTCGACGCTCTCGACCGCCTCATCCTCGCTGAGTCCAATGCGGGGAACAAACTCGCCAATCGACATCTGACCGTCGGTGACCGAAATCAGGCCCTGCGAACCGCCAAAGCCGCCGCAGGCACGAATCTCGACGTTGTTCATGGCGTACATAAGGTAGTTGCGCGTCTGGCCGTTGGCGCCGAGCATCTGGGGAAGGACGGGGGCGACCTTCTCCGCCGCGTCAACCGCACCGTTGAGGGTGGCAAAGCCGTCCTTGGCCTTATCGACCAGCTCGGTCACCTGGGAAATATGAGTATCGCCAATGCCCTGGACCTTCTCGTTGGCGCTCTTGAACACCTTCGAGCTGCTGGAAAGCGAATCGGCGACCGCCTGCAGCGCGGACACGTTAATCATGCCGTCCTGGAACAGTTTGCCGGGCGTAGCCTGCGAGAGGTTGTCGGCCATGGGAACCAGCGCATTGCTCGAGACATCGGACAGGGCGTCAATCATGGTGCGGGCCGCATTGATATCGCTGCCATACACCGGGATAAACGAAGCCGCCGCCCACAGCGGGCTCGAGGTCTCCGCCTTCATGCTGTTGCAGAGCTCATCGATCTTCTTCGCGTCGTCAGGCAGCGTCGAAAAATCGCCCGACGTGACCTTGTCCTTAAGGCCACCGACGATCTCGACAGCCTCCTTCGCTTCGCTCTTTACGGTCTTTGCCGAGTTAAGCAGCATAAAGCCGCTTGCGCCAAGCGCAACGAGAAGCACCGCGACTACAGCGGCAATAATGGCGCCGGTGTGACGCTTTTTGCGCTCGCCCTTGCGATGGCGATGACGGACCAGACCGTCAGAGGTCGAACTCGACGAAGCGTCGCTACCGTAGTTCAAGCCAAAATCGTAATAATCTTCCTTGGAACCCGAGCCCGCAAACTCGGCACCGCTATCATCCAGGCGGGCGAACGTACCAGTCTCGGAGGCGCCGGTGTAAATCGTGCCGAGGTTACCCGTAAGCCCCGCGCCACCGGCAGAGGGAGTATTGTTGTCGGCCTTGCCGGCATTAACGTTGCCGGCGCCATTCGCGGCGTTGGCAGCACCCGCGTTGTTCGCGGGTACCGAAGGAGCGCCGCTCGGCTGCGACGTGGAGGTTGCACCGTCCGCAAAGACATTCCCTCTTGCACGGCCGGTCTTTTTTGCCTTTTGAGACTGCTCGTACAGAGCGGTAAACATCGCCGTCTCGCCCGGGGACACGCGCTTACCGGAACCGCCCTGTCCAGCGCCGCCCGGCGTGCCGGCCTTACCAGCCCCGTTCGGACGCGGCGGAACTGCAGGGCGGCCGCTATCGCTGCCCTTAAAGTGATTACCAGCCATAAAGAAATCCTCGCAATTGAGTCGCAATGAAAAAGTCCATAACGTTACTAGTTTATGGCATTTTGAGCATCGACAGCTAAACTCCAGACACGGACATCAATTGGCGGAAATGCGGCACAACACCTTTTCTGTCTTGGCGGCGGCGCCAGCTACACCGTGAGGAACATCATCACGATGATCATGACAAAGCCGATAAGGTCGGTCGGCAAAAACACCGTCCCCAGCATAACGGCGCTGGTGATGGTCGCCGAGACGGGCTCCACAGTTCCGATGAGGCTCGCGCGCACCGAGCCGATGTCCTTAACGCCCTGCATATAAAGCATGTAAGCAAAAAACGAGCCGATAACCACGAACACCGCGAGCGCCTCGATGCCGGCAGCGTCGAGCGCCGGCATATGCGCCCAGGGCTGCACGAAGACGCACGAGACCACGCCCGCCGTGAGCATTGCCGAGCCCGTGACGATGGGGCTGCCGTATTCGGGCAGGATCTTGGCGGGAATCACCGCCATACACGCGGCGCTGACCGCACACATAAGACCTGCTGCCAGGCCAAGCGGCGAGATATTCAGGCTGGTGGGGTCGCCGCCGGTGGCGATTAAAAAGGTTCCACCCAGAGCCAGGCCAATGCCGATGACTTCGCGAGTACGCGGCATACGGCGATCGGTCACGCAGGCGTAGCCCATGATGATAACGAGCTGCAGGCACTGGAGCACCGTCGCGGTTCCGGCGTTCGTCAGGCGCACGGCCGAAAGATAGCAAAACTGGTTGAACAGCAGGCCAAAGGCGGTAAAGAGCAGCAGCTGCTTGCGATCGGCGGGTGTGGTCCAGAGCTTAATCAGGCGCTCGCGGTCGCGCGTAACAACCACGGCCATAAAGAGTAGACCGGCGAGAATCTGCCGTATGCTCATAAGCCACAAGGTGTCGACGTGGTAGATATCGAACAGAAAGCTCGCGCTGGTGCCCGAGAAGCCCCAAAACGAACCGCCCACCAGCGTAGCCAAGACGCCCGTGATCATCTTGCGCGACGACGCATCGTTAAGGCGCTCGCGCCAGGCGCGACGGGTGTTGCGGCTGAGCTCGTCGGTGCCCTCGGGCACATCAATGTTCGATATATCGGTCATCGGCACCGAAGCCCCTGTGCCTTCGACCTGCTCGACACACTCTTTGCTCATTCCACTCCCCCGAAACAGCTTGGAAACAATTCGGCTTACCTTACCACGGCGAAGGCACCAGCTGGAGGCTTGTCCGCTTATCGGTAGGACAATTCCGCAGGCGTCTTTCCATAGCTCGATACCGCAATGGCCTTGCATTATGCGACAGCCAAATCGCGGCAGCAGGCACTTTTGAGATGGATATGACAAAGCCCCCGAATTCCACAATGTAAGCGATTTTTAAAAATGTTCTTGCCACCGAGTTCAGGCTCCGTTATATTATCCCTTGCGCGCTTGCGCACCCTTGATCGGGCGTTTAGCTCAGGGGGAGAGCGCTTCCCTGACACGGAAGAGGTCAGAAGTTCAAATCTTCTAACGCCCACCAAATGTTCGCAGCTCAGAGGCTATGTCCTCTGGGCTGTTTTGTTTTATGTCGCCAAATCAGCTGGCAGCTCCAACCGCCCAACTGGCCAAAAGCCGACCATCTACTTGCCGATCTATCCATCGGTATAACCAATCAGTCCGCACCACAGCTTCTCGGCAAAACGCCACGATGTCTGCGCCCTGCGGTATCCTTGAGCCACTTACACCTGCAGCACCAAGGAGCCACCATGCGCACCGAGCTCGATGTTCCCTTTTCGCACAAAGAAGAAGCAAAGGCGTTGGGCGCCAAATGGGACCGGACCAAGAAAATCTGGTATGTACCCAGCGGCGTCAACCCCGAGCCCTTTGCCGAGTGGCTGCCCGGTATTGACCGATCCGCCCCCTCTGCGCCGTATATATATCTAGTACTGGGCAAGCGCGAGTGCTGGAAGTGTCACAAAGAGACCTCGGTCGCGGCCTTCGGCATTCCCTATCGAGCCGATAACGACGAGAGCATCGCCATCGCGCACGCGCCCAACGAAGCCGGGCACATTGCCATCGACACGGCCAACGCCAACGCACTCGCCATCGTGCCCGCTCTTGGCTGCGTGCCGGGCGAGATCCGCGACTACCTTCATAAGCGCTGCGGCTACAAGCCCGTAGGCGCGCGAGCCTCCAAAGCCCCGTCGCTCGGCAACACGTGCACCAGTTGCGACGCGCTGCAAGGCAGCCGCTATCTGTTCGAGGAGCCCTCGTCCCCGTTTGCCCTCACTGCCATCAACAAGCTGCCGGCACTGGAGTTTATACGCGTCGAAGTTGCCGGCGTCTTTGGCGTCCCGGCCACGCGTACCGACTTTGACCAGGCGCTCTTTACCTGGGCACGCGACCATCACGCCGAGTTCCACAAGCAGCTCGGTGAGGGGATTTATTTGTAGGGACGGAGAGGCCTTCACAGTCAGCTCCTCCGCATCACCTATCCCTCGTCGCCGGCGTCGTACACGATATCGAGGCCACAAACGGGGCATTTCTCCGGATACACCGGCATATGAACGCCCGTCTGTTTTCTCACTTCGTCGCTGAACCTGTCGCGCGCATCGATGAACCGAATGTCGAGACACGGTATTTGCGAGCCGCAGCAAGGGCAGGTGACGACAAACGACCCGCAATCAACCTCTACGCTCGGAAACATATTGTTGTCTATAAGGGCACACGGCAGTTTTCCGTACTTCCCCATCGCAATATCGCCTCGCCAGCTCATACACGCTCCCCTCTCGCTATACAAAACAGGAAGAGCATGCACCGGCGGGCATGCGCGAGATTGCATCGCCACGCGATCCGATCAAACAACACGATCGTCAAAGAATGCCAAAGCCAAATACGCTAATACGGCAGAAGCCCCGCCTTTTCACGCTTCTTTTCCGAGCGATCGAACTCAATGCGATGGGCCTCAAGAAACACCGTATTGGGTCGCCACTGACGCTCATTCGGCTGCCTTAGCGTCGCACCCGCAAAGGAAGCGTAGCCGGTCTTATCCAGCAGGTACGATCCGCACAGCCGATATTCGCCGCAAACAGGCTCAAACGAAATCAGATGAGCATCGAATAAAGCATGTAAGTCGCGCCGAAGCAGAATGCCGTTGCTGGCAACCTGCGATTTGGGTCCCGAGTAATTCTCGATATGTGCAGCCTCCAGAGCTTCGCTGACGCCGCAGTCCGACACCGCGCAACGGCCATCATAGGCGGCAACGAGCTGCTTGCGGAACCATTGCTGCCCCAATCGCTCGCGCCTTAACGCATAGCGGACCTTTTCGTCGTCGGTCGCACCCTGTCCGGCAAACTCAATATCGACGGGCATGCGCTTCAGATAACTCATGTCGGGTGCAAAACGTGGGTCCGGTCCGCCTTTATGAACAGGACCGTGCAGAACAAACCATCCGTTTTCGGGCTCGAACCGCTCAACAAACGCAAGGCCGAGCACCTTATAGCCCACCTCGGTTGCAAATATGACTCCGACTGGGACGCCACATTCCATGCAGTTGAGCATTTTACGGTTGTAATTCTGGTCTCGAAAACCAACGGTACCCGGCGCTTGAACCGAGTACTTAATGACCCACGTACCATCGTCCAAATAGAGCGGAGGCACATCGGTGTAGAAGCTCTTTTTAGAGTTATGGACCGAGAGCGCAAAGATCTTATTGGGATCTTGCTTCACCCGATCCTGGCCCGGCCAGAAGATCCCTGAATCCCGCGTTACGGGAAAGAAGTCCGAGCCAATTCTCAAACGATACTGATACTGAGGGCTATCTTCCTTGGTGTGGTGCGGAAGGCTGGTCCAAACGCCGCCGCGCTGCTCCTCACCCAGAAACCACTCCCATGCCTCAACGTATTCAGAAGGCACGAGACTGCAGGCACGGTCATAGCTTGGTCCATCCATCAACGGAACAGCAAGGTCAATGTCGTTCATCGCCAGCACCTACAACCATACGAACGCGAGTCATGCCCCTCAATAATATGACCGAGAGTCAATTATTACGAGATCTCATTCCGTGATCGGCACATCGTTGATGCTCTCGGCTTGCCGCTGGCGCGCTCGTACCCCGCTACCCCACTCCCCTGTATACTGATGTAACACGTGTTTCATCCGGGCTTGTTGGGCCGGATTGTTCATGGGAGGGTCTTATGGCTGCTTCGAATCCGCCTAAGGGAAGCGTTTCTTCTTCGTCCATCAAGCCGGTTACGCGCAAGGCCGTGCGTTGCCAGCGCGAGGTCGCTTGGCTTGTCACGCAGGCGGCGGGCAGGCTTGTGGCGACCACTCAGGACGTCAATGCGCCTACGCCGAGCTTTGTGTTAGCGGCGGCGCTGGATTTTGTGCGCCAATTGGAGCTTGCCGCGCAGGATGCCAACGGCCACCTCGACTACCAGAACGTTATGGCGCCCGACCTGCAAACGTTCTGTCACATGGCCAAGTTGCCTGCCGCGCCCAATGCGCTTTCGGACGCAGGCTACATGTTTACGCTCTCGGGCGCGGACCTTATCCGCGACATCTATGCATACTGCAGCGAGCTCGCCGAGCGCCACGTCTTTGACGCGGCAGAAGTCAAACCGGGAAATGTCATCAAGCTGGTTCTCAGGCTGTTCCTGATAGACGGGTTCGGGGCCATGCCGGCGTAAGCCGAGTCTTTAGCATCACCGTCGACTGGGCAACAACCGCTTTACCTTAATGGACGCCAATCGAGGGTCGATTATTGGGTCGCCTCGTCCACTAACGCATCTATCCCACGCGCTCCGACAGTCGATACTTGCGGTTGCGGCTCGTCGCCGGCGCCGTGGGCTCGAGCTCGCCTTGAGCAATGAGCGCGTTGACGCGCGACCTAACCTGGGAAATTGTAAGCCCCGTACGTTCTGCCAGCTCACGCGTCCCCAGCTCGCCGTAGCGTTTGAGTGCCGCCACAATTAAGTCCCCGCCATGATCGATTTGCTCAACCTTCGCTCGGTAGAGGACAACCTTAAACCGGTCGAAACCGGGGCAAAACAATGGCTCGGCCAGACCTTGCGCACGCATGGCATCTAGCATCATTGGAATGCCCGACCCGTTGCCTTCGGCAGGAGAGCCCGCGCCGTCGGGCAATGGGACAAGCGACATGAGCTTCACAAGCGTCGCATTACGACATCGGGAGCTGCCGTCAAACAGGTTCTCGCGAGTCTTTCCTCCGTATAGGCCGCCGGGGTTCGTCACTTCGATACGGTCATCAAAGACGTCAACAGCGATCGACTGCCCACAGAACCGGTCTCCGTATTCTCGGTGGATTACGGCGTTGGCAATTGCCTCGCGCAGGACCTCCTCGGGAATCTCCAGCGAGTCGACACGCGAGACGCCTTTGATCATCGAGGTTCGTCGCAAATTCTTGGCGACCGCCGCGACGGCATCCGAGATCATTTCACCCAACGTTCCCTCGCAGATCGTACGGTCCATGAACCTCAACGACCCCGCCGCGCCTTTCCGGGTCCCCGCATAGACAGCCATGTCGATAAAGAGCTTGGGATAAAACTGCTGAGGGTAGGTGCCCGCAACTAGGAGTCCAGCCTTGGTGACATTGCCCTGGGAATCAAGGAAATTTAGGCGCTCCAGCTTCGTTTGTTTGTCCGGCGCGCCGCGCATTGCACGAGGTGTCAGCGAGAAAGCACGCTCTATCGTGCGGTCGACCAGGGCCTCGTCAAGATCGCCTGCGACCGCGCCGGGTACTGCATCGCGATCACTGGGGCTCGTCCGTTCATACGATGACAAGGACAGGACCTCAGTCGACGAAAGCGGGACATCTTTGTCATCGATGCGTTTGTAGCTGCCGCCTTGAGCGCCCCGCTCTATGACATAACAAGGCTTGCTCGACGGGTCGGGCTCCTCAATCGTGATGACCAGAACCACGGTGCCCTGGAGCTCCACGCGCTCAATGGTGTATTTGGGCGGATTGGCCAGTTTTCCGCGACCGCCGGCATCGCCCATGCCCGCTACGAATTGGTTGAGCACCTTCTCGGTCTCAAAGTTCTCAACCGGGACAAAGCCCGCGCGCTCGCTCACGCCGAGCACGATAATTCCGCCAGCGGTATTCGCGAATGCGCTAACCGTTTCCCATACGTCGCGGGAAAGCGTCGTGGCGCTCTCCTTGACCTCGACGTTAAGATCGTCCGAGCCCATGCGCTTTAAAGACTCGAGCAGACCGGTCAGCTCGTTTTCGTTCATCTGCATGTCCTTTCGCTCGGCCCGACGGAGAATGCCACGAATAGATTTCCTTCGTCTCTCAGTTATCTCTCGTAATTATCTCTCATCTTACTCCTATCTCTCATATTAGAGATAAGTGAGAGATGAAAGATAAGATGTCTGCCATCTGTTTCATTTAAACATGTTTTTGCTGGTAGAACAATCATTATTGAGACAATACCATGATTGCTTGTCTCTTTGCTGATCAGTTATCTCTCATATTTATCTCTCGTCTTTCAGTTATCTCTCATATTAGTGACGAATGAGAGATGAGAGATACGTGGGTGATGAGCGAGCGTGAATTTTTGGACGGTCGGAAAATCCGTCAAACAAAAAACGGGGCCGGCCTTACGCCGAGCCCCGTTTTCAAACGGTCAGTTAGTTATCCAACGCGCGAGCATAGCAGTCAACATTACGCCGCTGCGAACACTCCCAAGCCCGTTCCGATGATGCAGATCGCGAAGATGCCAATAATAATCCAAATGGTCTTGACACCCTTTTTGTACAGGGCAACGCAAGCGAACGTTGCCAGCAAGGGCAGCAGACCGGGGAAGATTGAATCGAACAGATCCTGCAGGACAATCTCCGAACCACCCACGTCAAAGGTCAAAGCCGTGGACAGCGAGACCTGTGCCGCAATCATCGCGCCAATGACGGTCATTCCGAGAACGCCGGCAGCATGCGTCATGCGAGACATAAGGTTGTTCTCTTCGGACTGCTGCAGGAACTTGGTTCCCAGGTCGTAACCCAGATGGGCGGCGACGATACGCGTTGCAAAGTTAATCACGGAGTAGAGAAGGAAGACGGAGACGGGAAGGGCGAGCGCGACGGCAGTTGCCGTGCCCGTACCCGTAATGACGGCAAACGCGCAGCCAAGCACGCCGAAGGCATAGACCTCAGGAGGAACCGCCGCGCCGACCATGATGGCGCCCATGAACATGGACTCCAAAGCGGCGCCGACGATAACTCCCTGCTGGACATCGCCAAGGATCAAGCCGACAAACAGGCTCGTAAACAGCGGACGACCAAGCATCGTAATGCCAAATGCTTGCTCGTCCATAGACGCCATAATGCGACCAGCGCAACTTGGAGGTACTGGGCAACTATTCTGATTAACCCCAGAAATAAGCCTGCAGGCGAGACGTTCAGAACAGCTCGCCTGCAGGCAACAGCAGCAATTTGAAAGGATTAGTAGTTCATCTGGTGATAGTAGCGACGCGTGGTGAGCGGGTGGTTGCGGACGTGCTCGAGATGGCAGCTCAGGCGCTCGGTGATGGTGTAGGTGACCATCGGGGAGACGATCTTGCGGAACTCGGGGTCGCTGAACGGCAGCTCGACCTCGGCGGTGTCGAACTTGTTCACGCGGACATGGACGCCCTTCTCGTCGGCGAGCATGTGGGTGAAGTTGTCCACGCGGTCCATGAGCTTGCGGGTGTCGTCCTCGCCGTAGAGCATGATGAGGCTCGTGCCCTCCTCGCACAGCTCGATGGTGCCGTGGAAGAACTCGGCGGCGTGGATGGACTTGGTCTTGATCCACTGCATCTCCTCGAGGATGCACATGGCGTAGTCGTAGGCCTCGCCCCAGAGCATGCCGGAGCCGATCACCATGTGGTAGTCGGTGTCCTTGAAGTCCTCGGCCATGGCGGCGCAGCGCTCGTCCTGGGCGTCCTTGGCCTTGATGAGGTACGGGGCGATGTTGCCGAACTCCTCCATGAAGGTGTCGTACTTGGGGAAGGCGCCGGCGTTCTTGAGGAAGCGGGCGACCAGCGTGATCTGGTAGGTGTAGATGGCCTCGCACAGGACGTCGTCCTCGGCGAAGCTGAAGAACTTGTAGTCGGCGTACTCGGTGGCCGGGGTGTTGTCGTTGGAGACGTACATCAGCGTGCGGGCGCCCTGCTCCTGGCAGAACTTGGCGGCCTCGATGATCTCGGGGGTGGTGCCGGTACGGGTGGAGAAGACGCAGACCGAGTCCTTGTTGAAGGCCTTGGGCGGGCACGCGAGGAACTCAGCGGCGATCTCGCAGTGGACGTCGACGTCGGCCGTGGTGGTCTCGACCCAGTACTTCATCGGGAGCGTGTGGGCCCAGGTGCCGCCGCAGCCGATGAAGAAGATGTTGGAATAACCCTGCTCGCAGACCTTGTCCACGGCAGCCTCAATCTGAGGACGGAGAGCGAGGGCATCGCTCACAACCTTCTCGTAACGAGGCTCATCGAAATTGAACATCCCTTACTCCTAACTCACTTAGATGAACCCTTCATTCATCCCATAACGTTATAATACTTTATATAACTAACTATGCAAGTACTATTTTGGTCCCGTTCTTTCATCAAGCCCCTTAAAACAACAATCGGCGTTGTTAGACACAGCGTGCAAGTTCATTGAACGATTCAATATGCATCGTCTCTAGTTAAATGACGTCCTATGCAAATACCTTTAATCCGCTTGGGGCCGACGAATCTTTTGACTGTCCGCAGAAGCTTTCCCGGAATTCCCTATGGATAGACGCGCCGGTAATCGCTTCGTTATCTGGCTTATTGCGCATTGCCGGGGCGTCTGGGAGAAAGCACAATCTACCGCGTGGTCAACTAGCGTTTCATCGGAATCGACCGCATCCGCGCCAAATACTAAATCGCAATCGTTGAAACTCGTCCGATCATATGGCGGCAATTTCTCGCCTTAAAAATGAGCACGAAATAAGGGGGCAGCTGTTTGCAACTTGCTTTATTCGTAAGTGTTTTTACTGAAAAAACAATCACCGACCAAACAGCACTATTAATTGTTTGGCTCTTTGCTGTACAGCCATCTTTCGTATACGTCTCTCGTCTATCTCTCATCTCACGGTTGGAGACGAAAGGTGTGCGGGAGTGGATAATTGGACGGCATTTGGACCTGCGACGGATTATTTCATCCGAAAATCCACGCTCATTCGGCGGGCACGCGGGGCCTATGCCCAATCCGCTGGCATCGTCTTCAGTTCGCCGCAGAGCCGCGGCCCCATATGGGTATACTCTCGAGGATTCGACTCGATTCGCCCCCGCTGGGGCGTCAAAGGAGACTGCATATGCCCACCACCTCAACCGACCCGCGCGCCGCTGCCGCCGCGCTGCTGGTACCCGGTACCACCTGCCACGGTTTTGCCGTCGAGCGCTGCGAGACCGTGCCCGAGCTCGACTCGGACGCCTACGTGCTGCGCCACACCGCATCGGGCGCTCGCCTGCTGTACCTGGCGTGCGACGACGAAAACAAGGCCTTTGCCATTGGCTTTAAGACGCCGCCGGCCGATTCCACCGGCGTGTTCCATATTCTTGAGCACTCGGTGCTGTGCGGATCGGCCAAGTTCCCCGTCAAGGAGCCATTCGTCGATCTGATCAAGAGCTCCATGCAGACGTTCCTCAACGCCATGACCTACCCCGACAAGACCATCTACCCCGTTGCCACCACCAACGAGCAGGATCTGTACAACCTGATGGACGTGTACCTGGACGCGGTGTTCAACCCGGCCATCTATACCAAGCCCACCATTTTTAAGCAGGAGGGCTGGCACTACGAGCTGGACCTGCCGGAGGGCGCCGAGGGCGAAGGCGACGGCAGCTCCGCGAGCCTGCGCGAGGGCACGCTGCGCTATAACGGCGTGGTGTTCAACGAAATGAAGGGCGCGCTGTCCGACCCCATGAGCGTGCTGGACGATGCTGTTAACGCCGCACTCTATCCCGACACCGCCTATGCGCACGAGAGCGGCGGCGACCCACGCGCGATTCCCGCGCTCACCTACGAGCAGTTCCTGGATACGCACGCGCGCCACTACAATCCTTCCAACTCTTATATAACGCTCTACGGCGACCTAGATGTGGACCGCGCGCTGGCATTTTTGGACGAGCGCTATCTGTCGCAGCCGAGTGCCGCGAGCCGCCGCATGGACGCAGCCGTTGCCGCCGGCGAGGACCCGTCCACGCTGGCGCCCAATCCGCTGGGCGTGCAGGCGCCCGTGACCTGCGAGTATCAGCGCGTCGAGATGGCCACCACGCCCGAGAACGCCCTGGTGGGCCTGGGTCTTGTACTGGGCAGCGCGCTCGACCGCAAGCGCACAATCGCGGCGGATATCCTGTTCGAGGCGCTGCTGGGTTCCAACGAAGCGCCGGTTAAGAAGGCCATTCTTGCCGCCGGCCTGGGCGGCAACGTGGTGAGCTACACCGCGGCCGAGAGCCTGCAGCCCTACGAGCTCATCATGCTGCAAAACGCGCAGCCCGGCGTGGCGCGCGAACTGCGCCGCGTGTTCCAGGACGCCTGTCGCGACCTGTGCGAGCACGGCGTTCCGCGCGAGCGCCTGGAAGCTATCATCAGCAGCAACGAATACGACCTGCGCCAGCGCGACTATGGCATCGCCGACGGCGTGGCCATTGCGTGCGACGCGCTGAGCACGTGGCTCTACGATGACGACGCTGCGACGCTGGCGCTCAAGTATGGCCCGGTGTACGAGGAGCTGCGCGGCGAGCTGGACGGCAGCTACTTTGAGGACCTTCTGCGCGAGCTCGTGCTCCAGAACGATCACATGGCGCTGGTCGAGTTGGTTCCGGTAGACGCTGCCGAGGGTGCGGAGAGCGCCGAAGCTGCCGAGCTGGCTACCAAGCGCGACGCCATGACCGATGCCGAGCTGGCGGACGTGGTCGAGCGCACGGCCGCACTACGTGCCGCGCAGGAGGCCGAGGACACGCTCGAGGCCAAGGCCACGCTGCCGCGCCTGCGCGTGTCCGACATTGGCGAGGCGCGCCCCGAGCCGCCACTGGTCGTGGACACGACTGCGCCCATCCCCTGCCTGCGCCACGGCATCCCCACCAACCGCCTGGCCTACGCCATGCAGTACTTCGACCTGAGCTGCGTCGCATTTGAGGACCTGCCCTACGTGACGCTGCTCTGCCGCCTGCTCAAGCAGCTGCCCACGCGTGAGCATTCGGCCGAGGAGCTCGACAACTTGCTCGCCGGCAAGCTGGGCTTTTTGAGCTTTACGACCGAGGTCATGACGCAGCCCGACGTGGACGGCGTGCGCCCCTACCTGCTGGTGAGCGCCGGCGCCCTGTCCGAGAAGATCGACGCGCTGGCGAGCCTGCCGCGCGAGGTGTGGTCGAGCACGCTGCTGCTCGATGCTGACGCCGACCGCGTACGCGACGTGCTCACGCAGATTCGCATTGGGCTTGAGCAGGGCTTTATCAACAACGGACACTCGGCGGCGCTGGGTCGCGCGATGAGCTACAGCTCGCCTTCGGCCGTGGTTCGCGAGCAGCTTTCGGGCGTGGACTTCTACCTGTTCCTGCGCGATCTGCTCGACCACTTTGACGAGCGACTGGACGGTCTGCGTGCCAAGCTTGCCGCGCTGGCAGACCGCATCTTTGTGGCCGATGGCTGCATGGCGAGCTTTACCGGCAGCGACGGGGACTTTGACGCGTACTGGGATGCCGCGGGCGACCTGGGGCTTGGTGCGGGCGACGGCGCCGATGCCGGCCGCAACGCGCTCGTGGTGCCGGCGCCGCGCGACCGCCACGAGGCTTTTGTCATCCCCAGCGACATCTGCTTTGCGGCAGGCGCGTGCGACCCGCGCCGTCTGGGCATTGACGTGACGGGCGCTTGGGCCGTGGCTGCCAACGCGCTCTCCTACGACTACCTGTGGAACGAGATCCGCGTGAAGGGCGGTGCGTATGGCTGCGGATTCCGCGCGGCCGGCGAGCGTCAGACGGCGTTCTACACCTACCGTGACCCGGCGATCGATCCTTCGATTGAGCGCGTGGCGCGCGCGGGTGCATGGCTCGGCAGCTTTGAGCCCGACGAGGTCGCCTTTGAGGGCTTTATCGTGAGCTGCGTGAGCGGCATGGACGCGCCCGTGAAGCCGTACGCGCTCACCAAGCGCCGCAATACGACCTACCTGGCTGGGCTCGATCCGCACGCGCGCGAGGAACGTCGCGCCCAGATGCTCGCCGCCACCCCCGGTGAGCTGCGCTCGCTCGGCGCCGATGTGACGCGTATTGCGGCCGTCGCACCCACCTGCGTCTTTGGCGGCCGCGACGTCATCGCCAAGAGCAACGCCGGCTTTAACGTCGTCGAACTGATGGGCTAACGCACAGCAAAGGTAGATTTTTGGGACATGCCCGGAAATCTACCTTTTTTTGCGGCTTGGGCGAGGCGGCGCAGCCCACCGCGGCGGTTTGTCTTAATCTGTAACATCTAGACGGCAATATCGGCTCCAGATGTTACAGATCGAGACGTTCCCGAACGGCACCAGCTCTTTGTCTCAATCTGTAACATCTAAGTCCAATTTTGCCGAGTTACTGTTATAGATCGAGACAAACCGCCGCAGACGCCCATCACAGCACAGACCACCACAAAGGTGCCTGTCCCCTTTCTCAGTGGCGATTCGAACACTTGTTCTATACGCACACATGTTCTATAGTAGAGGTGCTTGCATCGAACTGAAATTGCAACTAGAATATAGTTGCAGAATGTGAGGCGGGATGACTCGATCCGATAAACTCATCGCCCAGCTGCTTAGCTGTCCTTCAACGTATAGATTTGCTGACTTTCTTAAAGTTATGGCTTCATATGGCTTTGAAATGGGCAGCAAAGGCAAGACATCCGGATCGCGCGTTCGCTTCTACAGGCCATCAGATGGCAGGATGTTCGTAATGCACGCGCCTCATCCATCTGACGAATTGACAGCGGGGACCATTCGAAACATCGTTCGCTTTCTGCAAGATGTCGGAGGTAGTCATGAGTAACGTTTTGGCATACAAGGGTTATTTCGCCCCGGTCGAGTTCGATGCCGAACAGCATGTGCTAACAGGTATGGTCGCCGGCATTAGGGATGCAATCGTATTTGAAGGCTCCACGGCTGAAGAAGTGGAGCAATGCTTCCACGACGCCGTCGACGATTACCTTGAGTTTTGCGCCGAGAAGGGCAAGGAACCCGAGCGGGCTTTTAAGGGCTCGTTCAACGTAAGAACGGGCTCTGAGCTCCACAAGCAAGCAGCGCTGGCAGCAGCAAAGAAGGGTGAGTCACTCAATAAGTTTGTGACTGAAGCAATCGCTGCGGCGTTATAGCATTAACGCATAGGCCCAAACAACCACAAAGGGCGCAGTTCACAGGCATATTTGCGGTGACTTTACTGCCCATATCGCGTTTGCCCAGAAAAAACCTGCCAAAATAAACCTGTCCCTTTTTGGAAGGTTTGGGAGATGAGGCTGGGATGGATAAGGCTGAGTTGCGGCGGGCGGTGATTGCTCGGCGCGATGCGATTGATTTGGATGTGCGGGCGGCGAAGTCTGCTGATATCTGTGCGCGGCTGGTTGATCTGCTGGGCCGCTTGGATGCCGCGGAGCCGCACACCGTTGCCGTCTATGCCGCGATGGGTTCCGAAGTCGACCCAGCCGCGTTTGCCGCAGCTGCCGCCAAACGCGGCTGGCGCGTGGCCTATCCGTGCATGCTCTCGGCAGCCGAAGCCGCAGCTTGTGGCCAGCGCATGTGCATGCGGGCAGTCTCTGCCGGCGATGCGTCCGAGGCCCCGTTTATCGCCCACCCTACGCGGGCCTTCGCAGCCACGGACGTCGACAGCGACCACTTCCCCATCGTGCCCGCCGCCGAGCTCGACATGGTTGTCGTGCCGCTCGTAGCTTTCGACCGCACCGGCGCGCGCCTGGGCTACGGCGGAGGCTGCTACGACCGCTACCTGCCCACAGTTGCACCTGAACGCCCAATCGTCGGCATCGCCTTTGACGAACAGCGCGTCGACCACGTTCCCACCGACGCCCACGATCTGTCGCTGCCCAACATCGTCAGCGCCTAGCCGCCGCTGTATCGCACCCGCAAGATGAGCGTGGAAAATCTCCCACTTTGAGCCCCCTTACGAGCTAAAAACGGGAGATTATCCACGCTCATTCAACAAGCGTCCGAAAATCCACGCTCGTCCGTCCGATTTTCCACGCTTGTGCAGCCAAACGCTCTGCAACTGCCTCAGCACGCACGCGGCACGCCGGCGACCTTGAGCTTGCGATCGAACTTTGTCGGATCCCTTAGATCATCCCAGCACAAGCGCACGATCTTGCAGTTATCAAGCAGCGAAAGCCTCGACTCGCGCTGGCGCTCATCGAACTGCGTCTTCGCGAGCTTGCCCTCCTCCGCTGCCTTCTCGCTTTTAACAAATCCGTCGAACTCCCCGATAATCAGCCGGTCGCCCACGCGCCACAAGTAGTCGACGCGATACGGTCGTCCCGGCTCAACCGGGTCGAACAGCTCAACTTGCAACTCCGGCGTCTGCCAGCCGCGCTCGATCATCAGGGCACGCGCCTTGGACTCGCCGCCGCTTTCCGACAGCCCATCGGCACATCGTGCAACCCTGCGCGCCGTCACAACACCGCGACGATTCAGGCCAAGCTTGTCGACAGTCTCAACGAGATGCTCCTTCGACAAAAGTTGCTCATGGAGCGCCGAATCCGCGATGATCAGTCCCTCGACAAACGATGCATCGACCAAGCAATCCGTAATCGTTTGATCGATATCGGTTACGGCGATATCCATCTGGGTGGCCCGTGTTTGACGAGCATAGCGATGACGAATGACCTGAGAGCCCGGCGTCGTCGATTGGGGCGGCATCGCGGCGATATGGATGTGCGTCAAATTGGCATGCGAAACCGAAAGGCCATAGATAACAGCCGCCGTATAGGAGCAAAATGTCCAGTCGGGGTGCTTTTGCGCAAGCGCCCGCACCCGATGCAGATAACGCTGCCGAAACTTGAGCTCGGACCAGTATTCCGGACGCGCATACAGCCCCGGCATGACCGCTTCGAGACTTCCCGCCTCCGCCCGCCGCTGAATCTGCTTTGCCTCCGCCGCCGTGCGCGCGTACACGCAGCTCATCTGCTGTTCGCATGCTTTAATGTGACTTGCAAGCCTTTGATTCGCCGTCATGTTTCCCATGTCGCCTCCCAAATCTTGGAACGGCGCAAACGTACCAGACGGTTTCATGCGAAGTCTGACCAAATACCGTCCAGGCGCTGACCAAATGCTTGACGGTTTTGGACGTTTTAGGCTGATGTCTTATATCTGCAGGTAGGGCGGTTGTCGAGAGGTCCCTGTCTCCACATTTTGAGGCCTTGGTCCATCGGATTATCAGAAAGAAAAACCCGTCGAGATTCAAGACTACGCCAAATGCGACTTTGCCTCTGCACGCACCGTCGCTTAGCCGAGCCATCGGCATCTACATGCCTAAAAAATGAGCGTGGATAATCTCCCGTTTTGAGCCTAGTTTCAAGCCAAAAGTGGGAGATTATCCACGCTCGATTTGTAAATGTCCGAAAATCCACGCTCGTCCGTCCGGATATCCACGCTCGTCACGCCGCCGGCACAGCAGCAGCCGTAGCCTAGTGCTCCTCGCCGGCTCGGGCTAGGTCGTAGGGCGTGGTCTGGTAGACGTAGTAGTTGAGCCAGTTGGTATAGAGCAACTGAGCCTGACTGCGCCAAACGTTACGCGGCTCGGCGGTGGGGTCGTCACCTGGGAAGTAATGCGCCGGCACCTGGGGATTAAGCCCGCGTTTCACGTCGCGCTCGTACTCCAGGCGCAGCGTGTCGGTATCGTACTCGGGATGCCCAAAGACAAAGAAGCGACGGCTGTCGGTCGACTTGACGATGTACAGGCCCACCTCGTCGGACACGGCCACGACCTCAAGCTGCGGCTCGGCCTCCACGTCCTCGCGGCGCACATCGGTGTTGCGCGAATGCACGGCATAGAAACGGTCGTCAAAGCCGCGGACCAGCGGGCTTTGCGGCTTCACCAGATAATGCTCGAACACGCCACTCGCCTTTGCCGGCAGGTCGTGCTTCTGAATACCGTAGTGGTGATACAGGCCCGCCTGCGCGCCCCAACAAATGTGCAGCGTGGAGTGCACGTGCGTGGTAGACCAGTCCATGATCTGGCAGAGTTCGGGCCAGTAGTCGACCTCCTCGAACGGCATCTGCTCCACCGGCGCGCCCGTGATGATCAGGCCGTCGTAGTGGATGTCGCGGATGTCGTCGAACGTGCGGTAAAACGTCTCCAGGTGGCCAGCGCTCACGTGCGTGGCCTCGTGCGTTTTGGTGCGCAGCAGGTCCACCTCCACCTGCAGCGGCGTGTTGGAGAGCTTGCGCATGATCTGCGTCTCGGTGGCGATCTTGGTGGGCATGAGGTTGAGGATGAGCACGCGCAGCGGGC
>UQIQ01000004.1 GCA_900541185.1 uncultured Collinsella sp.
GGAAAAAAGGAATAGGCGGACCGACCGTCCGGCTGAGTCTGGGAAGAGGTGCCGGGCGGCGGGCGGAGCATGGCCACCGGACCTATCGAAACACATCTCCACCGTTCCTTCAACTGGGAAAACGGCGCCCCCGGACCCCAGGAGGGGCCGCGGGGGCGTTCAGCTAAGTGCGGGAATGGCCTATTTGCTCAATGTGTTCGGCTGAGATCGGAAATCAACCGGCTTATCCTCGACTGGACGGTGCAGTCTAGCGGCGTTGTCCGGCGCGGAAGCTTGCTAATCGGCTATTATTTGTTTAGACAACCTGAGCTGTAGAGGAGTGACCGGCGATGGTGCAGGGCGCCAAACATATGAAGAGCAATAACGCCGCGGACAACGGTGGCTCAAGCCCTCAGCCCAAACCTCAACCAAAGCCTAAGCGCCGCCGCAAGCGACTGCCGCGCTGGGCCGACCGGCTCATCACCATCGTCATCATCCTTATTGGCGTGGGCCTTATGACCTGGCCGTGGATCTTGGACCGGCTCGAAGCCTCGGGCGTGTTTAACCAGATCAGCACCGTGTCCAGCACCGTTGACGCGCTGTCTGCCGAGGAGCGCGAGCGCATCCTGCTCCAAGCTCGCTCCTTTAACGAGCAGCTGGCGGGCGAGGCCACCGAGCTTCCCGCCGACCAGATCGAGCCCTACGCCCAGCAGCTCATCTTTGACCGCGACCCCATGATGAGCTGGGTCGAGATCCCCTCCATCGACGTGAGCATGCCCATCTACCACGGCACGAGCGAGGAAGTCCTTATGGCGGGCGTTGGCCACCTGGAGGGCACGAGCCTGCCGGTGGGCGGCACCTCGACGCATTGCGTGCTCACCGCGCACTCGGGCATGCGCAACCTGAGCATGTTCGATGACATCCACTCGCTGGAGCCCGGCGACCTGGTGCTGCTGCACACCATGAACAAGACGCTTGCCTACAAGATGGTGGACTCCGAGGTGGTGCTGCCCGAGGAGATGGAGTCGCTGACCATCGAGCCCGGCGCCGACAAGGTGACGCTCGTCACCTGCACGCCCTACGGCGTAAACGACCATCGCCTGCTGGTGCATTGCGTGCGCACCAAGTACAACAAGAAGGACGTCGACAAACAAAAGTCGCTGGCCGGCCGCCACTGGGGCAAGCGCGAGTTTGCCGTGCTCATCGTGGCCGTGGCCATTGTGCTGTTGCTACTGGACATCGTGATCCACGCGGTCCGCAAGCGCCGCAAGGCTAAGGCCTCGGCATAAGACATCGTTCAGAACCGCCACAAAGGGGACAGACACTTTTGTGGTGGTCGGGACTTCCAAACCATCACAACATTCGATGAAAATCGCGATTTTGGCGAAAAGTGTCGAATGTTGTGATGCTTTTCGTTGTGGGCGGGACGGTTTTCGTTGCGGGCGAGATGGTTTTCGCTACGGACGGTGCGGTTTCGCTGCAGAACCGCCAGCCCGCCGCCTGCCAACCCGCCGCCCTCGTTACGTTTTCGCTGCATTTAGGTAAAGCATCTGCTCCAAGCGGCGTTGCCTTGTATACTAGAGCGGTTTAACTGTTATGCGGAAGGGAGCGCCTATGGCACTCAGCGAGAAAGACGTGCGCGGCATCGCCGAGTACGCAAAGATCGCACTGACCGATGACGAGCTCACCCAGATGACGTCCTACATGAACGACGCCGTCCAGATGCTCGAGCCCGTCTTGCAATATGACTTGCCCGACGTGGAGCCCACGTTCCATCCCATCGGAAGCCTGTCCAACGTGATGGGCGACGACCTGCGCGAGCCCGAGCGCGACCTACCGCTCGACGTTGCGCTGGAAAACGCCGGTAGCGCGCGCGACCGCTACTTCCGCGTGCCGTCCATTTTGGGAGAGGGGGAGAGCGAGTAATGGCGCAGAGCTTCGATTCCCTTGCCGCCGCCCAGATCGCTGCGGGCGTTGCCGCCGGCGACTTTACCGCTACCGAGGTGGCCCAGGCCTCCCTTGCCGCCATCGAGGCGCGCGAGGGTGGGGTCCAGGCATTCCTGCAGGTGTCGCCCGAGCTCGCGCTCGAGGCAGCCGCGCGCGTGGATGCCGACCGTGCCGCCGGCAAGCCTCTGCCCCCGCTCGCGGGCGTGCCGCTGGCTATTAAGGACAACATGAACCTCGTGGGCACGCGCACCACCTGTGCCTCCCGCATGCTGGGGGACTACCAGAGCGTCTACACCGCCACCTGCGTCCAGCGCATGCTCGACGCCGGCTGCCTGCCCATGGGCAAGGCCAACATGGACGAGTTCGCTTTTGGTAGCTCTACCGAGAGCTCGGCCTTCCACCGCACCAACAACCCCTGGGATACCGAGCGCGTGCCCGGCGGCTCCTCGGGCGGCTCTGCTGCCGCCGTCGCCGCGGGCGAGGTCGCGCTCTCGCTGGGCTCGGACACCGGCGGCTCCATTCGCCAGCCGGCGTCGCTGTGCGGCGTGGTGGGCTTTAAGCCCACGTATGGCGCCGTGAGCCGTTACGGCGTGGTCGCCTTTGGCTCGTCGCTCGACCAGGTGGGGCCCTTTGGCCGCACGGTCGAGGATGTCGCGCTGGCCATGAACGCGCTTACTGGCGCGGGCCACGATCCGTACGACTGCACCAGCCAGGATTGCGCCGTCGACTTTACCGAGCATCTCAACGACAGCATTGAGGGCAAGCGCGTGGGCATCATCCCCGCGTTTATGGAGGCCGAGGGCCTGACGCCCGAGGTCAAGGCCGCTGTTCAGCGCGCCGCCCAGGAGCTGCAGAACCAGGGCGCCGAGCTGGTCGAGGTCGACCTGCCGCACCTGGACGCCGCCATCGCCGCCTACTACGTCATCGGCCCGGCCGAGGCGTTCTCCAACCTGGCTCGTTTCGACGGCATTCGCTACGGCTACCAGGAGGAGGGCTGCGCCAACCTGTCCGACCAGAGCTCGCTCTCGCGCGCCCACGGCTTTGGCGCCGAGGCCAAGCGCCGTCAGATGCTCGGCGCCTACCTGCTGAGCTCGGGCGTGTACGACAAGTACTACTACGCTGCGCAAAAGGCCCGCACGCTCATCACGCAGGACTACGACGCCGCGTATGCCAAGGTGGACACCATCCTCATGCCCGCCTCGCCGCGCACGGCCTTTAAGTTTGGCGAAATCAGCGACCCCACGCAGATGTACCTTTCGGACCTGTACACCATTTCACTCAACATTTGCGGCAACGGTGGCATCTCGGTGCCGCTGGGCCTGGGCGAGGACACCAAGCTGCCCGTTTCTGCCCAGCTGGTTGGTCCGGCATTTAAGGACCGCCAGCTGCTCACGTTTGCCCGCGCCCTGGAGCGCGGCTTTGCCGATGCCGCCATGGGTGCGCCCGCGCTTTCCGTCGCGCCCGATTTTGCCGGGAAGGGAGGCGAGCTGTAATGAAGGAGCTTTCCGAGGTCCTGCAGGATTGGGAGGCCGTGATCGGCCTGGAGATCCATACCGAGCTCACCGCACTCGATACCAAGATGTTCTGCAACTGCAAGCTCAGCCACGATGACGAGCCCAACGCCAACGTGTGCCCGGTGTGCCTGGGCCTGCCCGGCGCCCTGCCGGTGCCTAACAAGCGCGCCATCGAGAGCATCGTCAAGGCCGGCCTTGCCACCAACTGCGAGATCCAGCGTCACTCGATGTTCTACCGCAAGCACTACTTCTATCCCGACATGGCCAAGAACTTCCAGACCACGCAGGGTCCGGTCGCCTTTGCCATGTACGGTCACCTTGATCTGGATGTGACCGGTCGCGGTGCCGCCGAGCGCCCCGACTGCGCGTTTGGCGAGGCCGAGGCTCAGAGCCTGGCGAGCGCCTCGGCCAACGCCGAGGGCCTGTCCACGTCCATGACGTCGACCATGCGCGAGGGCAATCAGCGCGCCGGCCATCTGGCCAGCTACGACGCGTCCAACCTGCAGATGCCCGAGCGCCGCGAGGACGGTTCCTACACGGTGCCCATCCGCATTCTGCGCATCCACATGGAGGAGGATGCCGCCAAGATGGTCCATGTGGGCGGCGCTGAGGGCCGCATTACCGCCGCGGCTGAGTCGCTCGTCGACTACAACCGCTGCGGCACGCCTTTGATTGAGCTCGTGACTGAGCCCGATTTGCGTACGCCCGAGGAAGCGCGTCTGTTTATGGAAAAGCTCCGTCGCATCTTTGTGACGCTGGGCATTTCGGACTGCTCCATGGAGAAGGGCTCCATGCGCTGCGACGGCAACGTGTCGCTTCGCCGTCGCGGCGAGACCAAGCTGGGCACCAAGACCGAGCTCAAGAACCTCAACTCGTTTAAGAGCCTGCATGACGGCCTTGCCTACGAGATTTGCCGCCAGGCCGAGGTGCTCGAGGAGGGCGGAATCATCTATCAGGAGACCCGCCACTGGGAGCCCAGCCGCAAGCGCACCGTTGTCATGCGTGTGAAGGAGACGGCCGACGACTATCGTCTGTTCCCCGATCCCGACCTGGCGCCGTTCGATCTGGACGACGAGTTTATCGACCGCTGCCGTGGCGAGATCCCCGAGCTGCCCGACGCCAAGCGCGCCCGTTTTGAGGCCGACTTTGGTATTAAGACAGCCGACGCCGAGCAGATTGCCGGCGACCCGGAGTTTGCCGAGTTCTTTGAGGCCGCCGCTGCCGGTATGGCTGGCAAGGAGGCCCAGACGGTTGCAAACCTGCTGGTGAACGAGATGATCGCCTACCTTAAGGGTGCAGGCGTCTCGCTGGCCGAGTCCGGCATCGCGCCGGCTCAGGTGGCAGCCCTTGCCAAGCTGCTGGCGACCGATGCCATCAGCTCCAACCAAGCGCACGAGGTCTTTGAGGCCATGGCTCAGACCGGTGACGATCCCAACAAGATCGTCGACGAGCGCGGTATGCGCCAGGTGAGCGATGCCGGCGCGCTGCAGCCGATTGTGGATGAGGTGCTGGCAAACTGTGCCGATCAGGCGCAGCAGTATCGCGACGGCAACCAGAAGGTCATCGGCTTTTTGGTGGGCCAGTGCATGAAGGCGAGCCGCGGCAAGGGCAACCCGAAACTCTTCAACGAGTTGCTGAGAACGTCGCTCTCGTAGCTGCGAGGCCGGGGAAGCCCCGAGTCGCCGGGGTGTTTCCTCCAAATTTCAAACAGTCCTATGCAAGACGAAGGCCACATTTAGTGGCCTTCTTTGCATGCGGAACTCATTTGGAGCAAACACCCCGGCGACTCGGGGCTTCCCCGGCCAGACGACTCGGCCGTTCGGGTCAGGTGGGCTGAATGGAATTGAGTGAATGGGCGCGCCGCTGGCGCGCCCATTGTTTTGAAGGGAACTCATTTTGAGCAAGCACCCGCCCTGCCGGGGCTCCCGGGTTCCGTGACGACTCGGCCGTTCGGGTCAGGCGGGCTGATAGGAAAGATGGTGACGGAGGCGCAAAATGCGCCTCCGCCTTTTGAATGTGATGAAAGTGTGGCGAAATGAGCTTAAAACTTCCGTAAATGTGATAAATGTCACGTTTTACCTAGGGTAAAATGTGGGAAATATCACGTTTACGGAAGTTTCTTTGCGGGAGGTTCGGTCATGCAGCGAGATATCATTGTCAAGCTTAACGCTTGGAAAGCGTCGGAATATCGTAAGCCGCTTATCCTTAAGGGGGCGCGCCAGGTTGGAAAGACGTGGGCGCTTAAGGAGTTCGGTCGAACCTCGTACCGCAATTTTGTGTATCTGACGCTCGAGGAACCGTCACCTGGGGTACAGAGCGAGTACGCTCAGTTTTTCGAAGGTACGCGCGATCCTCGGCGGATCATCTCAAACCTTTCCCTGGCACTTGGACAGCCTATCGATCCCGGCGAGACGCTGCTTATTATTGATGAGATCCAGGATTGTCCTTCTGCAGTCGGCGCCCTTAAATACTTCTGTGACGAGGCCCCCGAGTATCACGTCGCATGCGCAGGGTCTTTGTTGGGCGTTCGCTTGTCCCGTGAGACCAGCGCTTTTCCGGTGGGAAAGGTCGAGTTCATGGAGATGCACCCTATGAGCTTTTCCGAGTTTCTGAAAGCCGAGGGCGCTGCAAACTACGACGAATACCTTGGCGGCCTGGATCAGATCGAGACAGTGCCCGATTTCTTCCATATCCGTCTCGTCGAGCATCTTCGTCGTTATTTTGCATGTGGCGGCATGCCAGAGGCTCTTGGTCGGTGGGTGGAGACGGGCGATATCGTTCAGGTCGATAAGGTGTTGTCCGATCTCTTGGATTCCTACGAGCGCGATTTTGCCAAGCATGGTGGCCGTGCGCAGTTCGCCAAGCTTTCGCAAATATGGAACTCGATTCCAACTCAGTTGGCGCGCGAGAATAAAAAGTTCGTTTGGGGTGCGGTGCGCGAGGGGGCTCGTGCTCGAGAATACGAGGATGCTCTGGAATGGCTTGCCGATGCTGGGCTCATCATGGCGGTTCGCCTTAATGCTGCCGGTGGCGTGCCGCTCTCTGCATACGATGATCTCAAGGCATTTAAAGTCTACTGTCTTGATGTCGGTTTGCTGCGCCGCATGGCAAGGCTGGATGCGTCCGCTTTTGCCATCTCGGATGCGCTATTTTCCGAGTTCAAAGGTTCGTTTGCCGAGAACTATGTGCTTCAGGCATTGCTTCTGCAGCTGGATGTCGCTCCGCGCTATTGGACAAACGAGAAGCCGAAACACGAAGTCGATTTTTTGATTCAAGTCGGAAACGAAATCGTTCCCGTCGAGGTCAAATCGGGAGAGGTCGTTCATTCCAAGAGCCTTAAGTACTATGCCGACAAGCATGCGGAGACGACTCCACTGAGGGTCCGCTACTCACTTAAGAACCTAAAGCTCGACGACGGGGTGCTCAACATTCCGTTGTATTTGGCTGATCGATCTGCCCCTCTTATCAAAAAGGCGCTTGATTGTGCACATCTTGACGTTTAGATCCTGGGCGAGCTGATGGGCGGCGGCTAATTAATCGCTCCGTTACGGCCAGGGAGCCTGGGCCTTAGTGATGCTTGCTTCGCCAAGCCGTGGGTGTCATGCCGGTGTATTGTTTGAAGGCTTGGGCGAAGGCGGCCTGCTGAGGGTAGCCTAGACGCTCTGCCACCTGCGCTATCGTGAGCGCGCTATCGGCCAAAAGGTCCTGTGCTCGCTCCATGCGGCGTCTGCGAATGTAGGCGCCCAGGGACTCGCCAGTTTGGGCCTTAAAGGTGGCGCATAGCTTGGAGCGGCTTGTGTAGAGCCTCTCGGCCACCTCGTTGATGCCCACACGTCTGCCTTTGTCGAGCGCGCGCTCAATCATTGCCGTTGCTTCTTCGGCAACGGTTATGCTGACGCGTGTGTCTGCCGCCTGCCGCGCCTGCTTGTGGGCCGCGCGCGAACAGGCGAGCTCCGCGACCATGGTCTCCACGATGCCCTGCATATAGACGTGTCCGCCTACGGTGCGGGCGCGGTCCTCGTTAATCCGGCGCAGCGTGTGGCAGATGGCAGACGTCGCTTCCTCGTGCCATGACTCGGCAAACGCCTCAAAGATTCCCGCGAACTCGGTGGGATAGCGGTGCTCCAGTTCGTCAAAATATCCAGGCAAAAAGAGCACCGAGCGCGAGTGATAAAGCTCCCCCGCAAACAGCGGGCTTAATTCCTCGCCACAGCTATCTTGGATAAAGCTGCAAACGGCATTGTTTGGCCACGGTCCATGCAATGGTTTGAGGTTCGCGGGCGTTATGCCAGCCTCGGGCATGCATGTAAGTGTGGGCGCGCTGACCTCGCTCACGCATGCGTACGGTTCGGGCGTGTATTCGGCTAGGTGCATGTTGCGCGTCGGGGTTATGAAATGCTCCATGACGATGCAGGTGGGGGAGAGGGGCATGATCCATGCGCGGCCGTGCGCCCGGTCGTTTGCCACCTCGCCGGTAAAGACGGCGCCCTTGCCGGTAAGCTCCAGGCCAAACTGCTCAAATTGCGGTGCGTAGAGCTCGGTTATGTCGGTCGCTGCCCGCCGTATTTGCAAAAGTGTCCCTTTCCTTTGCAGAAACGTCCACGCCTGGCTTGATTGTGAACCATGGCTAACACATCAATGATAAGTTCATTACGGTTAACTCTCAAGCCGTTAGAAAGGAATCTCATGGCAAAGGAATCAAAAAGGGAAGGTGGAGGTATCGGCGAGTTGCTCGCGTATGCCGGTGACCGCAAATTCCTAACGTATTTGGGCATGGCGCTCTCGGCGCTCTCGCAGCTGCTGAGCTTTGGCCCGTACGTGTGCATTTGGCTTGTCGCGCGCGATCTGATCGCCGTGGCACCTAACTGGAGCGAAGCCGCTAACATCGCGATGTACGGTTGGTGGGCCGTGGGTTTTGCCCTGGCAAGCATCGTAGCTTATTTCGTGGGGCTCATGTGCACGCACCTGTCTGCGTTTCGCTGTGCGTCCAATATCCGTAAGGCCACGAGCGAGCACCTGCTTAAGTTGCCGCTCGGCTACTTTGACACGCACGCCACCGGCGAGCTGCGCCGCATTGTAGACGGGTGCGCCGCCTCCACCGAGACTTTGCTCGCACACATGCTGCCCGATATCGCAGGCGCCGCCGCCATGGTCGTGGGCTTGCTCGTGCTGCTTTTCGCGCTCGATTGGCGTTTGGGGGCGGCATGCCTTATCTCGGTCGTCGTTTCGTTTGGCGCCATGGCCGCCATGATGGGCGGCAAGGGTGGCGAGTTTATGAAGGCCTACATGGGAGCGCTGGTCAAGATGAACAAGACCGGCACCGAATACGTACGCGGCATCCCCGTGGTCAAGGTATTTCAGCAGACGGTCTACTCCTTTAAGGCCTTCCACGATGCGATCGCCGAATACGCCGACATGGCACAAAACTATGCGGGCACGTTCTGCCGAGGTCCGCAAGTACTCAACCTTACCGCGCTCAATGGTCTTGTGGCATTCCTGTTGCCCGTGGCGTTGCTGTTGGCGCCAGGCGAGACGGACTTCGCGCATTTTATGACCAACTTCACGTTTTACGCGATATTTTCGGCCGTGGTACCGACGGCCATGACCAAGCTCATGTTTGTGGGCGAGGCCTCTCAGATGAGTGCTGATTCGCTGGCTCGTATTCGAAGCGTCATGGATTCCAAGCAGCTCTCCGTGCCCGCCCAACCCAAGCACCCTGCCGGCGGCGACGTGCGATTTGAGGACGTGAGCTTTACGTACGAGGGTGCCGAAGCACCTGCTGTCAGTCATGTGAGTTTTAGCGTTCCCGCTGGTAGCACCCTCGCCCTGGTAGGTCCCTCGGGTGGCGGTAAGTCAACCTGCGCAAGCCTGATCCCGCGTTTTTGGGATGTTTCCTCGGGTCGAGTGCTCGTAGGCGGTGTGGACGTTCGCGATATGGATCCGCACGAGCTTATGGACCAGGTCGCCTTCGTGTTCCAGACCAACCAGCTGTTCCGGCAAACACTTGCCGATAACGTGCGCGCCTCCAAGCCTACGGCCACTGACGACGAAGTGCGTGCGGCCCTCTCCGCAGCTCAGTGCGACGACATTGTGGCCAAGCTCCCACAGGGTATCAATACCATGCTCGGCGCCGGCGGAGCATATCTTTCGGGCGGCGAGGTCCAGCGCGTGGCACTCGCCCGCGCGATCCTTAAAGACGCGCCTATCGTGGTGCTCGATGAGGCCACGGCGTTTGCCGATCCCGAGAACGAGGCGCTCATCCAGCGCGCCTTTAGCAAGCTAGCGGCGGGTCGCACGGTCATTATGATTGCGCACCGACTCTCGACTGTAGTGGGTGCAGACCAAATCGTGGTGCTCAACCAGGGCAGCGTGCAGGAGTCGGGTACCCATGCCGAGTTGCTGTCCCAAAATGGCCTGTATGCCAAGATGTGGGCCGAATACGAACAGGCCGCGAGCTGGAAAATCACTGCAGCGACCGCGGATGCCGCCGTCACGAAGGGAGGCGAGGCCTAAATGTTCGCCTCATTCCAAAAGAAGTATTTCCTATCCGATAAAGGCGTCGCCGGCGTAAAACGCGGCATTTTCTGGACCACGCTCACCAATCTCATTACCATGGCCGGCATGGGCTTTTTATTCCTGGTCATGGCCGGCTTTGTCGAGCATCTTGCCGTCGGCGCTGACCTGCCGCATGCCCTGCCGATCGTGGGCGGCCTCCTGGTCTTTTTCGTGTTACTCTTTGCCTCTAACTGGCAGCAGTATTACTACACCTACTGCATCTTTTACGAGGAGTGCGGCAAGCAGCGCATGGAGATCGCCGAGCGCTTGCGCAAACTGCCGCTGTCGTTTTTTGGTCGTCGTGATCTGGCCGATTTAACCGAGACTATCATGGGCGACGTCCAGGCCATGGAGCACGCCTACAGCCACGTGCTGGGAGAGCTTTGGGGTGCCATCATCGCAAGCGCCATTGTGTTCGTGGCGTCGCTGTTCTTTTGCTGGCAGCTGGCGATCGCGGCGTTTTGGAGCGTTCCCGTGGCCTTTGCCGTGCTGTATCTAACACGCGGCCCCATGACTCCGGTGTTCGATCGCGTGCGTGCCGAGAAGGTCAAGGTTACCGAGGCAATTCAAGAGACGCTCGACTGCGTTCGCGAGATCCGCGCCACCAACCAGGAGGCCCATTATCTTGAGGGACTCAACGCTGTGATCGATGCCGAGGAGCGCGAGACCACCAAGGGCGAGCTCGCTAACGGGCTTTTGGTCAACTCCGCCTTTGTCATCCTGCGTCTGGGCATTGCCACCACGCTGGTCACGGGCGCCGCGGTGGTCGCCTTCGGGCAGGTCGACTTTTTGGTGATGTTTGCCTTCCTGCTTATGGTGAGCCGTATCTATGCGCCCTTTGACCAGGCGTTAATGTTAATGTCCGAGCTGTTTGCCGCCGAGTCGTCTGCCAAGCGCATGCGTTCCATCATGGAAGAGCCTGTGGCGCGGGGCAGCGAGATATTTGAGCCCGTGGGCCACGATGTGGTGTTCGATCACGTGGCATTTGGCTATGGTGCGGGCGAGGACGGCCGCGCCGGCGAGAAAGTTCTTACCGATGTGAGCTTTACCGCCAAGGAAGGCGAAGTTACGGCACTGGTCGGTCCTTCGGGTTCCGGTAAGTCTACGGTGAGCCGCCTGGCCGCGCGCTTTTGGGATGCCACCGAAGGCACGGTCGCCGTGGGTGGCGTGGATGTCGCGAGCGTCGATCCCGAGGTGCTGCTGCGCGACTACGCCATTGTGTTCCAAGACGTGCTGCTCTTTGACGACACGGTTATGGGAAACATCCGCCTCGGGCGTCGTGATGCCACCGATGAGGAAGTGCTTGCGGCTGCGCGTGCCGCCAACTGCGACGAGTTTGTGTGCCGCATGCCGCAGGGCTACGACGCCATGATCGGCGAGAACGGCTCCAAGCTGTCCGGTGGCGAGCGCCAGCGCATCTCCATCGCCCGCGCGCTGCTCAAAGACGCACCCATCGTGCTGTTGGACGAGGCGACGGCAAGCTTGGATGTGGAGAACGAGACCGTGGTACAGCAGGCACTCTCCCGTCTGCTTGCAGGTAAGACGGTTATCGTTATTGCCCACCGTATGCGTACGGTGGAAAATGCCGACAAAATCGTTGTGCTCAAGAATGGAGTGGTTGCCGAACAGGGCACCCCGGCGCAGCTCAAGGCGGCAGGTGGAGAATTCGCCCGCATGGTTGCGCTGCAAAAGGAGGCGGCGGACTGGCAGCTGTAGGAATATGACAAAGGGGCAGTCCCTTTGTCATATTGAGTTCACCCCCATAGTTTCCAAAAAGTTAACCATTGTTGAACTTAATAGTTAGATAAACTAAACTATTTTCCAAAAGTGTGCTCGAGCAAACTTGTTTACTCGGGTGCTGAGGCACCGTGCCGCGTCCAATGCGGCAAAAGGGAGAAGCAACATGAAGAAGTCGACGTTTAACACCCTGCTTGTCGGTGGCGGTTTTCTGCTTGGCACGGCCGGCATCAAGCTGCTCACCAGCGCTCCGGTCAAGAATGCCTGCGTGCAGGGTATCGCGTGCGGCATGCGCGTCAAGAACTGCTACCAGGACATGGTCGAGCAGGCCAAGGCTATTGTCGACGACATGGTTGCCGAGGCTGCCTACATCACCCAGAGCGAGGCCGCTGCTGACGAGGCAACCGAGTAACGCTTCCAGGCACAAACTATGAGATTCTCGATTATTAGCGAGATCCCCGGCAGGACCCGTCTTCAATTGGCGGGTCCTGTGCCAGAGAGCGATCTCGATGCACTTCTTAAGCTCAGCGGCGATATCGATGGCGTGCACAAGGTGCGCGTGTATGGCCGCATTGGCCAGATGGCGCTGGAATACGACGAGTCGCGCCGCGCGAGCGTGCTCGACGCCTTGGGTGCGCTCGATGCCCAGGCCATTGCCGACGCAAAGACGGGTTACGTGATGCAGCTTGAGCCACGCAAGCACAAGCTCGTCATGGATCTTGCCACACTTATCGGCGCCCACTACGCACGTCGCTGGTTCTTGCCGACGCCCCTGCGTGCAGTGTTTGTCGTGGCCGGTTACATGGCATTTTTGCGCGCTGCTCTTCATGAGCTGGCGCAGCCGCGCCTGACCGTTCCCGTGCTCGACGCTTCGGCTATCGGCATCTCGTTCGTCAAGCGTGATGTCGACACCGCGGGCCAGACAATGTTCCTGCTCAACGTGGGCGAGCTGCTCGAGGACTACACCCGCGCCATGAGCGAAAACGAGCTCATCAACTCGCTGCTCGACGTGCCCGATAAGGCACAAAAAGTGGTCGGCGACACCGAAGTGAGCGTTGCCGCGACCGAGCTCGAGCCCGGCGATTTGGTCGCCGTGCGCACCGGCATGTCTATCTGCATCGACGGCGTGGTCGAGCAGGGGAGCGCCATGGTCAACCAGGCGACCCTGACCGGCGAGCCGCTGGCCGTCGAGCGCAGCGTGGGCGACGACGTGTTTGCCGGCACCGTCGTGGAAGACGGCAGCATCTTGGTGCGTGTGCGCGCCAATACGGCGCAAACCAAACTGCGCTCAATCGTCTCGCTCGTGCAGACGGCCGACTCGCTCAAGTCCGAGGGCCAGTCGCATATGGAGGACCTTGCCAACAAGATCGTCCCGTGGAACTTCCTGCTCGCGGGCCTGGTTGCGCTTACCACCCGCAGCCTTATCAAGACCTCAGCGGCGTTGATGGTCGACTACTCGTGCGCACTCAAGCTCACGGGTTCCGTTGCCGTCATGACTGCTATGAGCGATGCTGCCAAGATGGGCGTCATGGTCAAGGGTGCGAAGTATTTTGAGTCGTTTGCCAAGGCCGATACCATTGTGTTTGATAAGACCGGCACGCTCACCGAGGCGCAGCCGCGTCTTGCCTGCGTGCTCACCACCGATGGCTGGAGCGAGGACGAGATTCTGCGCCTTTCCGCTTGCTTGGAGGAGCATTTCCCGCATCCGGTGGCGCGCGCCGTGGTCAACGCCGCCCGCGAGCGCGGGCTCGAGCACCGCGAGCGTCACGCTGCGGTCGAGTATATTGTGGCGCACGGCATCGCTTCGTCCATCGAAGGACGTCGCGCCATCATCGGCTCCGCTCACTTTGTGTTCGATGACGAGGGCGCACAGCTCGAATCCGACATCAAGGAGCAAATCGAGTCCCAGATGCAGGGGCTGTCGCCGCTGTATCTGGCGGTCGATGGCAAGGTCGTCGGCGTGCTCGGTATCGAGGATCCGCTCAAACCCGGGGTCCGTGAAGCCATTGCCGACTTGCACGCGTTGGGCGTAAAGCACGTGGTCATGCTCACGGGCGACTCGGAACGCACGGCCGAGCGCATTGCTCGCGAGGCAGGTGTCGACGAGTTTAAGGCCGAGCTGCTGCCCGAGGACAAGTACGCGTATGTGGAGCGCATTAAGGGCGAGGGGCGCCATGTTGCCATGGTGGGCGACGGCGTCAACGATTCGCCGGCGCTCGGTTTGGCCGACGTGGGGCTGGCCATGGGCGGCGGAAGCGACATCGCCAAGGAGGTCGCCGATATCATCCTGACCGATACGGATCTTGCCGCGATCGTGCGTCTGCGCCGCATGAGTCAGGGGCTTATCGACCGTCTGACGAGTTCGTATTCCAAGGTGATGCTCACCAACTCGGCGCTGTTGGCATTGGGTATTACCGGCATGATCACTCCGCAGACTTCGTCACTGCTGCACAACGGCTCAACGATCGCCTACAGCCTGGGCAACGCAAAGGCTTACCTGCGTTAGCGTTTTCGATTGAGTATATGGCCTGCATTCGGGCGGCACCGCAGCCGCCAGGGTGCAGGCCTTCTTTTGTTTGACGAGAGGCTAGCTCAGATATATGCTCGTGCTAGCAATGCTAGTAAATGCTGAAGGTGAGGTTGAGATGGCTACCGTTGGCAGCATGGCACAGGTGAATGTTCGCGTAGATCGCTCGGTTAAAGAGCGCGCCGAGGAGGCGCTGCGGCTTTCGGGCAGGTCACTGCCCGAGCTCATCAAAAAGGTGGTGGCCAAGGTCGCGCAGGGTGGCGGGCAGTGCGAGGAGGTGCTTGCGGCCGTCGACGACCGGCACCAGGCCGTCGCGCCCGATACTCCGTTTGCCGCGTCGTGGGCAGCGGCAGACCGGCTTTATGCAGACTTGGGCATCGCTGCGTCGCCCGTATCCGACGATCGCGGTTGGGACGCAATCTATTCCGAAGCTATGGATGAGCATTATCGCCAAAAGGGGATGATCCAGTGAGTGGGGCGCCTCTCAAGATCATGGTGGACGCCAACGTATGGGTTGATTCGTTTTGCGTCGACCATGCCGAGTCGCTTGCCGCGCGTGCGTTTATTGGGCAGGCGACGGAGACGGGGGCGTTGCTGTTCTTCCCGGTGCATATCGCTAAGGACGTGCTGTACGTTGTCCAACATGAGCTGAAGCGTAGCGTTCTTGCCAGCGGGGGAGCACTCGACGAGGCATCTGCCCGTGCAATTGGCGATGCGGCGTTGGCGTTTGTTCGGAACATGACCGAAAACGCCACGGCCGTGGGTGCTGATGCATCCGATCTGTGGCTAGCCGACAAATATCTGACGCTCCATCGCGATTACGAGGACAATTTGGTGCTTGCCGCGTGCAAGCGCGCGCAGGTCGATTACTTGGTGACCAATGACCGCAGGCTGCTCGAACATGCCGATCTTGCAGCAAAGACCCCGCGCCAAATGATGCCGATTCTTGCTTTGGCCGAACGCGGCGGGCGGGTGTCCTGCTAGCGCCTGGCTGTCTGCGTGACCTTCGGAACGTCGGCGCTCAGAAGGCCACGCATCCTTTAATTACAAAAGCGCTGCCTTGATGACGGGAGCTTCGGCGAGCTGCTCGGCTGCCTTTTCGTCGGAGCTGTCGAGTGCTGCCAGACTGCGGTAGACCCACTCGTTGACTTGGGTGTTCTTGACGCCTGCGGTCTGCATAAGGGCGCCTACCTCGCGGATTGCTGCGAGCAGATCGGCTTTGGGACCCGCGAGCTCGACCTCGATGCCGTGGTAGGCGGTCACACCGCGGTTTTCGCTCACGTGGTCGATAAAGCCCCCGACGGTCTCAAGCTGCTGGGCGAGAGCCGCATCATCGTCAGCGTCCAGCGCGACGAGTGCGTTCGAAACCGTGAGGGCGGGATGTCCGCAGGGGACAAAGCCCTCGATGACGTCCATAGCTTCGGTAATGGTTGAGCCCAGGCCTGCGAGTGCATTGACGAGTTGCTGCTTGGTATCCATAACGGTCCTTTCGACGGGTCAATTTTGCTTGGCGAAAATATACGTGACGCGATCGGTAGCAAAAGTGCGAAGTGCGGCGCACATTGGGGTCTTCACAGCTCGTGCATAGAACAGCTGTCCGCTTTCAGAACGTGGTAAGATAACACTCCACAAGCGGGGCTCGCCCTGCATGTTCCTTGAAAAGTCGACGGGCGTTGGGCGCTCGTGCCCAACGCCATCCAGACTTTCCCGACATTCGGGGGCGACTGGTTTCGACACGATAGCTCTGAGAGAGGAAGCAAGCCGAGGTCTCCTCGCCTCGTTAAACAGGGGTACCGTCAAATTGAATTGACAACAACTCTTCTTTTGAGCCTATGGCTCTCGCTGCTTAGTTTATAGCGGCGCGTCAACCCGGTGATTTCCCCGACACCGGCGCGACGTCATGTTAGGGGAATGCTCCTGCGCACGTAATCGGTATGGCGCAGGCTAAGACTGAACCGGTTAGGACGCCGCGAGCGTGTCGCTGCGCGCAAAGCGTCCGAGACTAAACCAGCGACTGAGCTTGGAGATGCCAATCAGGGGGCTTTCGTGGACCGGAGTTCGATTCTCCGCGCCTCCACCATACGTAACAGGCAGGTAGATATTCGTATCTACCTGCCTTTTTATTTCTAGTCCGCACCGCGGAGAATCGAACTCTGTGCAGGGCGCGGGCGTAAAGAAAACGCGTAAGCGTTTTTAGCCCGCGGGCGAGGGCGCCGGCAGGCGGCCGAAGCCGGTGCGGATTTGCGAAGCAAATACGCGGATTCTCCGCGCAAACTATCAGCCCAATATGGATGCGATGTTTATCGAATCTCAGCCGGCCATGCGCCGCATCAACGGATCCCCTCCCGCACCGCGGAGAATCGAACTCTGTGCAGGGCGCGGGCGTAAAGAAAACGCCTCAGTGACGCAGAGTGGGACGCGCTTTCCCGATGGCAGCCCAGGCGGAAAGCACGTCCCGGAATCCGCGCTCAGACTGGGACGTAGTTTCCGGATGATGCCTCAAGCGGAAACTGCGACCCGGAATCGAGCCGTAGAGTGGGATATGCTTTCCCAATGGCAGCTCAAGCGGAAAATACATCCCGGAATCTAAGCTCGGAATGGGATGTATTTTCCAGATGGCGGGCTCAGCGGAAAATACGACCCGGAATTTGCTCTGAGAACGGGACACGCTTTCCCGTCGACCGCTCCGCCCCCTCAACTCCAAAACCTGCGCTCTCTCCATCCCAAAACTGGGTAGAAGAAGGCCAAAACGCAATCGCAGGAGGTCAATATGACTGCAGAAGATAAGGCAAAGAACGCCGGCAAGGTCGCGCTCGTTTTGGAGGGCGGCAGCTTCCGCGGGCAATTTACCGCGGGCGTGCTCGACGTTCTCATGGAGGCCGGCGTCGAGATTCCGGCTGTCTACGGTGTATCGGCCGGTGCCCTCAACGGCGTGAACTACAAGTCGCACCAGATCGGCCGTGCCAACCGCATCAACCTGGCTTTCTGCAACGACAGCCGCTTTATGGGCGCCGCATCGTTTGCGTCCACGGGCTCTATTGTGGGTTACGACTTTATCTTCAACGATGTCCAGGACCGCCTGGATCCCTTTGACAACGAGACGTTCGACGCGAGCCCCATCGAGATGTATGCCGTCGCGACGGACATGCTGTTTGGAACCGCCACGTACCTTCCGGTCAAAAGCGCCGTGCTCGACCTCGACGCTGTGCGCGCATCGACGTCGCTGCCGCTGGTGACGCCGCCGGTCGAGATTGACGGGCACAAATACGTCGACGGTGGCGTAGCCGATTCGATCCCCATCGAGCACGTGCTGGAGGTGGCGGGCTTCGACCGCGCGGTTGTCATTGTCACGCAGGACCGCTCATACGAGAAAAAGCCCTACGAGTTTATGCCTGCCGCGCGCGCCCGCTATGCCGACTACCCCTATCTGCTCGAGGGAATCGAGACGCGCCACGACCGTTACAACATCCAGCGCATGCACCTGTGGAAGTATGAGCGCGAGGGCCGTGCGCTGGTCGTCGCTCCGCAAAAGCCGGTCGAGGTCGGCCATGTCGAGCACGATTCGGCAAAGCTTTTGGACCTGTATATTCAGGGCCGCCAGGAGGCAAAGCGCCTACTGAGTGATATCGAGGCGTTTGTCGAGCGCTAGCGTCGCGACGTCATGACCCATGGACGACATGTGCAGAAACTCTGGTCGGAGCCAAAATTCCTGTTGACTCGGGCGGCGAGCGGGGTAATATGGACGGGTTACTTGCAGAGCCCCGTGAATCTCTGTAACAACACGTACTGTACATGGAGGAGTCTAAGTGATTTCGAAATCGACTCACTACGCCAAGCAGGGCGAGGTCCAGCGCAACTGGGTTCTCGTCGACGCCGATGGTGCTGTCCTGGGCCGTCTTGCCACCCAGATCGCAATGATCCTGCGCGGTAAGAACAAGCCCCAGTTCACGCCCAACAGCGACTGCGGCGACTTCGTTGTCGTCATCAACGCCGATAAGGTCCAGCTTACCGGTAACAAGGCCGACACGAAGACCTATTATCGCCACAGCGGCTACAACGGCGGCCTCAAGGCTGAGAGCTTCCGCCAGGCTATGGAGAAGCACCCGGAGAAGGTCATCGAGCGCGCCGTTCGCGGCATGCTGCCCAAGACCACCCTCGGCCGTGCCCAGATGACCAAGCTTAAGGTCTACGCTGGTGCCGAGCATCCGCACGCTGCCCAGAACCCCACGAAGATTGAGCTGGAGGCTTAAAGATGGCTGAGAACACCGTTGTCTACCAGGGTACCGGCCGTCGTAAGAACGCCGTCGCCCGCGTCCGTCTCGTCCCCGGCACCGGCAAGGTGACCATCAACAAGCGTGACGCCGAGCAGTATTTCGGCCGTCATCAGCTCGTTGAGAACGCCCTTGCTCCCTTCAAGGTGACCGACACCGCCGGTCAGTTCGACGTTATCGCTCTGTGCGATGGCGGCGGCATCTCCGGTCAGTCCGGCGCTCTGCGCCTGGGCATCGCTCGTGCTCTTCTGAACGCTGGCGATTACCGTGCTGACCTCAAGAAGGCCGGTTTCCTTACGCGCGATGCTCGCGTGGTCGAGCGCAAGAAGTACGGCCTCAAGAAGGCCCGCCGCGCTCCCCAGTTCTCCAAGCGCTAAGGTTTTATCTCCTTACGAGATACAATGTACAAGCGGGGCCTGCCGATTGCTCGGCGGGTCCCGCTTTTCTTTTTCGACTAGGGTGGGCGACTGCGTTTTGCCCACTTGGGAAGGAGCGATCCTATGCCCCAGAACATCTTCGGTACCGATGGCGTCCGTGGCGTCGCCAACGCCGACCTCTCGTGCGACCTTGCATTTCGTCTGGGCCGCGCGGCGACCAAGTTCCTTGGCCCGGACATTTGCATCGGTCGCGATACGCGTCTTTCGGGCACCATGCTCGAGAGTGCTCTGACCGCCGGCATTATGGCCGAGGGCGGTCGCCCGCATTGCTGCGGCGTTATCCCTACGCCGGCCGTGGCGCTGCTCACCGTTCAAAACGAGCTCGACGGCGGCATCGTCATCTCTGCTTCGCATAATCCGCCGGAGTTCAACGGCATCAAGTTCTTTAGCCGCAAGGGTATGAAGCTTCCCGATGCTGTCGAGGAAGAGATCAGCGCCTGGGTCATGTCCGAGGAAGCCATGGCTGCCGACACGCTGCCGACCGGTACCGGCGTGGGCCACATCATCAAGATGAAGGATGCCCGCAAGGCATATGTCGATCATGCCATCGATACGCTCGATGGCCTGAGGCTCGATGGCCTGGTCGTTGCCGTCGACTGCGGTCACGGTGCTTCCTGCCAGACCACGCCCGCCGCGCTGCAGCGCCTAGGCGCCACGGTCCATGCCATCAACACCGATTATTGCGGCACCGACATTAACGTTGAGTGCGGCTCTACGCACCTTGAGCCCCTGCGCGAGCTCGTGCTGCGCACCCATGCTGACATCGGTCTGGCCCACGACGGCGACGCCGACCGCGTGCTCTTTGTGGACAGCGAGGGCAATGAGATCGACGGTGACTACATCCTGGCTATCTGCGGTTCTGACCTCGCCGCTCGCGGCAAGCTCGCCAACTCCGAGATCGTCTCGACCGTCATGTGCAACCTGGGCTTCTCCATCGCTATGAAGGAGCAGGGCTTCGAGATGGTCCAGACCGCCGTGGGCGACCGCTACGTTCTGGAGCGCATGCTCGCGGACGGCGCCGTCATCGGCGGCGAGCAGTCCGGCCACATCATCTTCCTGGAGCACAACACCACCGGTGACGGCCTGGTGACGGCTCTGCAGCTGCTGGCCGTGCTCAAGCGCACTGGTCGTACCCTCACTGATCTTGCCGGCATCATGAAGAAGTACCCGCAGGTACTCGTCAACGTGCATTCCGACAACAAGGCCGGTCTGGACGATTGCCAGCCCATCTGGGATGCCGTCGCTGCTGCCGAGAAAGAGCTTGACGGCCGCGGCCGCATTCTGGTGCGCCCGAGCGGTACCGAGCCGCTGGTCCGCGTGATGGCTGAGGCCGAGACGCACGAGCTGACTCAGCGCGTTGTCGACGACATCGTCGAGGTTGTCAAGCGCGAACTTCCCTAATGGTCAAAAACGGGTGCCAAGTGGTAAACTGTTAAGGTTATTTTGGTTGATCGGTATGTCCGAGGGGGAGCATGTTCACTAAAGTCCTAAGGTCTTTTGGTATGCGTGGTCGAGTCCTTACGTTGGATGCTCCCATCTCGGGTGACGTCATTCCGCTCTCCGAGGTAAACGATCAGACGTTTGCCACCGGCCTTTTGGGCCAGGGCGTGGCGATTCAGCCCACCGGAACGCGCGTGATCGCGCCGGCTGATGCCAAGGTCGAGGCTATTTTTCCCACGGGACACGCCGTTGCGCTTAACACGGTCGATGGCTTGGACGTGCTCATCCACGTTGGTTTGGACACTGTTCAGCTCGAGGGCAAGCACTTTACCGTACATGCGCAAGTGGGTGACATCGTCCATAAGGGCGATGTGCTCATTGAGTTCGATCGCGAGGCAATTGCTGCCGAGGGCTACGATGTGACGGTTCCCATCTTGGTGTGCAACTCCGTTGAGTTCTCGAGCATCAAGGGCTCCGTTGGCGTGCATGTCGAAGAGATGGACCAGCTCATCGTTGCTCGCGAGCGCTAGCAAGTGCACGTGGCCATTAGTCTACAATTCAAACACGTTTACGGAGGGCGCCCTTGAAAGAGGACGCCCTCAGTGGCAAGATGGGATTTGTCCGAAGCTAAAAGGCTTTGGGTCACCGTGGACGGGCAGGGGCCTCGACGCGGCTAGACACGAGACACATACATTACGCGACCTCGCCCTGGTGGCCGCACACGTTGGTTGCGGCCGACGCGGGCCGCGGGCAAGTGCTTGTAAGGGAGCCTTGCCTCTCTTGTACGAGAAAGGACGCGTAATGAAGATCATTAAAGCTAAAGACTACGAGGATATGAGCCGCAAGGCCGCTAATATCATCTCGGCCCAGGTTATCCTCAAGCCCGACTGTGTGCTGGGTCTTGCCACCGGCTCCACCCCGATCGGTGCCTACAAGCAGCTCGCTGCTTGGTACGAGAAGGGCGACGTCGACTTTGCCGAGGTCAGCACCTACAACCTGGACGAGTATCGCGGCCTTTCGCACGACGATCCCCAGAGCTATCACTACTTTATGCGTGAGAACTTCTTCGATCACATCAACATCGACCTGAACAACACGCATGTGCCCGACGGTTCCAACCCCGACGCCGCCGCTGCCTGCTCTGAGTACGACAAGATCGTCGCCGCCGCCGGTTACCCGGATCTGCAGCTGCTCGGCATTGGCAACAACGGCCACATCGGCTTCAACGAGCCCGATGACCACTTCTCCAAGGGCACGCACTGCGTCGACCTCACCGAGAGCACCATTCAGGCCAACAGCCGCCTGTTCGACAGCATCGACGACGTTCCCCGTCAGGCCTACACCATGGGTACCCAGACCATCATGTATGCCCGCATGATCCTGGTCGTCGCCAACGGCGAGGCCAAGGCTCAGGCCGTGCATGACATGTGCTACGGTCCGGTTACGCCCGCGTGCCCGGCTTCGATCCTGCAGCTGCACACCAACTGCGTTGTCGTTGCCGACGAGGCCGCCCTTTCGCTCTGCGAGTAGCGCGAATCCTGCACCTCGACATAGCCTTGCCTAAGGCCTCCGCTTTGCGGGGGCCTTTTTGCTATCCCTTTCCGCCCGCTTGACCAAAATCTTGCCGCAAGCTTGACGAATGCCGGATGTCCAACAGTTTGATTCATTTCATACCAGATTCTATGCAAAAATGCCACTAAAAGGTCGTAGACGGTAGCGGGTGCTAGGCGAGTTGAATGACATAGCTGAACCTTGTTCATCTGCGTTACACTGCCGCTTAGATGGGACAAGCTGACAAGCTCATTTACCTGCTTAAAGACCGATTAGTCGGGGGATTAATAACAATCGGCCCTCGCTGTACAAAAACTTGCCGCTTGCGTACCGAAAGACAACCTAAAACACAAAACCGCTCTATTCATAGCGCGGCTTGTATGGTCTTGCGGTTACAGTGTCCATACGGTCGAGTTGAGGAGCGGGCATGGTAAACGATTTGAGCGGTATAGACGACCTCGAGCTGATGCCGCTGGGCGGAGGCTATATGGTGCGACGCGAACGCTTGATGAATGAGCTTATCGCCAAGGGCCGAAAGGCCGGCATCGTGGTTCTCTATGCGCCCGACGGGTTTGGGAAGACCTCGGTGCTGCTGCAGTACACCCATGAGGTTAAATGCGACCCGACGCGAGGCCCCGTGCGGATTATCGAGGCCGATCGCGCCATTGGGCGCGAGGTGTTTATGCAGCTCGAGGTGGTTACCGAAGAACTCAAAGACAAACCGCACTCCCTTATCGCGATTGATAATGTGCCAAACCTCGATCAGCGCGATACCGAAGACCTCATCGACAGGATTCGCGGCCTGCGCGCCATGGGGGTAGGGGTCTTTATCTCCTGCCGTCCTTCAAATCGTCAGCTGATTCATGGGCTGGGCGATTCGGTTAAGATCAATGCGCAGATGCTCAAGGTGCATGCCTATGAGTATTCGGCGTGGGCATCGGTGTTTTCGATCAGCACATCGCTTGACTTTTATCAGCTCACGCAGGGCGTGCCCGAGCTCGTCTCGGCATTGCAGACGGGTCTGTATGGCCAAGGTGACGTAGCCGGTCTGCTCGAAAACGAGATTGTCAACGTATATGGCGCGGCACTTGTCGATCTGGCTTCGCTCGACAATAATGCGCTGTTTCGCGTGGCATGTCTCATGGTTTTGATGGGCGAGGGCAATATCGCAGAACTCGAGGCTTGCGGGGTGAGGCTGTCGATGGTCGACCAGTCCTACTTTGTACGCGACTACCCGATCTTTGGCTTGGATCCCGCCGAGCGGAGTTTTACGTGTCTGGGCACGGAGGATAACGGACGCTTGCGCTTGCGTAAGTTGGTGGCCGAGGTTCGCCCCGAACTTGTTCCGAGGGCGGCCCGGATTTTGCTTAAGGCGGGCCGATGCGATGCGGCGATGGGCCTGGCGGACGCCTTTTTGGACCGTGAAGCGGTTCTTGAACTTGCTGGGCAGTATGGGGTCGATCTTGCTCTGACGGGGCACGGGGCCGATATCTGCCGAGCAGCGCTGGGCACGATCGATGCCGACGATCCGGCTCCAGAGCCAACGCCTGCCGAAGCGCTTGGCGTATATCTGGCAGCGGTCAGCGTGTCCAATACAAAGCTCGCTCGCTATATGGCATCGGTCGTCGAACGCGGGGGCGAACGGGCGGCCTGCGAAATAGACCCTGTTTCATGGAGGGTGGCCCAGACACTGACGGCTGTTTGCTATGGGGACAACGGGCTTGGGCTTCCTACGAACCTGGCCGTGCCAGAAATAGAGACGTCCCATACCGCACTCGATATGTTGTCTGCGCATATCGAGGTCAAACGCTGTCTGACCGAGCGGGGAAATGACGGCGGCGTTCTACAACAGCTCAAAACGAGCAGGGCCTACGACTGCGAGCTCGACATCGCGGGGATTGTTATACGGGCCGATAGTATGCTGGTGGAGCTCTTTGACGGGTCGTTTGCGGGAACCGACGAGCGCGACGACGAGATGACGGTGGTGCGGGAGGCGCTCGACGTACGCGGGCTTAAGGCGATGGCTATCTGGGTGCGCATGGTGTTGGCGGCACGGCGGCTCCTTTCCGGCTTGCCGGTAACCGACGACGCGGTGTTCAACGAGCTCGATCGTTTTGCCGTGCGCATGCGCGACAACCAGATTCAGCTGTTTGGCCTGTTGCTAGAAGGCTGGCAGTCGCTGGCAGAGGGACGACCGGTTAATGCAAAGTTCCGTGCGGTCCAAGTGCTCAAACTTGCCGAGGAGTCGATTGCGTACATGCGCGATAACGCATTGCTGCTGGAACGCGCGGCATATCTGCGTAACACCTCGATGGTTTCGGTGCGCGAGGAAGCGGAACTACTCGATATAAGCCAGACGCAGGTTGGTGGAGCGGAGGCCTGGATGGTGGCGCTGCATTTGGCCTGTGCGGGCCGAGACAGCGATCTTGCGGCCTGGATGTCCATGAATCGTGCGGGGATTCTAGAGCCATCGTATCGGCTCTTTGCGCGCCTTGCCATGCATTGTCTGGGCGAGCCGGCGGGCAGGATACGCAAGAAGCTTCCCGTGCGCGAGCTGTCGCGGTACTCGCTGCGCGACGATTTGGAAGGAGAGGGCGAGCGCCTGTTCCAGGCCGGCGAGGTTGAAGCCGTTGATACCATCGACCATATCGAGATTCGCATGTTTGGTGCGTTTCGCGCCGAGCGCGATGGGTTTCCCATCACGGACAAAATGTGGCGTCGCAAGAAGGCGGCGACGCTTGCCGAGCGGCTTGCGCTGGGCATGGATGCGCTCGTCGATCGTGAGACGCTGGCCATGGAGCTGTGGCCCCATGCCGAGTTTAATAGCGCCCGCAACAACCTGTACTCGACGATATCGCGCTTGCGGTCGGCTTTGGGACCGACGCCGGATGGCAAGTCATGTGTGCTCATCCAAAATGAATGCATTGGGCTCAACGGCGACTACGTCAAGACCGATGTACGGCTGTTTGACCAGATAAGCCGCGAGGTTTTGGGAAATCGCACGGGTGCGCGCGGGCCCCATCTGGTCGAGTTGTGCCTTAAGATTGAGCAGCTTTATGCCGGACCGTTGTATGTTCCCAATGGCTGTAATCCCACCTACTTTTTGCGCATGCGGCGCATTATGCAGTCAAAGTACATCGATTGCATGATTAAGGGAGCAAATGCCGCTCTAGAAGAAAACGATCTGCAGTCGGCGATTTGGCTGGCGGAGTCGGGGCTTCGGCAGGAAACGGCGCGCGAGGATATGGTGCGCTGTGCTATGCGCGTCTACAGTGCGGCGGGGCGGCGGCGCGATATCGTCGAGCTGTACAGCGGGCATATGCACCACCTGAGGGAGCAGGTCAATGGCGTGCCCGAGCCCGAGACGCGGCGTCTATACGAGCGCTTGGTGGAGGGGCGGCTCAATCGCGTGCTGGTCGAGCGATAAAAAACGGGCGCCCGAAGTACTTGGGCACCCGTAAGCTTGCTATGTGTTGGATCGCCGGATCATTGGCTCTTAGACGAGCTTGATCTTCTCGATGTCCTTGCGCGAGGACTCGCGATACAGTGAGAACTTGCGGCCGATGACCTGGACGACCTCGGCGTGGCAACGCTCGGCGAGCTCCTCGGCGGCCTCGCGGGCGGAAAGGCTGGAGCCATCGAGCACGGAGCACTTAACGAGCTCGTGCTTCTCCAGGTAGGCGACCGTCTGCTCGACGGTGCCCTCGTTGACATCGGACTTACCGATGATGATGGCGGGGTTGAGGTGATGGGCCATGCTGCGAAGCTGCTTGACCTGTGCTCCTGTCAGTGCCATGGGTTCTCGCTTTCTATGTATGGGGCGCCCCGCGACGGGGCCTTAATCTACGTGAGCTGTCCCACGATAGCGCAGGAACGGCGCGGTGTGGGGCATGTTTGCCCAGTTCAAAAAGAATGCGGATGCCGAGCGGGAGAACAGCGCGGGTTACAGGCGGACGTGTACGGCGGCCGAAAGCGGTCTATGGACGGCCCGAAGAGACCGGCTCCCATGCAATAAACGCCCAACGAACCTTGCGGACATGATCGAGCATATAGCGCCCCTGCGGCACGCCCTTGGAGCCCGGCTCACCGGCATGGGGGTTCTCAATCATGTGTTGAGCGATATAGTCGCGCAGGCGGTCAACCTTATCTTCGTTACCGTGCTCGAGCATGCGGGAGAAGTCTGCCACGCCCGCCTCAAGGCTATCGAAAGTATCGCGACGAGGCGATTCAAAGTATGTAACCTGCGGCAACGCACCCATCTGAATGAGGATATTAAAAGCATACACAAAGCCATTACTGCAGGTAACCGAGGCACCGATGGCGTTCATCAAGTGCAGATCATAGCGCGGGCTGGAGTTGGCGACCATCGTGACAGCGCAACGCCGACGAGCCGTACGATCAAGCTTGGCAAGCGCACCTTTTAGATTGGTCGTCGTAACCGACCGACTGGCAAAGGCAACATCTACCGCTTTCGTGACCGGGCCAACCAAATTCCAATCATCATCCCAAGCAAGCTCAAGCGGTGTAATGCGATCTTCGAGCCCATAGTACTCAATGCCAGCATCAAGCGTGCCCAACATGGCAGGGGAAAAGTCAGCAGCAATCACGGGATGCCCAGCCTGAGCAAGCGGAATAGCAATCGACCCAGCCCCACACCCCATATCAAGCACCGACTCACCAGGCTTCAACGCCAACAGCTTTATAAAATCCCGAGCATAAGGGGCAGTCTCCAACGGCCGAAAATGTCGAGCCCTTTTATCCCACTCAAAAGAATCATCAGCCCGTCGCCGACCAGCTTGCAGGCGCATCCATTCGCCATTCCAATCCGCAGCAAGCAGCTCAGAACGATTCTCCCCATCAACCACGGGCCAACCTCCTAGCAACAAAAAAGCGACTCCTCCCAAAAGAAGAGCCGCAACCAGCATATATCAGAAAGAACCGTTCCAACGCCAAACCGCCCTCACAACCAAGGCGGGCAGGAGCGAAGCGACTGCCATACGGGATAGAACCCAACTGAGGTCCCGTTGTGCGGGAGCCCCGGGGAGGGCAAATATATAAGGTCGATCGCGAGTTCCGCACGAGCCGGAGAGCACTTAATGTGCTCTCCGTGCGAGTCAGGACTGTCCGAGCAGGCGACCTTATATATTTGCCCTCCTCGGGGCTCCTCGCCCGAACCCCTCAGCTAGTTCTTGAGCGAGTTCAGCGGTGCCGGGAAGCGTCCGCCACGGTGGGCAAGCACGGTGCCGGCGTTGGGGTTCACCGGCATGATGGGCGCACGGCCGAACAGGCCGCCGTACTCGACGCAGTCGCCCACGCCCTTGCCAATGGCGGGAATCACGCGGACGGCCGTGGTCTTGTTGTTGATGACGCCGATGGCCATCTCGTCGGCGATGATGCCGGCGATGGTCTCGACCGGGGTGTCGCCGGGGATGGCGATCATGTCCAGGCCGACGGAGCACACACAGGTCATGGCCTCGAGCTTCTCGAGCGAAAGCGCGCCGGCTTCGACGGCGGCGATCATGCCGGCGTCCTCGGACACGGGGATAAAGGCGCCGGAGAGACCGCCCACGCTGGAGCTGGCCATGACGCCGCCCTTCTTGACGGCATCGTTGAGCATGGCGAGCGCGCAGGTCGTGCCGGGGCCACCGCAGGTGCCCACGCCGATGATCTCGAGGATGCGGGCAACGGAGTCGCCGATGGCAGGCGTGGGAGCCAGCGACAGGTCGACAATGCCCTTCTCGACACCCAGACGATGGGCGGCCTCGCGGCTCATGAGCTCGCCGGCGCGGGTGATCTTAAAGGCGGTCTGCTTGATCTTCTCGGCAACCTCCATCATCGATGCGGAGTCGGGCAGCGTCTCCAGGGCTGCGGCCATAACGCCGGGGCCCGAGACGCCTACGTTGATGACGGCGTCGGCCTCGCCACCGCCGTGGACGGCGCCCGCCATAAACGGGGAGTCCTCGACCATGTTGGCAAAGCAGACAAACTTGGAGGCGCCGACGGAGTCCTGGTCGGCCGTGAGCTTGGCGGCATCGATGATGGTCTGGGCGGCCATGAGCACGGCATCCATGTTGATACCGGCGCGCAGGCTGGCGACGTTGACGCTGGAGCAGACGCGGCTCGTGGTAGCGAGCGCCTGAGGGATGGACTGGATGACGCGGCGGTCGGCGTCGCCGATGCCCTTCTGGACGAGTGCGGAGAAGCCGCCCAGGTAATCGATGCCGAGCGTCTCGGCCGCGCGGTCGAGGGCATGCGCGATGGGGGTGAGGTCCTCATCCTTGCAGCACGCGGCGATCTGCGCCACCGGGGTGACGGAAACGCGCTTGTTGACGATGGGGATACCGTACTCGCGCTCGAGGTTCTCGGCGGTCTCGACCAGGTGCTCGGCCGTGTGCGTCACGTGGTCGTAGATCTTCGTGCACATGCGGTCGAGGTTCTCGTCACCGCAACCCATGAGCGAAACACCCATGGTGATGGTCCTGATGTCGAGGTTCTGCTCCTCAACCATGCCGCGGGTTTCCGCGATTTCTGCGGGCGTGATCGCCATCCTTGCGCTCCTATCTGCCAAAACGAGCATAGTCTTATCTATTCTAACGTGCTGCACGTGCCAAGTGGCGCATGCGGCACGTTTTGGTGCTCGGTTGTTTCCGTTGTGTTACTGCCCAAAGACCTCTTCGGCGATACGAGCGCTTTCGGCGGCGTCCTTAGCGTAGTAGTCCGCGCCGATCTGCTTGGCGTATTCGGGGGTGAGCACGGCGCCGCCCACGATGATCTTGACGCCCGGGACCTCGGCATGGAGCAACTTGATGGTCTCTTCCATGGCCACGACGGTGGTGGTCATAAGCGCCGAGAGGCCGACGAGTTTGATATCGCGCTCCTTGACGGTCTTGAGTACCTCCTGTGGATCGACGTCGCGGCCCAGGTCAAAGACGGTATAGCCGTAGTTATCGAGCAGCATCTTGACGATGTTCTTGCCAATGTCGTGGATGTCGCCCTTGACGGTGGCCACGCAGATCTTGCCCTTGTCGGCAATCTCGCCGGCGGGCATCAGGCGCTTGATGGTGTCGAAGCCCACGCGCGCGGCCTCGGCCGAGGCCATGAGCTGCGGCAAGAAGAACTTGCCCTGGTCAAAGAGGACGCCAACCTCGTCGAGGGCGGGGATAAAGTGATTGTTGATAAGATCCATAGCGTCGTGATCTGCCAGCAGACGCTCGGTCTCGGCAGCGATCTCGCCTTTGCGGCCCGAGACGACCATGCGACGAATCGGGTCGTCGTTGCCGTCGGTGCCGGCGGTGCCCACGGCAGGCGCGGCATCACTCGATGCGGCCTGAGCTGCCGCCGGGTTTGCGGCGATCTTGTACGGATCGGTCCAGCCGGCGTAGCGCTCGATGTATCCGGTCGAGCCCTCGTCCTCAACGCTCAACACGCGATAACTGTAGACGGTGTCCATAAAGCGCTTAGAGCCCGGGTTCATGATGGGGGCGTCCAGGCCCGCGCCAAAGGCGGCAGCCAAAAAGACCGAGCCCAGCAGTGGGCGGGCAGGCAGACCAAAGCTGATGTTCGACACGCCGAGTGCGCATTTGACGCCCAGACGCTCCTTGCACAGAGACATGGCGCGCAGGATCTGCTCGGCTTGGCGCTGGTTGGTCGAAGCGGTCATGACCAGGCAGTCGATGAGGATACGGTTCGGACCGATGCCGTAGCGGGCGGCTTCGGCCACGATGCGCTCGGCGATGGCAAAGCGCGCCTCGGCGGTATCGGGGATGCCGCCCTCATCGAGCGTGAGGCCGACAACGTTGGTGCCGTAGTGGGCGACCAGCGGGAAAATCTCGTCCATGATCTGCTGCTTGCCGTTAACGGAGTTGATGATGGGCTTGCCGGCGTAGCGACGTACGGCCGCCTCGACGGCGGCGGGGTCGGTGGAGTCGATCTGCAGCGGCAGCAGCGTGGATCCCTGCAGCTGCTCGGTTGCCTGTTGGATCACCTTGACCTCGTCGATCTCGGGCAGGCCCACGTTGACGTCCAGGATGTCGGCGCCCTGCTCCTGCTGGCTGATGCCCTGGCTTACCACGTAATCCAAGTCGCCGTCGCGCAGGGCCTGCTGCAGGCGCTTTTTGCCGGTGGGGTTGATGCGCTCGCCGATGACGGCGATCTTGTGGCCGTCGCAGGGAAGGTCCACGACCGTCTGGGCGCTCGTGACCGACATGCTGGGCTTGCGGCGGCGCGGGCTGGGCGTGTGGTTGTCGATAAGCGTGCGCAGGGCCGCCATGTGCGCCGGCGTGGTGCCGCAGCAGCCGCCCACGACGCTCACGCCGTCGGCGATCATGCCGGCGACGGCCTCGGCGTATTCGGGGGCTTGGATATCAAAGACGGTGTTGCCGTCGTCGTCCACATGGGGGAGTCCCGCGTTGGCCTGCACCATAATGGGCTTATCGGTAACGGTGAGCATACGTGCGGCGAGCCCCCGGAGCTCGGCCGGTCCCTGGCTGCAGTTGATGCCCAAAACGTCGGCGCCGATGGCATCGAGCGTGATGGCGGCCACCTCGGGACTCGTGCCCAGGAAGGTGCGACCGTCTTCCTCGAAGGTCATGGTGGCAAAGACGGGCAGGTCGGAGTTTTCGCGACAGGCGAGGACGGCCGCCTTGATCTCGGCCAGGTCGGTCATAGTCTCGATAATAAAGAGGTCCACGCCCGCATCGACGCCAGCGCGCACTTCCACGGCAAAGAGGTCATAGGCCTCGTCAAAGCTGAGGGTGCCTAAGGGACGAAGCAGCGCGCCGATGGGGCCGATATCGCCGGCGACGTAGCGGGCGCCGGCCTCGCGGGCACAGGCGACGGCCGCGGCAAAGACATCTGCCACGGTGGCGGCGCCGTCGAGCTTGTGGGCGTTGGCGCCAAAGGTGTTGGCGGTGATCACGTCGCAGCCAGCCTCGACGTACTGGCGCTGAATGTCGGTAATGACCTGGGGCTCCTCAAAGTTGAGCAGCTCGGGCAGGGCGCCCGCCTTCATGCCAGCGGCCTGCAACATGGTGCCCATGCCGCCGTCGAACAGCAGGTGTCCCGTGCCATCGATGGCCGCACGCAGGCGATCGTCCTTAATGCGCAGGTCGTCGATCGTGCGTGTCTTGTATGCAGCGCCGTTGCAGCGTGCGGCATTGACGGGCGCTGCCAGCGCGGTACCGTCCAGATCATGAGTGATAAGCGGAGTAAACATCGAGGGCTCCTAATGGCTGGAATAGCAGGTGGTGTGGGCGGCGCGGAAGCGGCAGTGTTCGCGCATGCGGCAGATATTGCAGGTGGGGCGGCTCTGGGCGTCGTGGACCTCGCCGTCAAACAGACCGATCACCGCGGTCACGCTTTTGGTGGGCATAAGCAGGCTGGTGGGCGTGACGGTCAGGCCGATGAGCCGCGTGGCGTTGAGCGTATTGACGATCGAGCGCTGGGCCGAGAGCGGGCAGTCGCCGTAGCCGGGACTAAAGCGCCAGTTGCCGGCGAGCCCGTGTGTGGCGGCGTCCGTCTTGGCCTGCTGGTCCATTTGCTCAACGGCGGCTTCCACGTAAGCGGAGCACGCGGCGTCGAGCACGGCGCCCTCTAGGGGATGTTGGGCTCCCGTGGTGCGCAGGCGACGCTCAGCATCCATGCCGAGGGTGCATGCCATGAGCGCAGCCATACGGGCGTCCTTAAGATGTCGATAGATATCGCGACCGCGCAGCTCAACGTTGGTGCCGACCAAGCGAATGCAAGGCTTGCCCTGCTCGTCCACGCCCGTGGCATCGACGGCAAATACGCGGCGCACGCCACGGGGCTCAATGTCCAGTTCCAGACGTTCAACGACAAGCTCAATACGTCGTGACAGTTCGGGCTCAATCTGCTGGCCGCCGTAACCCAGATACCGTAGCATCTCGGCACGGTCGACACGGGGATGGTGCGCAGCATCGACACGGTAAAGCGCCGGCGACGCAAGGTCGGCCGGCACTTCGACAGTGGTTGTATCGATGTGCGGTTTTTCCATTACCCCAGGCGCTCCATAATGGTCGCGGCGATCGCAGGACGGTTCATAGTGTACAGGTGCAGGCCGTCGGCGCCGTGCTCCTTGAGGTCGCAAAGCTGGCGGGCTGCATAATCTACACCAGCTGCCTGTAGGCTCTCGGGGTCATTCTCGTACTTGGCGAGAATCTTGATGACGGGGGAGGGCAGCGACGCGCCGCACATAAAGACCATGCGGCTGATCTGCGACTTGCCCATAAACGGCATGATGCCCGCGGTAATGGGCACGGTGATGCCGGCCTTGTCGGCAAGCTCGCGAAAACGGTAGAAGCACTCGTTATCAAAGAAGAGCTGCGTCACAAAGAAGCTCGCGCCAGCGTCCTGTTTTTGCTTGAGGTGTTCGACCGAGAGGTTGAGATCCTCACAGGCAATGTGGCCCTCGGGATAGGCTGCGGCGCCCACGCAAAAGCCGGCGTCGACGAGCTCGGGGATGAGGTCGCGGGCGTAGGCGTAGTCCGAGGCGGGCTTGTCGTCCTCGGTCGCGCCGGCGGGGAGATCGCCACGCAGGGCCAGGATGTTTTCCACGCCGGTGGTGCGATACTCGTCGATCTTGGCGGCGATATCGGCATGCGAGCGGCCCACGCAGGTAAGGTGTGCCACCGAGGGTGTATCGAATTCGCTCGTAATCATATGCGCGATGGGGGCGGTGGTGGCGCCGTTGCCCGAGCCGCCGGCCGAGCAGGTGACCGAGACAAAGCTCGGCGAAAGCTTGCACAGATTGCCTGCCACTTCGCGAGCCGTGTCGAGGGTCAGCTCGCCCTTGGGCGGGAACATCTCAAACGAAACGGGTGCGGTGCCCTGGGATGCTGCCTGCTTAAAAACCTCGTCGACGCGCATATCGTGCTCCTCTAGATACGTAATAGTGTGATGTGTTGTGTAAGGATTCTACAGCACCACTGTGCCACGGTGGAGTTTCACTCGCTATTTGAGGATACCAATCAAAGATGCCTTGCTATCGGCTTTCTCTATAACAGAGCGGCTAATCTAGGCACGGACTATAAAGACTGGTATCTGATGCAAAATACCAGTTAATAGAGCTCCATCCCAAATTGACTACCCTTAAACCATGGAGAGAGGTCTGCAATTTATGCAGTTGATTGGCTGTTGAGGGTGGCAACGCCGCCTCGATAGGGTAACCTCATTGATTGGTTTCGCGACAGCAACATAACGGTAATGTCGCGGAAACACGGCGAGTCTAAGCTATGACTCGTTCGTTAGTAATCAACACCGCTTCTCACGCGGTGCCGATACGAAGGGAGTTCCGTATGGCCGAACTTACTGACCGCTTCGGGACCATGGTGTTCTCTGAGGAAGTCATGAAGGACTACCTCCCCAAGGACATTTGGAAGCGCCTTGCTGCAACCCTCGAGGGCGGTGAGCCGCTCGACCTGGATGTGGCCAACGCCGTTGCCCATGCCATGAAGGTCTGGGCCATCTCCAAGGGCGCGACGCACTACGCGCACTGGTTCCAGCCGCTTTCGGGCATTACTTCCGAGAAGCACGACAGCTTCCTGGAGCCCAACCACGACGGCACCGCCATTACCAAGTTTACGGGCAAGAACCTCATCCAGGGCGAGCCCGATGCCTCGAGCTTCCCCAACGGCGGCCTGCGTGCTACCTTCGAGGCCCGTGGCTACACCGCTTGGGACCCCACTAGCCCCGCCTTTATCAAGGACGATGTCCTGTGCATCCCCACGGCTTTCTGCTCCTACACGGGCGAGGCCCTGGACAAGAAGACCCCGCTGCTGCGTTCCATGACCGCGCTCTCGCGTGAGTCTAAGCGCGTTTTGGCGCTGTTCGGTAAGACCCCCAAGAAGGTCGTTCCTTCCGTGGGCGACGAGCAGGAGTACTTCCTGATCAAGAAGGACGCCTACCGCAAGCGCAAGGACCTGGTCATTACCGGCCGCACCCTCTTTGGTGCTGCTCCATGCAAGGGTCAGGAGCTCGAGGAGCACTACTTTGGCGCTATCCGCCCCACCGTCTCGGCCTACATGAAGGACTTGGACGATGAGCTGTGGGCGCTCGGCATTCCCGCCAAGACCAAGCACAACGAGGTCGCTCCCTGCCAGCATGAGCTCGCACCGGTCTATGGCGAGGTCAACGAGGCCATCGACCAGAATCTGGTCATGATGGAGAAGATGAAGCTCATCGCCTCCCGCCACGACTTGGTCTGCCTGCTGCACGAGAAGCCCTTTGAGGGCATCAATGGTTCGGGCAAGCACAACAACTGGTCGCTTGGCACCGAGTCCGAGAATCTGCTCGATCCGGGCGACACTCCGCTCGACAACCTGCAGTTCATCGTCTTCCTCACCGCGGTGATCGAGGCCGTCGATAACTATCAGGAGCTCCTGCGTGCCTCCGTTGCCTCGGCCGGTAACGACCATCGTCTGGGCGCCAACGAGGCTCCTCCGGCGATTATGTCCATCTTCCTGGGCGACCAGCTTACCGAGGTCGTCGAGAAGATCATCGATGGCAAGGCTTCCGTCCATGCCACGCGCGGCGTGCTCGACTTGGGCGCCGATACTCTGCCCAAGCTGATGCAGGACAACACCGACCGCAACCGCACCTCCCCGTTCGCCTTCACCGGCAACAAGTTCGAGTTCCGTGCCTGCGGCTCCGAGCAGAACGTCTCCGACTCCAACCTGGTGCTCGATGCCGCCGTGGCCAAGTCGCTCAAGTCCTTCGCCGACGCGCTTGAGGGTACGCCCGAGGATGAGTTCCAAGATGCCGCGCTCGAGTACTGCAAGAAGGTGTTGACCGATCACCAGCGCATCCTGTTCTCCGGCGACGGTTACTCCGACGAGTGGCCCATTGAGGCCGAGAAGCGCGGCCTTGCCAACAACAAGACCACGGCCGATGCCCTGCCCGCCTTTGTTTCCGATAAGGCTATCGCGCTCTTCGAGGAGACGGGTGTCCTGACCAAGGCCGAGGCTCAGTGCCGCTACGACTGCAAGCTCGAGAAGTACAACAAGCTCATGAACATCGAGGCTACCACGATGGTTCGCGAGGCGCGTCGTACCTATCGCCCGGTCATTACCGCCTATGCCACCAAGGTCGCTAAGGGCCTTGAGACTATTCGCGCCGCCGGCGCCGAGGCCGCCATGCAGTGCGAGCAGAATACGCTCAACAAGCTCTGCAACGGTATCACTGCCATCAACGACTCCATTAAGGCGCTCGACGCCGTGCATCAGAAGGCCGAGGCCCTCGATGGCCAGGAGCAGGCCAATGTGTATGCACACGAGGTCGTTCCCGCTATGGATACGCTGCGCGCCGCCGTGGATGCCATGGAGGAGATCGTGGCCGCCGACTACTGGCCGGTTCCGACCTACGACGACATTCTGTTCTATGTGTAGAACGTAACTGACATATCGTCACGGTATTGAGCCGGGGTCCGCATCGCGCGGGCCCCGGCTTTTTGTTTGCGAAGGACGCTTTGAAGCCCGTTTTGCCGCCGATGTGCCTAGGTATAAAGGGCTATGGGCAAAAAACGTCAAATATGAGTACTGTCACAAGTCCTGTAACATTATTTATTTGCAAAATATGTAGTGTTACGCAACATATGTCCAAGTACTTAGCCGATAAACGTCTGCAATTTTTCCGCCGTAGGACGCCCGACGGCTAAATCGCCTTCTGAAGGCATGAAATCGCTGTAACTAAAATGGTAACAGTACTCATATTTGCCATTTTTTGACCACAGGCCTTGCGATGATGCCGGGATTCGCACCCTGTCGGGTTCGAATCCCGGCGCATGGGTAGCAAAAAGCCCGTTACCGCGGGGGTAACGGGCTTCTTAATTGAAATGGTGCCCCCAGCGGGATGTCCGCGTGCGGCTGGCGCCGCCCGCTTCCGCTGCGTCGCTCCGCTCCTTGCGTGCTGCGCTGGAAAACGCTTGCGCGTTTCCTCAGCTTCGCACCCTGTCGGGTTCGAATCCCGGCATATCGGTAGCAAAAAGCCCGCTACCGCGAGGGTAACGGGCTCTTCAATTCAAATGGTGCCCCCAGCGGGATTCGAACCCGCGATATCCACCTTGAAAGGGTGGCGTCCTTGGCCGCTAGACGATGGGGACAGCGGGAAAGAGTATAGCAGACTTTTTTAGCCGTTCACATATCGTTGGCAAACTGAAAAACCACCACAAAGGTGCCTGTCCCCTTTGTGGTGGTGAGGTGCTAGGGGAGGAGCTTCATGGCGGCGTCGTGGGCGGCGTGCTCGTAGGTGTCGTCGAGGGGCTTGAGCGGCAGCAGGGCGGCGGCCTGTGCATCGCCACGGCGCTCGAGGGCATGGGCGATCAACCAGTCGGCGAGCTCGGGGTTCTTGGGCAGCGCCGGGCCATGCAGGTACGTGCCGATGACGCCCTTGTAGATCAGGCCCTCAAAGCCATCGTCGCCGTTGTTGCCGGTGCCCGTGACGACGGACGTTCCGAGCGGCGTGGCATCGGCGTCCAAAAGCGTGCGGCCGCCATGGTTCTCGAATCCCACAAAGGGCTCAGGTGCCAGGTCGGTTTTGACGGCTACGTTGCCGATCAGGCGGTCGGAGCCGCGTACGGTTTCGGCGGCAATGACCCCCAGACCCTCAATGCGATCCTCGCCCATATAGTACGAACGGCCGAGCAGCTGATAGCTGCCGCAGATGGCGAGCAGCGAACCGCCGTCCTCAACATAGGCCGCGACCTTGTCTTTTTGGGCGAGCAGCTCGTGTGCCACAGCCAGCTGATCGCGGTCGGAGCCGCCGCCCATCATGACGATATCGGCGTCGGTGAGATCGAGCGCCTCGCCCATGCGGACCTCATCCACGCGAACGGGGATGCCGCGCCAGGCGCAGCGGCGCTCGAGGGCGATGACGTTGCCGCCGTCGCCATAGAGGTTGAGAGCATCGGGGTATAGGTAGACGATGCGCAGCGGGCGCGAAAGCTCGACTGGCGCGATGCCGACGGGGACGGCACTGCCATCGGCACACGTTGCAGCGCGGGCAGCAACCGTGGCTGCATCGGCACCCTTCAGCCCATCGAGTTCTTTGACCAGCGGCGGGAAGGCCGTGTAGTTGGCGACGGCATAGAAAGTGTCGCCTGCGGCTTCATCCGCAACGGCGCCAATTGCCTGCGCGACGTCCGAGATAATCGCGGCATCGATGCCGGCGTACTTGAGGCGTACCTGCATGTCGTGCGCACGCGTGCCTCCGGCAAAGGCGACAAGACCCGGTGTGTCGGCGATGCGCTCGAAGTCGACGTCGTAGATCCACGAGACATCGTGGCCGTCGGCGTCGTTGTCGTTCAGGAAGAAGGCGCAGAGCCTGCCGCCTGCCGTTTTAATGGACTGGATCTGGCGATCGAAGCCCACGGGATTTTTGGCCAGGTTTGCCTCGACGGTACGGCCGGCGATCTCCCAGCGGCCCATACGTCCGCCGGCGGGGACGTAGGCATCGAGCGTAGGCTGTAGAAACGCCGTGTCCACGCCCAACTCGCGTGCGGCAAAGAAGGCGGCGGCAACGTTATAGACCATGTACAGACCGTTGTAGCGTGTGGCGATGTGTACGGCAGCCGCGTCGGGCGCAGATCCAAAGACCAGGTCGAAGCCGTAGCCGTCGCAGCCGAGCTTCACGCCCGTCACACGGCGGACCAGTGCGGGGCGTGCCCAACCGCACGAGGGGCAATGGTATGCGCCAAGCTGGCCGTATTGCACGTAGTCGTACTCCAACGGGGCGTTGCACTGCGAGCAAAAGCGCGAGTCGCTAATGCGGTCGGACTCGGTGTCGGTGGCGCCGTCGATGCCAAAGGCAATACTCGCATTGGGAACGCGCGCGGCAATCGAGGCGCACAGCGGGTCGTCGGCGTTGTAGATGAGCGTCGTTGCCGGCGAAAGCTCCAACGCGTGGGCGATGACCTCCTGGGTGTGATCGATCTCGCCATAGCGATCTAGCTGGTCGCGGAACAGGTTGAGCAGCACAAAGTACGTCGGCTTGAGCTTGGGCAGAACGCGTACGGTGTAAAGCTCATCGCACTCAAAAACGCCCACGCGCTTGCCGCTGCTGGTGTGTTTAAGGCCGCCGCGGGCCTCGAGCAGAGCACCTACCACACCAGGCTCCATATTGTTGCCGGCACGGTTGCACACCACGGCAGCACCGCTGGCAGCAACGGCGTCGGCGATGAGGTTGGAAGTGGTGGTCTTGCCATTAGTACCCGTAATCACCACGCTGCGGTCGACAAGGCCAGCGAGGTCGCTCAGCAACTCGGGGTCGATCTTCATGGCGATGCGGCCGGGGAGTACGCCGCCCTGGCGCTTAAGGACGGAGCGCAGCCCCCAGCGAGCGATATCGCTCGAGGTGCAGGCAAGAGATGAGCGGAGGTTCATGAAACCGTTCCTAACGTAAACGACATGGTCGGGTCGAGTGCGTCACTAAAATCCGTAGCGGCGCGCAAATTCCTGGGCAAGCTGCGATACATCTTCGCAGGCGTTGGCCCAGGGGGCAAAGTCGGGAGTGTCCGAGATAATGCCGTCCGCTTCCCAAACGGCCTGGTGCGAAAGATCCCAGGGATCGTGTGGCTCGGGCCGGCAGGGAAGGTACGGTGTCTGGTACATGGGGTTCAGTAAGAAGAACGCGCCACCCTCGCAGCGGTTGGCGAACTCACGCAGCGCGCGTGTCGCCGGGCGCATCTTGTTTGTTTTGAACAGCAGAATCGTGCGGGCGAGCAGATACCAAGGAGAGTTCTCGAGGGCATCGGCCCCCATCTGCTCCTCGAGCTGGTGGGCCAGGGCAAAAAAGCCGTCCTCGTCTTCCAAGCGAGCGAGGGCGAGTAACACGGTGCCTGCCGCTCGGGTGGGATAGCCTTCCGCCTTAAGAACACGGCGAGAATAGTTGACGGCAGCACGGTAGCGGGCGCTCGCCATGCACAGCTGCGAGATGGCCTCGAGTGTGTGAAGCCACCCGATAAGCGCCGGCTCGCTCACGGTGAGCTCTGCCGCCGTCACGCCGTCCGTCAAAACTTTGTTGGCCCAGTAGTGCGGGGCCTCCATATCGAACCCGGGCACGCTTTGCTGCAGGTAATCGGCCGTGGTTGCCTCGAGCTTCATCAGGTCGCCCAGGCAGGCGTCAACGGGTGTGTCGGCCAGGATGATGGCGAGCAGCTGCGCGTCGACGGCCAGTGCATCGACGCGGACAATTTTGAGCAGCTCATCGCGCATGTCGTCGAACAGGCGATTACGCGTCTGTTCGAACTCCTCGTCACTGCCCATGTCCTCGATGCGATGGAGCTCGTCGAGCAGGTGGCGATGAACACCGGCATAGGACAGCAGTGCCTGGGCATGCTCGGTCTGCGCATACTTATGAGGGTTGACGCTCACGTCGTTATGGACAAGCTCGCGTGCTGCATCGGTGAGTTCGGGGTGCGACGCCAGATAGGTGCGCTCCAGGTAGGCGGGGATGTAGACGCTCGGATCCATTAGAGGTCTCCTCCCTTAAACGGCAAACCCTGCTCGGCCGCCCGCAGTATGCGCTCATCGATTTGGGAACGCACGATATCGTTGGTGGCGACCCAGGCGGCAAAACTGGCGTTGTCGGGGGCGCCCAGGCCCTCCTGCAGTACCGGCGTCGCCTCGGACAGCGCAAGGACAAGTTCGTCGGTGGAGCCCACACCCACGTTGACGCGGGCATAGACGCCATCGGGAAACTCGGTTTGGAAGTAGAGTGCCTCGGCTGCGTGCGGACACGAGCGCGCAAGGATGCGCAAATAGTGCTCGGCGCCCTCGTAGTCCAGCTCGCGCCAGGCAGCGCTCATCAGCGCGATGAGCGTCCACGGGTCCAAGTCGCGCTCCGCATCCTTGGGACGACGGCGCAGCGGCGTGTTGGCGAGATAGGGGACGGAGTGGGCAGAGCGAAAGCGCTTGAGCTCCTCGGCGGGGTATTCGAGCTTTGCCATGGCGAGCATCGCGGTGTGGCGGACACCAGCGGGGTCGTTGGGCGCAAAGTCGAGGCTGCGGTTTGCGGCTGCGAGCGACATGCGATAGCGGCCGCTAATGAGCGCGCGTGACGCAAGGGCGGCAAGCCAGCGCAGATAGGGGCGGCGCGTAAGGTCGCCTGCGGCCTCACGCTCGTAGGGGTCCTGCGCCGAGGCGATTTTGAGCGCCAGGTCATGCTCCACCTCGTCGCACTTGGACACCAGATACTGCACGTATTCCTCGTTGGATTCGGCGGTGAGCGCCGTCAGCATGCGCTGGGCATCCCGGTTGGCCGGGTCGAGTGCGGCTGCCTCGCGGAGCATGTTCTCGGCTGCGGCTTCTTCTTGCTCTGCCTGGGTATCGTCGGGGATAAAGGGAATGCGGTAGTCGACAGCCTCGACCACCTTGGCAATCAGATGCCCGGCGCGGTCGCGGTCGTGCACGATGAGCGGTGCGGGGTTGCGGGTGAATTGTTCCATCAGACGCTCTACGGCGGCAGCGTCGGTGAGCGGGATATTGTCGCGGCGCAAGGCCTCAAGAACGAGGCGATGGCAATCCTCTTGAATGGGATCGAATGCCATGGGGCCTCCTTTGCTGCGGTTAGGGTTCAAATGTTTCTATATAAAGTTCTAGTTTACCCGCATGTGGCACAACGGGGGTGCCGCACTTGGACTTGCACCTTTGCACCACGAAGACGGATGTCGCACAAATGTCGGCACCTTGGACGACCGAGTGGTATCACAGTGCCGTAAACGGTCGATTTTTGGCGGCGAACGGGGCACATTTTGGAGAGGCACAGCCCCGCCCGGGATATGTGGTCAACCCTGATAAAACGTTTGCCCAGCTTGGGAGTATGAATGCCGCACAAGGGTCTTCAGGGATAGAAAAAACGTTTCATCATTGGCGGCTTTAGGTGAATAACTGACCAACCAGAACGGTAAAATAGTATTTGTCTGAGCGTTGAGACGTTTAGACATCGCGCATTGTCATCGCCGGCAACGCGCAAACCGGTCCTAACGGAGCCAATTGGGTGCTCCGTTATATACGCAAGTCTAAGAGGGGCTTGTTTAGGAGGCACAGTATGGGACGTTTTACCAATCCTCGCGATCTGTACTTTGGTGAGGGCGCTCGCCACGAGGTGAAGAACCTCAAGGGCAAGAAGGCCATCATCGTTTCTGGCGGCAGCTCTATGCGCCGCGGCGGGTTCCTGCAGGACGTCGAGAACGACCTTAAGGAAGGCGGTTTCGAGGTCAAGCTGTTCGAGGGCGTCGAGTCCGACCCGTCCATCGAGACGGTCATGAAGGGCGCCGAGGCCATGCGCGAGTTCGAGCCCGACTGGATTATCGCCATCGGTGGCGGCTCGCCCATCGATGCCGCTAAGGCCATGTGGGTCTTCTACGAGTATCCCGAGGAGTCCTTCGATAACATCATCCAGCCGTTCAGCTTCCCCGAGCTGCGTCAGAAGGCTCATTTCTGCGCCATCTCCTCTACCTCCGGCACCGCTACCGAGGTCACCGCGTTCTCCGTCATTACCGACTACGCCAAGGGCATCAAATACCCGCTGGCCGACTTCAACATCACCCCTGATGTCGCCATCGTCGACCCCGAGCTCACCTACACCATGCCCGCCAAGCTGTGCGCTCACACCGGCATGGATGCTCTGACCCACTGCATGGAGGCCTACGTTTCCACCTGCGCCTCTATGTTCACCGACGCCAACGCTCTGCACGGCATCCGCGAGATCGTCGAGTGGCTGCCCAAGTCCTATGCTGGCGACCATGAGGCCCGTCAGCACATGCACGAGGCTCAGTGCATCGCCGGTATCGCCTTCTCCTCGGGCCTGCTCGGCATCGTTCACTCCATGGCTCACAAGACCGGTGCTGCCTTCGAGAACGGCCACATCATCCACGGTGCCGCTAACGCCATGTACCTGGGCAAGGTCATCCAGTGGAACTCCAAGGATCCCCGTGCTGCCGAGCGTTACGCTTACGTGGCCAAGGAGATCCTGCACCTTCCCGGCGAGACCAACGAGGAGCTCATCGCTGCGCTCGTCCAGAAGATCCGCGACCTCAACGACCAGCTCAACATTCCGCAGTCCATCAAGGATTACGCGAATGGTGGCGTGAAGGTCGACGCCGAGAACCCGCAGATGGTTTCCGAGGAGGAGTTCCTCGCCAAGCTGCCCGAGATCGCCGCGAACGCCGAGCAGGACGCCTGCACGCCCGAGAACCCGCGTGAGACCAAGGCTGCCGACTTCGAGAAGATCCTCAAGGCCTGCTACTACGACACCGATATCGATTTCTAATCGACTCTTGTTATCGTAACGAGGGGCTCCGCACGTATCTGTACGGAGCCCCTTTCTTTTTTAGAGAATGGGATAGTTATGGCTGCAATTTTCAATAGCCCCAGCAAGTACATCCAGGGTCCGGACGAGCTCGCCAAGCTCGGCTCCTATGTCGAGCCGCTCGGCGCTAAGGCCCTCGTCATCGTGACGCCTTCGGGCAAGAAGCGCGTCGGTGCCAAGATCGAGGGCGGCTTTGCCGAGGCTAAGGCCGAGCTGCTGTTTGAGGACTTTAACGGCGAGTGCTCCAAGGGCGAGGTCGATCGCCTGGTTGCGCTCGCTCGCGACAACGGTTGCGACATCATCGTCGGCGTCGGTGGCGGCAAGATTCTCGACACCGCGAAGGCCGTCGCCTATTACCTGGAGTCCCCGGTTATCATTTGCCCCACCATTGCTTCGACCGATGCCCCGTGTTCGGCGCTTTCGGTGCTCTATACCGATGACGGCCAGTTCGACAAATACCTCTTCCTTAAGGCAAACCCCAATATCGTCCTTATGGATACGACGGTTATCGCGGCGAGCCCGGTGCGCCTGACGGTTTCCGGTATGGGCGATGCGCTCGCAACCTATTTCGAGGCTCAGGCGACGCACGATGCCGACGGCGGCACCTGCGCCGGCGGCAAGGGCGGAATGGCCGGTCTGGCGCTCGCCAAGCTCTGCTACGAGACGCTTATGGCCGATGGCGTCAAGGCCAAGGTCGCGCTGGAGAAGGGCGCGCTCACGCCTGCCGTCGAGCACATCATCGAGGCCAATACGCTGCTTTCGGGCATTGGCTTTGAGAGCTCGGGCCTTGCTGCTGCTCATGCCATCCACAATGGCCTGACGATGCTGCCCGAGTGCCACGGCATGTATCACGGCGAGAAGGTCGCCTTTGGCACTATCGTCCAGCTGGTACTCGAGGATGCCCCGACTGAGAAACTCGAGGAAGTCTTGGGCTTCTGCATTGAGCTTGGCCTGCCGGTCACGATGAAGGAACTTGGCGTTGCCGAGCTTACGCGCGAGAAGGCCATGATTGTTGCCGAGGCCGCGTGCGCGCCCGAGGACACCATGTGCAACATGCCGTTTGAGGTGACGCCCGAGATGGTCGCAAACGCCATCCTGGGTGCCGACGCACTGGGTCACTACTACCTTATGGATGAGTAAACTTAGGTAAGGAAGGGGCAAAGCCAGCAGATGGCTTTGCCCCTTTTTGCTATGGTGCAAAGGGGTCAGGTTAGTTGAACCAAAGAAGGCGGGGTAGGCCTGCGATGAGGTTTTGCCCCGCCCTCGTTTGACTACAGCTCGCAAACGTTTTGCGCGCGACCCTCGACGTAGGCGACGACGTTGTCGAACTCAATCTTGGCGCGGCGCTGCATGGCCTCGTGCGTAAGGAAGCCTACATGTGGTGTGAAGGTGCAGTTCTTGGCGTTGACGAGCGCGTAGTCGGCGGGGATGGGCGGCTCCATATCAAAGACGTCGATGCCGGCACCGGCGAGCTTATCGTCGTTGAGTGCCTGGGCAAGGGCATCGTTATCCACGATGGCACCGCGGGCGCAGTTGATAAAGACGGCACCGTCCTTCATCTGGGCGAACTGCTCGGTGCCAAAGCTCTTGCGCGTGGTGTCATTGTTAGGCAGGTGCAGGCTTACGATATCGGACTCGGCGAGCAACTGCTCGAGCGAAACCTGCTCAATGCCGGTCTCGGCTGCCTCGGGATGCTCGTGGCGGGCATATCCCAGCACGCGGGCGCCAAAGGCCTTAAAGAGACGACCCGTGGCGCAGCCGATCTTACCGCAGCCCACGATACCCACGGTCTTGTCGCGGATCTCGGTGCCCATTAGGCCGGCGCTCGTCTTGCCGCTGCGGACGGCGGCATCGGCGGCGCCCACCTTGCGCAGCACGTCGATGGTCAGGCCAAGGGTGAGCTCGGTGACCGAAACGTCGGAGTAGCCGGCGCAGTTGCGAACCTCAACACCGCGCTCACGGCAGGCGGAAAGCCCCACGTGGTCGATGCCCGTAAAGGCAACGGCGATCATCTTGAGCGCATCGGCGCCGGCGACGACCTCGGCAGGGTAGGGGTTGTTGGCGATCATGACGACCTCGGCGCCCTCGCTGCGTCGAGCGAGCTCGGCCGGATCGGTTGTTTTGGTATCGAAATAGACAAACTCGTGTCCGGCGTCCTTAAGGGGTGCGGAGAGCCTGTCGATGGTCTGCTCGGGTACTCCCAACGGTTCGATCAGGGCAATCTTCATCTTGTGACTCCTCAATAAACCTAGGCGATTAGGCTGGCAATAGATTGTAGGTCTATTTGCCGCAAAGATGCTCCGCGTGTAATTTGCCCGAGGCGTGGGCCGATGGCGTATCATTATCTCTTGCTTGTTTGCACTGCTCAGGGAGGGGCCGCGCATGGCGCAGGAACACGATCTGTTTGATGACATTATCGAGATCAGCAAGGGTTTCGACTTTCTTAAAAACCCGCTTGGCGGTGTGACCGATGCACTCGATCCGTCGGCGCCTCAATGGAATCCTGCTGACTACAAGGAGCGCCCGCGCGGCAACACCATTCCGTGCCTGACCTGCAAAAACGAAAAGAGCGGCTGCACCGCGTGCATGGACGTGTGCCCGGTCAACGCTATCGAGGTCGAGGAAGACTCCATCGAGATCCTCGACTCCTGTCGCAAGTGCGGCCTGTGCGCCGCTGCCTGTCCGACCGAGGCAATCATCTCGCCGCGCCTGGCGCCCAAAAACGTCTACGACGACATTGTCTCGGCGGCTACGAGCCACGAGACCGCCTACGTCACCTGCACGCGTGCCCTTAAGCGCATGCCGCGCGAGAACGAAGTCGTCGTTGCCTGCGTGGGCGATATTACGGCCGAGACCTGGTTCTCGGTACTGGCAGACTATCCCAACGTGAGTGTGTACCTGCCGTTGGGCGTGTGCGATAAATGCCGCAACACCGGCGGTGAGGACATTCTGGGCGAGGCGATTGCGAAGGCCGAGGAGTGGTCCGGCACGGGTATGGGCTTGGAGGTCGACTCCAAGAGCCTCAAATGCCATAAGCGCCGCGAGTACGAGCGCAAGGAGTACATGGAAAAGATCGCCCGCACCACGGGCCTGACGGTGACCAAGCTCAATCCGGCGACGGCGGCGCTGGCCTCGGTGACGCAAAAGCTCAAGGCCCATCGCCATCAGATTACCCAGCTGGAGCGCACGCTCAACACCATGTGCGGCACCACGACGACCAAGCGTCGCCGTTCGCTCACGCACGGGCGGCAGCTGGTACTCTCGACGCTGCAAAACCATCCCGAGCTTGCCCAGAACATGCAGGTGAGCACGCCGGAGTGCGATTTTGACAAGTGCACGTCGTGCGGCGAGTGCGTCAACGTGTGCCCTACGTTTGCCTGCGATTTGGTGGGAAGCGGTCGCTTTGCACTGGAGTCTACCTATTGCCTAGGTTGCGGGGCCTGCGTCAAGGTGTGCCCCGAGCATGCGCTCAAGCTGGTCGAGCACGATGCGTCCAATCTGGTCGTTGTCGACCCCGAGGCCGAGGAAAAGGCCGCTCAGAAGGCCAAGGCCCACGAGGAGGCCGAGAAGGTCAAGGCCGAGGCAAAGGCCAAGCTCGATAAGATGCTCGACCAAGTGGAGAAGCTCGCGGACTAGCCAGCGACCCCCAATCTCTGCTTCATTTGCGCCGCCGCGGTGTCCGGATTCGCCCGGATGCTGCGGCGGCGCTATACTTATGAGGTTTGAAGTACCTGTACCAAAAGGAGCTGTCGTGTCCCTTTCCATCGGTATCGTGGGCCTGCCCAACGTGGGCAAGTCGACGCTGTTCACCGCGCTTACCAAAAAGACCGGCCTTGCCGCCAACTACCCGTTTGCCACGATCGACCCCAACGTGGGTATCGTCGACGTGCCCGATAGCCGCTTGCAAAAGCTTGCCGACATCGTTAACCCGGGCCGCATTGTGCCGGCGACGGTCGAGTTCGTCGACATCGCAGGTCTGGTGAAGGGCGCTAACGAGGGCGAGGGCCTGGGCAACCAGTTCCTGGCCAACATTCGCGAGACCGATGCCATCTGCGAGGTCGTGCGCTACTTTAAGGACCCCAACGTCATGCGTGAGGTGGGCCGCACGGGCGAGTTCGTCGATCCCGCCGGCGATGCCGACACCATCATGACCGAGCTCATCCTGGCCGACATGGGCACGCTCGAGAAGCAGCTGCCTAAGCTCGAGAAGGAGGCCAAGCGCGACAAGGAGCTCATGCCCAAGTTCGAGGTCGCCAAGCGCCTGCTTGCCTGGCTCAACGAGGGCAAGCGCGCCGCATCCATGGAGATGACCGACGAGGAACGTGCCGCCGCCAAGGGGCTGTTCCTGCTCACCATGAAGCCCATCCTGTATGTGGCCAACGTGGACGAGGATATGCTCAACGACGACCTGGCGCCCATCGATGGCGTCAAGCCGTTGCCCATCTGCGCCAAGATTGAGGCCGAGCTTTCCGAGCTCGATCCCGAGGACGCCGCCGACTACCTGGAGAGCCTGGGCCTGGAACAGCCCGGTCTGGACGTGCTCGCGCAGGCGGCCTATAAGCTGCTCGGTCTGCAGTCGTTCTTTACGGCCGGCGAGATGGAGGTCAAGGCCTGGACGGTTCGTCAGGGCGCGACCGCCCCGCAGGCCGCCGGCGTCATCCACACCGATTTTGAGCGCGGCTTTATTAAGGCCGAGGTCATTGGCTATGACGACTACATCGAGCTCGGCGGTGAGCAGGGCGCCAAGGCCGCCGGCAAACTGCGTATTGAGGGCAAGGACTATGTCATGGCCGATGGCGACGTCGTGCACTTCCGCTTTAACGTGTAAGGGCGACGCATATGTTTAAATACGGCAAAAAAGCTGGCTACATGGGTATTGCGCTGCTCGTACTTGCGGTGATTCCGCTGGTGGTCGCAGCGTGCGTTATCCCCAACATTGGTCCCGAGGTGGCAACGAAGTTTAACGCCGCCGGCGAGGTGACGCGCTGGGGCAAGAGCTACGAGTTGCTGGCGCTGCCGGTGCTCAACCTGCTGCTGAGCGTGGCGACATACTTTACGGCGGGACGTCAAGCTAAAAACAATGATGACTCCGCCGCCATGGCGCGCATCGTGTGCGAACGCTACCTGCGCAACGGTTGCATCACGGGTGTGTTCCTCAACGTGATCAACGTTTACTTTATGTACTCGGCGATTACCGGAACGGGCTTTGGCTTTGGTTTCTAGCTTGTCCTTTTAGGCAACGAGTCTGCACACATATTCGATAGCTGCTGCGAGGCCGCCGCTCGATCGTGGTTTAAAGACCATGTCGGCGGCGGCCTCGTTTTCGTATCCGGCGCCGCGAAGGGCGAGTGCGATACCGGCTTCCAGGAGAAGGGGCAGACCGCGTTGGCTGGTTGCGATCACGGTAGCCTGATTGAGCGAGCAGCTGTGCGCCTGGCATTGGATAGCAAGTTCACCTTGCGCCGGGCAAGGGACCAGAACGGCGGCGACGCGACTTGATAGCAATGCAAATGCTGTGCGCTCATCGGGCGAAAGGCATTCTGATTCAACGACGACGAGCTTGGGCGGCGCGCTGTTTGTGCGAGGCGTGGCTCGGTACATGCGGACCGAAGAACCCGACATAGAAAACTCCTGTGTATTCGGCAAAACGTAAACTATAGTTTACGTTTATGTTCGGCTCCATTTCAAACTCGGCTGCATGGACGAACGTGCGAAACAGATTCTTGGTAGGCGGGTCGAAGAGACACGCAGAGACCTTGGTATCTCCAAGGTTGATTTTTGTGTGGCGACAGGAATCAGCCGACCCTACCTCGACCGAATCGAAGATGGGACGGCAAATTTCACGCTCAAGGTTCTATTTAAGATTGCACCCGCACTCGGTATGACGGTGTCAGAGCTTCTTGAGGGTATCTAATAGGGGATACCCGCCGACAGCTGAATTACGCCATCGGGATGCGGTCGTGGTTGACTTGGCTGTAGAACAGACGCTGAATCTCAGCCGCATCGCGTGACTGGCCGAGCGCCCACATGGTTTTGGCCACGAGCGTCTCGGTGGTCATGTCATCGCCGCGCAGAATGCCCGGATGATCGGCGTAAGCACGGCCAACCTCATAAACGCCCAGATCGAGGCCCTCTTCGGGGACCTGCGTGGTCATAACGACGGTGCGGCCCGAATCGACCCAGCGGAAAATTGCCTCTTGGAACGACTCGCCCGACTCACCAAACTCGGGGATACCGCCAATGCCAAAGGTCTCTAGAATCACGGCGTCGTAGCTATCGGCTAGGGCGTCGAGGATGCCCGGGTTTACGCCGGGCGTAAGCTTGAGTACAAATACGCGCGGGTCGATGCTGTCGTAGAAATGCACCGGGTTTTCGCCCTGATGCGTACCGTGAAGCCCGTTGCGCACGATGCGGCCGTTGCGGATATAGGCGATGGGCGGATAGTTGACGCTAATGAACGCGTTAAAGCTCATGGTGCGCTGCTTGCGGGCGCGCGTGCCGGCAATGGCGACGCCGCCAAACACGATCGAGACGTCGTGCGAGTGCTCATCGAGTGCATAGAGCAGGCTTTGGTACAGGTTGAGCTTGGCGTCGGTGAAGGGGTTGCCCATGGGCTTTTGCGAGCCAGTGAGCACGATGGGCTTGGGGCTGTCCTGAATCAGGTAGGAAAGCGCTGCCGCGGTGTAACTCATGGTGTCGGTGCCGTGCAGAATCACGAAGCCGTCGTGGTCGGCATAACCCTCGACGATGACGTCGCGGATACGCATCCAGTCACTGGGGCGCATATTGGTGCTGTCGATGTTCATGGGCTGCACTACGTCGAGCTCGCAGAGGCCCGAGATCTCGGGGACGCTCTGGGCGAGCTCCTCACCGGTCAGGGCGGGGGAGAGGCCGTTGCCGTCCTCGGTCGATGCGATGGTGCCGCCCGTGGCGATGAGGAGGATGCGCTTCATGCTGGTATTCCTATCGTATTTGCCGCCGCAGAGGCGGAGTCGTTCGGCAGTATTGTGGCACAGGGCGTCCAATGTTCAAACGTATTACATCATCTGTAACGTTTGAAAACACTTCAATTGCCGTCAAATAGGGGCCCAGGTCGTGCGTTTGCCGTGCGCTGATGGCCGCGAGGGGCGAGAAACCCCATATAACGTGTACACTATGGAGGTTATTTTCGTTCATTCACGCGGGTGGGCACCGGCTCCCCGCCAACAAGAGGGGGAACCATGGATCAAAAGGCTTCCGCAAAGGTCCTCGTACTCGACTTTGGTGCGCAGTACGGTCAGCTCATTGCCCGTCGCGTCCGCGACCTCAACGTGTATTCCGAGATCGTCCCCTGCGACATCTCGGCCGACGAGATTCGCGAGATGAACGCCTCTGCGCTCATCCTTTCCGGCGGCCCGGCCTCCGTGTATGCCGAGGACGCTCCGTCCATCGATCCTGCCATCTTTGACCTGGGCCTTCCCGTCCTGGGCTTTTGCTACGGCCATCAGATCACGGCCGTGACGCTCGGCGGCAAGGTCGGCCACTCCGAGGTGGGCGAGTACGGCCGCGCCACCATTACGCGCACGGCCGGCGCCAAGCTCTTTAACTCCACGCCCATGGAGCAGACCGTGTGGATGAGCCACCGCGACGCCGTTTCCGAGGTGCCCGAGGGCTTTACCGTTACCGCCAGCACCGACGTGTGTCCGGTTGCCGCCATGGAGTGCGTCGAGCGCAAGATTTTCACCACGCAGTTCCACCCCGAGGTCAAGCACTCCGAGTACGGTCAGCAGCTGCTGAGCAATTTCCTGTTTGAGATCTGCGGCCTGGAGCCCAACTGGAGCATGGACAACCTGGTCGAGACCATGACGGCCGAGTTCCGCGAGAAGGTCGGTGACGACCGCGTGATTCTGGCCCTGTCCGGCGGCGTCGACTCCTCCGTCGTGGCTGCGCTGGGCGCTCGCGCCGTGGGCAAGCAGATGACCTGCGTGTTCATCAACCACGGCCTGCTGCGCAAGGGTGAGCCCGAGCAGGTGGAGGAGGTCTTCACCAAGCAGTTTGACGTCGACTTTATCCACGTTCACGCCGAGGACCGCTATGCCGAGCTTCTGGCCGGCGTGACCGAGCCCGAGGAGAAGCGCCGTATCATCGGTACGCAGTTCTGGAAAGAGTTCTTCGCCGTGGCGCAGCAGCTCGAGACCGACGGCAAGCCGGTCAAGTACCTGGCCCAGGGCACCATCTACCCCGACATCATCGAGTCCGGCGCTCGCAAGACGGGCGGCAAGACGGCCACCATCAAGAGCCATCACAACCTAATCCCGTTCCCCGAGGGCGTGCACTTCGACCTCATCGAGCCGCTCGATCATTTCTTTAAGGACGAGGTCCGCGCACTTGGTCTGGCGCTCGGCCTGCCGGGTCATATCGTGTTCCGCCAGCCTTTCCCGGGCCCGGGTCTGGCCATCCGCATCATCGGCGCGGTCGACAAGGAGAAGCTCGAGATCCTCAAGAACGCCGACGCCATCGTGCGCGAGGAGCTCGACGCCTACAACCAGCGTCTGTTTGAGCAGACCGGCGAGCGCAACTCCGAGCACAGCTGCTGGCAGTACTTTGCGGTCCTGCCCGACATTAAGTCCGTGGGCGTTATGGGCGACGAGCGCACTTATCAGCGCCCGATCATCTTGCGTGCCGTCGAGTCCAGCGATGCCATGACCGCCGACTGGGCCAAGCTGCCCTACGACGTGCTGGCCCGCATCTCCGGCCGCATCGTTGCCGAGGTCCCCGGCGCCAACCGCGTGTGCTACGACATCACGTCCAAGCCGCCCGCGACCATCGAGTGGGAATAGGCTGATATCTAGCGTTTCCGAGCCCCTGACCTGCACAAACAGGTCGGGGGCTTTTCGTTTGGCAACCGCTGGACAACCTTTATGGTTTCGTGCCCCGTGAACAGGGGACGTAGCGCTGTTCACGTCTGGGCCCATGTCGGCACCGATCATTGCCCGCGCTGCTTCTGCTCGCGCTTCAGCTTCCGCTGCTCGAAGCACGTCGCCCGGAGTTCCGCGTCGGCGCCCCGCCTTCCCGCCGAAGGAGGGGGTGGCGGCTCCCTGCAGAGCCGCGGAACCTCCTATATCCGCTTGCTGCGGGCTTGCTTGAGCCAGTTCCTCTTGAAAGAGCCTATACCTCCGAAGAACTTGTTGTACGTCTCACCGTTCTCCTTGGCCTCGTACTTGACCAAGGCAAGTTAGATAGTGCAGAGGTAATCCGCCACCTGCTCAAGGCGGTAGTCGGTCATCGAGGTCTTGCGGCGTCGGACAACCCCTTTTGAGAGGACCTTACCCACCGAGCGGTCGAGCGCCTGCTTGACGATGTCCTGACCGTTGTCGTAATAGACCTTCACATCGTCGAAGGATTGAAAGAAGCCCAGGTGTTCAATCATGGCGGAGGAGATATCGCGCCCCATACGCTCCATTAGCCTTGCCGGGTCTTCGAACTGGCTGCGGCGGTAGACGAACGTGATATAGGAAATGGGAAGTTTGCGGACGAACGAGGAGAAGTAGGCGAGCATCACCTTGCGCTGCTCGATGTTAAGAAACTCATAATCCTTGTGCCCGTTCATGAGAGGCTCGGAGTGAAACGGAATGTTGGGGAGATCGGCCCTGGCAAGCTTGGCCTCATAGCCCGTGACCGCTTCGGCGATGCTGTCTGCCTGGTCGTGAAAGACGAGTGTGAGCAGGTAGTAGCGAGCCTTGCCGCCGCGGTCGCCGCCCTCATCGACGAAGATGCTGAGCTCCTTGGCCAATGGGGACTCCTAATGGAATGGATAAAAAAATAGCCGGGGGACTCCCCCGGCACTTGGAGGTAGCTCAATGGGCCACCAATAAACTTATAGCATGCTCTGACGGTAAGTGCAGGGGGGCGAGCCGGCACATGGCGTCGCGGCTGATGCGCAGTATCGCGCACGCCTCGTCGGCGCCGAATATGGCGCTGGTCGATGCGATGAGCCTCACCTGGCTCCTGCTAATGCTCTTGGTCATGGTCGTCCTCGAGCTCCTCTCGTCTCGAGGTTCCCTCGCGTGCCCGGCCGCGGGCGGCTCCCGGGGCGGTCGCCGTCGTCATTTCCTGCCGCCCCTCGACTCGATGTAGGCGTCCACCGACGCCCTCGAAACCAGGAGCTTCCTTCCGAGCCTGTACGAGTCGATCTCTCCCGGCCAGATGAGGTCGTATGCCTTACTCCGGCTCGCCCCCATGTACTCCTGCATCTCGATCACCGTCATCCACTCGTCGCGGCCCCGGTTGCCCTCGGGCGCGGCGCATTTCGTAGCGTGCGCCATGGTTGCCTCCAATCTTTCCGCGCGATACGTCTGCGCGGTCCTGTGTGCGTTTACGTCTGCGCGACGATTGAACCGCCTGACGGCGATTGACACGCCCGACAGGAGCGGAGATGGGTCGAGGTGGGTCGAGCTGGTCGGGCCTTCACGAAACGGCCATGAGCCGTACGCCTTAGCTGGCAGCTAAGTCCCCGAAAAGCAAAAGGCGCCCGTGCGGGCGCCTGCCTAGGATCGAAGTTCGTTCAGTTGTGTTCGGAATGCTCGTCTTCCGCGGTGCTGTCGTCCGGGGTCCGGCATCTGTCGTTCGTCTCTTCTTTCGTGTTTGATGTTGCGTGTTCTGCGAGCGACCTTTCGAGGGCCTGCCGGCCCGTTGCCCCAGATGCACCCGGGTAAATGGTATCCATCCGTTGGACACGGCCTGCTGCGGTTGTAATTTCGGACGAGCGAAAGCAGACGAACGGCGCGAGAGGTTAGCGCGGCCTGCGGCTGGCCATGCGGTTTGGGCCGCGGAAAGGCTCTTCTCGCCATACCCGGAGCATCAATGGGAACAGGCGCATCGGGCGTTCAATCTACCTGTATAATGGCGGCATGTTGTTCGGGAAGGAGTTCTTCTTATGGAGCAGGCACTATCTGCCCTGGGCGGTGCTGTCCAGGGCGTTCACCCCTTCGTTATCTATCTTGCGGGCATTAATGCCCTCACGTTCATTCTCTTCGCGATCGACTACGCGATAGCCCGTTACAACCAGGACGAGGATACCGGCCTCATGGACGGCAGGATCTTGACCCTGTTCGCCGTAGCGGGCGGCGCCCTGGGGATGCTCCTTGCCCTTATGATCTTCACCAGGAACCACATGAACAAGCACAACATCGCCTGGTGGTTCAGCGCCATAGTCTTCTTGATTGTGTGGGTGCTTGTCGTGCTCGTTTGGGCCGGAGTCATCGTCGTCGATCTGGAACCGGGCGCTTCGTTCAACGCGCCCGTCATCGTCGCTCTCGGTGCATACCTTCTCGCCATCAACGTCATCACGTTCGCCGTTTTTTGCCTGGACAAGAAGAGGGCGATTGACCGCGGCAGCAGGTTCCCCGAAGCCACCTTGCTTGGTCTCTCGCTCGCGGGAGGGGCCCTTGGAGGCATCGCCGGGATGCGCGTCGCCCACCATAAGACGTCCAAGTGGTATTTCGCGGTGGGGCTGCCTGCCTTCATCATCCTCCACGTCGCGCTGTTTCTTCTTGCCCACGGCGCTGGGCTTGTTTAGGGGGACCTTGAACGGAATCTTTGGTCAACATCCTGACGACCCTATTTCCCGCTTTTGCTTTTCTCGGCATCATACTGTTCGCATGCGATAGGCAGGATAAGCGGAAGATCGAGCTCGAGAAGGTCAAGGCAAAAGCCGAGTGGGACCGTGCGAGCGAGTGTTTCAGGGACGATGTGACCCAGGAGGGGTTCGAGGAGATCGTCGAGGCTACGGGGTGATCCGTCAAAAGGCTCGAGTCCCTTTCCGTGAACGGGCACAAGGTTTACGGGACCGTCGCTTCGCTCAGCGGCATCAGTTCGTGGAAGTTCGTGATCGACTTCGACTACAAGGGCCACCTCACGAGCGACTACACCGTAGCGAGCTCTAACGACGGCTCGGGCATAGCCGAACGCGTGGCAGACCGACCGCCAAGAGGATTAGGTCTTGGACGCCGACGGACCGCATAGTGCGCGCGGCTTTCTGCCCCTATTGCGGTGTCAAGGCGTCCGGTGAAGCAGCGTTCTGCTCTTCCTGCGGGGCTAAGCTGCTGCACGTGCCGAAAAGGCCGTAGCTGGGTTTGCCCGGGGCATCTGACGGCAGGGCGAGCTAGCGTCTCCGAAGAAGCGCTCCCATTTGGGGACGCTTCTCGGATTCTTGGGTTTCTTCCTTTGGGGCCATTTCTTCTTCGCACTTTCCGATGATCGCTGTAGCCTCTTCGGCGGTTATCTCCTCGAGCTCCCGGTACTTACCCACAGCGATGCCGTCAAGGGCCCCTCCCGCGCAGCGAGCCCCCTGTGGGAAACCGTTCCCCGATGGCGAGCCGTCTTTCTAGAGAAACTTCTTGCGTGTCTCCTTAAATATGCCCTTCTTGAAATCGGACCATTTGCCGAAGAACTTCTCGTCCGTCGCGGTGGCTGTATGCTCCGCGTATTTGATCGCCGTGAGTTCCATGGTGCAGATGTAGTCCGCCGCCTGCGAAAGCCGGTACTCGGAGGGCTGCGCCGATCGGTAGACGACGGCGTCCTTCGAGAGCGCGTACTCGACCGCGCGATGGAGCGACTCGGCGATAGAATGCTGGCCGTTGTCGTAATAGACCTTGACCATATCGTAGGATTGCAGCTCCGCGAGGTTGTCGAAGAGGAAGTTCACGAGGTCCCTTCGCATCGTCCCCGCGAGCTTGTCGAGCGAGGCGAACTGCTTGGTCGCGTATGCAAAGGTGTGGTACCTCACGGGCATGTGGCGGAAGAAGACTCGGAACGAGCCGAGCAACATCTTGCGCGTCCTCAAGTCGAGCCCCGAGTACTGGTCCTTGCCGTTCATGAGCGGCGACGCATGGAAGGGTATGTCCGGGAGCCCCTTGGCGCGAAGGGCGCCCTCATATGCCGCGATCGAATCCGCGATGCTCTCGGATTGGTCGTGCATGACGACGGTAAGCAGGTAGTGGCGGTCGGAGAGACCGTCGCTTCCCGACTCGTCGACGAAGATGCTGAGTTCTCGCATTGTTCTCCTGGATAAGAAAAAAGCCGGGGAAAACGTCCCCGGCACTTGGAAGCCTTCCTAACGGAAAACCAATTACCTTATACCATATGCTGTCTGAAAATTCAAGGGAGATCGAAGCGTATCCGGACGTCAGCGGAATCTCAAAGGCGGTCCGCCGCGCGCTTTGGGACAAAAACAAAAAAACTCAAAGCCCTGAGTTTGAAAAAAGTTGTCCCCACTTTTGTCCCCGAGGCCGACGAAACACGACACGGTGTTACTTGGCGGCACTCGGCTCGAGACGGCGCCGAAAACTGGAGGCAACTGGAATGACGTGACGGCAGAACTGAAGCCATCGAATGGGAGTGAATTTGGAATAACGGAGTGTCCTCGTCGTTGCTCCTCAGTCGCGGTACCTTTGTACAGCTTCCTTCGGTGCGCCTAGAGGCCGCGCACATCGCCGAATTTCACTCGCAGATTCTTGTAAGACCCCCAGCCGCTTCGCGACTGGTGGGGGGGGTGGCCCTCGTAAAGAACCCGGTATAATCGTGCAGGTACAGCGCTCCGTTCGGAAGGGACTCTCACTGCACATGCGACAGGGATTCGACAACGAGAAATATATCGAGCTGCAGGCCGCCAACATTCGAAAGCGCATCGCGCAGTTCGGAGGCAAGCTCTATCTGGAATTCGGCGGCAAGCTGTTCGATGACTATCACGCGTCACGCGTGCTGCCCGGCTTCGAGCCGGATTCCAAATTCCGCATGCTCAAAAGCCTCGCCGACGACGTGGAGATCGTCATCGCCATCAACGCCAACCACATCGAGAAGGCCAAGATGCGCGGCGACCTCGGCATCACGTACGACGAGGACGTGCTGCGACTCATCGACATCTTCCGCTCGCGCGGATTCCACGTCGGCTCCGTCGTGCTCACCCAGTACGCGGGGCAGCCGGCCGCGGACGCCTATCGCCGGCGCCTCGACCAGCTCGGCATCACCTGCTACCTGCACTACCCCATCGCAGGCTACCCCCACGACATCGAGCACATCGTCTCCGACGACGGATACGGGCGCAACGACTACATCGTCACCACGCGCCCGCTGGTCGTGGTCACCGCGCCCGGCCCCGGCTCCGGCAAGCTCGCCACATGCCTGTCTGTCTCTTATACACATCTCCGAGCCCACGAGACTCGACGTCATCTCGT
>UQIQ01000005.1 GCA_900541185.1 uncultured Collinsella sp.
CGGTCTTTCATGCAGCAGGGGCTCTCAATGTTTTTATGTCCTGCTCATATCGTCTCTGCCGGCAGTTAAGGAACGTCCCCAAGTGCCGGGTTTTGAGGAGGTTGGCATGCTCAACGCGATGATTTGGGCGCTTGCCTGTTTTGGTGTTGTTGCTGCCGATATTGCCCTGAGCATGGTTTTGTTCTCCGCGTTGGACATCGTGTCGGCGCTGACAGGTTTCCCGGTCGACAATCTCGATATCCAATGGTTCCAGGCTGCCGCTCAGACGGCGTCATTTTTGATGGCGCTGCTGTGGTGGCGTTATCTGTGGCCCCGCTCCTTCATGGCGCGCCGGCAAGGCGAACGCCCACTCGGCGGGGGAGCAGGCGCGGCATGGAAGCGCATTGTCTGCATTGTTGTGATCGGCCTATCCATGCAGGTGGTCATTAGCTACCTATGCGACGGCGTACTGTCGCTGCTGCCCGAGGTCGCGGCAGACTATAGCGATCTCGTCGAGGAGACGGGCATGGGCGATACCAGCCTTCTTGCGGTCTTGACCACAGTGCTCGGCGCTCCGTTTTGCGAAGAGCTCCTGGTGCGCGGCATCATCTTTGAGTTTTCGCTGCGTGCGTTTAATCCACAGTGCCGTTCGCTCTGGAAGCGCCGGCGCCGCGCGAACGCGCAGGACGGCGCCATAGTGCCCTGGGCGGCCCCGAGTACCTGGGGCGTCGCCGCGGCGATTGTGCTGCAGGCGGCAATCTTCGGCTTTATGCACATGAATTGGGTACAGGGCTGCTATGCGGGTGCCGCCGGCCTCATCTTTGGCTGGGTACTCGTGACCACCGGAAAGCTCTGCTACACGATTCTGCTGCACTTTGCCTTTAATGCCGGGTCGTATCTCATGACGATGCTCTGGTTTGTGAACACGCCGCTCGACGTGGCGGTCACGGTTGCCATCGCCGGCATCATCCTCGTGGAGGCGATGCGCTCACTGCGCCACGCATGCGAGACGGACATAGCGACGGCACCGCTGCCTTAGTTGCGCCTGCCGCCGCCGTTGGCGCCCTGACGCCCCTGTGCCGCGCGATTGCGACCGGCAGTGTTCTGCGCGCGGGACATACCGCCGTGACCCTTGCTGCCCTTGGGCCCCTTGCCGGCGGCGCCACCGTGGGCCTTGCCGCCCTTCTTGCCGGTGCCATGCCCACCGCCGGCAGACGTCTCGCCCGGGCGTGGCGGCACGGGGCGAATCAGGCAATGCTTGGTATAGCCGATCAGATCACGACGCCCGGCCTTCTCTAGCGCCTCGCGCACCAGCTTGTAGTTCTCGGGCTTGCGATACTGGATGAGCGCGCGCTGCATGGCCTTCTCATGCGGGTCGCGCGCCACGTAGATCGGCTGCATGGTGCGCGGATCTACACCGGTGTAGTACATGCAGGTCGACATGGTGGACGGGGTGGGGTAGAAGTCCTGTACCTGCTCGGGCATGTAGCCCATGTCGCGCACGGCTTCGGCAAGGTCCACGGCTTCCTTCATGGTTGAACCGGGGTGGCTCGAGATCAGATACGGCACCACGTACTGCTTGAGTCCGTATTCGCGATTCAAGCGTTCAAATTTGCGGCAGAACGCATCGTAGACGGCGCGGCTCGGCTTGCCCATCACGGAGAGCACCGCGTCGCTCACATGCTCGGGCGCCACGCGTAGCTGGCCCGAGACATGGTGCTCCAGCAGCTCGCGCAAAAACTCGTCCGAGGCATCGGCCATAGTGTAGTCAAAACGGATGCCGCTGCGGACGAAGACCTTCTTGACGCCCGGCAGCTGGCGCAGGTCGCGCAGCAGCTGCGTGTAGCCGCTCTCGTCGACCACCATGTTCTTGCACACGCTCGGCCATAGGCAGCGCTTGTTCTTGCACACGCCGTGTTTGAGCTGCTTGTCGCAGGCCGGGCGGCTAAAGTTGGCCGTCGGTCCGCCCACGTCGTTGATGTAGCCCTTGAACTCGGGGTCGTGTGTGAGCAGCTCGGCCTCGCGCATGATCGAGTCGTGGCTGCGCATCTGCAGCACGCGGCCCTGGTGGAAGGTGAGCGCGCAAAACGAGCACTCACCAAAACAGCCGCGGTTGGAGCTTATGGAAAACTTGATCTCAGCAAAGGCCGGCACGCCGCCCGCCGCGTCGTAATCGGGATGCCAGTCGCGTGCGTAGGGGAGTTCGGCCACCTCGTCCATCTCATCGGTAGTGAGCGTCGCCGACGGCGGGTTTTGCACCACATAGACGCTGTTGGGGTAGGGCTCTACCAGGCGATGCCCGGTGATGGGGTCCATATTCTGTTGCTGCACGTTAAAGCTGCGCGCGTAGTTGAGCTTGTCGGCGGTAAGGTCGTCCCAGCTGGGCAGCAGATCGTAGTCGTAGACCTCGTCGAGCGAGCCTGTGCGGTAGACGGTGCCGTTGATATAGGTGATCTGATCGACGGGCAGTCCCGCGTCGAGCGCGTCGGCGATCTCGACGATCGCGTGCTCGCCCATGCCGTAGATGAGGATGTCGGCGCCCGAGTCGAGCAGTACCGAGCGCTTGAGCTTGTCCTGCCAGTAGTCGTAGTGGGCCAGGCGGCGCAGGCTCGCCTCGATGCCGCCGATGATGATGGGGGCGTCCTTGAACGTCTGGCGGATGAGGTTGCCGTAGACCGTGACAGCTCGGTTGGGACGGTGCCCCTCCTCGCCACCGGGAGTGTAGGCGTCGGTGTGGCGGCGGTGCTTGGTCACCGAATAGTGGTTGACCATGGAGTCCATGTTGCCGGCACTGACGAGAAAGCCCAGGCGCGGCTCGCCGAGCACGGTGATGCTGGCGGGGTCGGTCCAATCGGGCTGGCAGATGATGCCCACCTTGTAGCCGTGTGCGTCGAGTACGCGGCTGACGATGGCCATACCAAAGCTGGGATGGTCCACGTAGGCGTCGCCGCAGATGTAGACAAAGTCGCACTGGTCCCAGCCGCGCGCATCCATGTCGGCGCGGCTGACGGGGAGGAACTTATCGCGGCCCGGTCGCCAGGGGCGGGCGGGCGTCGCTTGGGAATGCTTGGTGCGGGCGACCGTGGCCTGCGCCTTACCGCCACGCTTTTGCTGCTGGCCCTGTTTGCCCTGTTGACTGCGCTGGTTGTTCTGAGCGCGCTGAGGCTTTTTTGCCACGATCCCTCCCGGTGTCTGTATGCTGCACGTAATTGTAACCAGTCTTTTTGGGACGGCGCTAAAAAGACTGGTGGAGTACACGAGGCGTCGGGTGTCGGCGCCGCGCCCGCTGTTTGTTTCCAGACTGTGTATCTGCGCGTTGGAGAACCCGTCTCGCGCGCACGCCATGTTGTCAATGGGTTACAGTATGAACGGCGGCTATGTTTCCGCCAACGCACGAGAGAGTCGTCAACAAGGAGGATGCACGACGATGCAGCGTGCCAAACAGATATCGGAGTCCATCGAGCTGGGCATTATCTTGGCGCTCGCCGGTGGCTTTATGGACGTCTATTCGTACATTGGGCGCGATCATGTTTTCGCCAACGCGCAGACAGGCAACATCCTGCTCGTGGGCGTGAGCATCTCGGAGGGCAACTGGGCACTTGCGGGACGCTATTTCTTCCCCGTGGTGTCGTTTGCCGTGGGCATTATGCTTGCCGATCTGGTACACGAGCGGTTTGGCAGCGTGATTCACTGGCGCCAAGTGACGGTGTTCTTTGAAGCCGTTATCTTGCTGGGCGTGAGCTTTATCCCCGGCGGCAATTTCAACCTGCTCGCCAACTGCCTCACCTCGTTTGCCTGCGGTATGCAAGTTGAGAGCTTCCGCAAGATCCACGGTCACGGCATCGCTACGACCATGTGCATCGGCAACTTGCGCAACGCGCTGCAAAACGTGGACGATTACATCATCACCCACAGGCGCGGCTTTTTGGAAAACGGCCTGCTGTACTTTGGCGTGATCTTTACCTTTGTGTTTGGCGCCGTGTTGGGCAACTGGTGTATTGAGCGCATGGGCCTGCACGCCATCGTCGTGGCGAGCTTGCTGCTGTTTGTCGCGTTTGCCATCATGTTCATCGACCGCGAGCGCGATTTGCGCTTACGCTGGAAGGTCGCGGCCGAGGCTTGGAAAGAGGGCTGCCGAAAGTAACCGAATGCGGCAAAGGGGCTGTCCCTTTGCCGCAATATTTTTCATCATCTGTTGAAACGCTTTAACACTTTTGATGTTCTCACGCGTTTTTTGTTTCAAAAGCGTTAGGATGGGACTCATAGCGTGGGGCGTAATGGATGCCCCGCACACGATGGGAGGCTATCAATGGCTAATCGTTTCGTTCTCAATACCATCTCTTATCATGGTTCCGGCGCCATCAAGGAGATCCCCGGCGAGCTCCAGCGTCGCGGCTACAAGAAGATCTTCGTCTGCTCCGACCCCGATTTGGTTAAGTTTGGCGTTACCGCTAAGGTGACCGACGAGCTCGACGCCGCCGGCATCGCTTGGAGCCTCTACTCCGAGATTAAGCCCAACCCCACTATCCAGAACGTCAAGGACGGCGTCGAGGCCTTCAAGGCCGCCGAGGCTGACGCTATCGTGACCATCGGTGGTGGCTCCTCCATGGACACCGCCAAGGCCATCGGCATCATCATCAACAACCCCGAGTTCGCCGATGTCCGCAGCCTCGAGGGCGTTGCTCCCACCAAGAACCATGCCGTGTTCACCATCGCCGTGCCGACGACCGCCGGTACCGCTGCCGAGGTGACCATCAACTACGTCATCACAGACCCCGAGAAGGTCCGCAAGTTCGTGTGCGTCGACACCAACGACGCCCCCGAGGTCGCCGTCGTCGACCCCGACATGATGGCTTCCATGCCCGCCGGCCTGACCGCCTCCACCGGCATGGACGCTCTGACCCACGCCATCGAGGGCTATACCACCAAGGGCGCTTGGGAGCTCTCCGACATGTTCCACTTTGAGGCCATTAAGCTGATCAGCGAGAACCTGCGCGACTCCGTCGCCGAGGCCAAGTCCGGCCAGCCCGGCTCCGGCCGTGAGGGCATGGCTCTTGGTCAGTATGTCGCCGGCATGGGCTTCTCCAATGTTGGCCTGGGCATCGACCACGCCATGGCTCACACCCTGTCCGCTCACTACGACACCCCGCACGGCGTCGCTTGCGCCATGCTGCTGCCGATCGCCATGGAGTTCAACAAGCCGGTTTGCGCTGAGCGCCTGGCCAAGGTTGCCGTCGCCATGGGCGTTGACACCACGGGCATGAGCACCGCCGAGGCCGCCGATGCCGCCATCGCCGCCGTCAAGCAGCTTTCCGCCGACGTGAACATCCCGCACGTCTGTGAGGCCATGAAGGCTGACGAGATCGAGGTCCTGGCCAAGGACGCCATGGCCGACGCCTGCTTCCCGGGTAACCCGCGCGAGGCAACGCTCGACGACGTCATCGAGCTCTTCAAGAAGATCTGCCCGGCTGCCTAGCCCAGTTTGGTGGTCCTTCGCCCGTAGGTGTATGGTCTTTTGACGTGCCGCTGGCCCCGCCGTGCTACGCACGGCGGGGCTTTTTGTGCTGCGTCGATGCCCTGAGACGGACAAAACCAAGGCGTACTGCCCGCTGCGGATAGGTGGTGCACTTCCCTGCGTGCATTTTTGGGAGTATTCAACAAGCTCTTAAAAATGCATAACGTTGTGAATGGGCGGTAGTGATCCGCAGGCGCCCATCGACAGCCATTGTGGGCGGGCTATCGATGAGTGGAGGGGGTTGTTACTGAGTTTCTGCTTTGCGACGACCTGCAACACTGCTGTAACCGCGTCGTTTTGTCGTTCGTGATGGGGCCGTTGGGGCCCACGGTGCTGAATACTCCGTTTTTTGCACGGTCCAAGGTGGGGCACCCTGAGACGAAGCAAAAAGATGCCTCATTTCTATGCAAATACCAATAGGATTTATGCAAGATTGAGATTGTAAACCGTGCACGTGCACAAAACCGGTGCGGGGACGTCTGGAGGCGGCTCGGCTCCTGGGGCATTGCACGTGCAGAACGGTTAAAATCGGGACTCGGTCTTAGTTTTACTTGGAAGGATGCATATGACTTCTAATATTGATGCTTCTCTAGAGGAGACGCTCTCCTATATCGCAGGACAGCTTAAGACGCTGACTTCTATTGCCTCCCCTACCGGCTATACCCGTGCGGCGACTGATTATCTGATGGAGACCCTGCGCGATATGGGGTTTGGGCCTGAGCGTTCTAATAAGGGTAACGTGCTCGTTGAGCTTGGCGGCGAGGGCGAGCCGCTCGTACTGGCGAGCCATGTCGATACCCTAGGCGCCATGGTGCGTTCCATTAAGGACAATGGCCGCCTGCGCCCCACGACGCTCGGTGGGCATCAGTGGTCTACGGCCGATGGCGAGAACTGCACCGTCTACACGCGCGACGGCAATGTCTACACGGGCGTGGTTCTTAACACCGAGCCTTCGGCGCACGTGGCCGACGAGCCGGTCAAGACCATCGAGAAGAACATGGAGATCCTGCTCGACGAGAACGTCGACAGCAAGGACGACGTGCTTGAGCTGGGTATTCAGACTGGCGACATCATCGCTATGGATCCGCGTACCACGGTGACGGAGAGCGGCTACATTAAGAGCCGCTTCCTGGATGACAAGCTTTCGGCCGCCATTTTGCTGGGCTTGGCGCGTGCCGTCGCCGCTGGCGAGGTGACGCTTTCGCGTAAGGTTTCGCTGCTCTTTACCGTGTACGAGGAGGTCGGCCATGGCGGTGCCTTCGTGCCGGCCGACACGCGCGAGATGATCAGCGTTGACATGGGCTGCGTGGGCGACGACCTGGGCTGCACCGAGCGCATGGTGTCGATTTGCGCCAAGGATTCGGGTGGTCCGTACAACTACGACCTGGTGACCACGCTGTCCAATATCGCGCGCGAGCTTGAACTTGACTACGCCATCGACGTGTACCCGCACTACGGCTCGGACGTTGAGGCCACGCTCTCTGCCGGCTACGACATCCGTCACGGCCTGATCGGCCCCGGCGTGTACGCGAGCCACAACTACGAGCGCAGCCACATGGACGGCGTGCGCAACACCTACGAGCTGGTCCGAGCCTACGTACAGCGCTAGCGATGCAGCGGCCTCGGCTGATACGGCAGTACCGACCGAGGCCGTCCTCTCTAAGTTGCGGTGAAATAGGGACTGTTTGGCGGTTTTAAACGCTTAAACAGTCCCTATTTCACCGCAATTTATGAAGGGGATGGGGCTACTTAAGTGCGCCGGTCACCGTGCCGCCGCCGAGGACGATGTCGCCGCGGTAGACTACAACGGCTTGGCCGGGGGCGATGGCGCGCTGCGGGTCGTCAAAAGTTAGCAGCATTTGCCCGTCTTCGCCGCGCGCAAGGGTCGCTGCCTGGTCTTTCTGACGATAGCGGTACTTGGCACCTACGCGAATGCCACCGGACGTGAGCTCTGCCTTCATGCGGTCGGCAGGGGCACTCCAGATCCAGTCGTTGGCCGTGAGCGCTGTGGCCGTTAGGTCCTCGGCCTCGCCCAGATGCACGGTGCTGCTGTCGGCGTCGACGCCCGTTACGTACACGGGATGCGCCATCGCGACGCCCAGGCCCTTGCGCTGACCGATGGTGTAGCGCAGCGCACCGTTGTGGCGCCCGACCACGCTGCCGTCGCGCCACACAATGTCGCCCGGTGCAGCGGGATGTCCGCAGCGGCGCTCGATATAGCCCGCGTAGTCACCGTCTGGAATAAAGCAGATGTCCTCGCTTTCGGCCTTCTGGGCGTTGGTAAAGCCTTGCTCGGCGGCTATGCGGCGCACGTCGCGCTCTTTGTCTAGGCCTGCCAGCGGAAAGATCGTGTGCGCCAGGCGCTCCTGCGTAAGCGAATATAAAAAGTAGCTCTGGTCCTTTTTGGGATCTTCGCCGCGATGCAGCTGCCAGGTGCCGTCTACTGTCTGGCTTGTTTTGGCGTAATGACCCGTTGCGATGTAGTCGCAGCCCATGTCCAGCGCCGCACCGAGCAACGCGCCAAACTTTATGTGGCGGTTGCAGATGATGCACGGGTTGGGCGTCAGCCCCTCCTGGTAGGCGTTCACAAAGCGCTCGATAACGCTGTGGTCGAAGGTCTGCTGCAAGTCGAGCACATGGTGGGGTATCCCCAGACGCTCGGCGACGGCCTTCGCATCGGCGATGTCGCGGTCGACCTTACTCATGCCCGTGGCGGGATCGGGCGCGGGGCAGGTGAGGCGCATGGTGGCGCCGACGCATTCGTAGCCCTGGCTTTTGAGCAGGTACGCGGTCACGCTGGAATCGACGCCGCCGCTCATGGCGACGAGCACGCGCTTGTTGTGCATGGGGAGGTTCTCCTTGGTGGCATGTGGCCAAAAAAGAAAAGCGGCGCGGGAGGCTGGTTCCGCGCCGCAGACATTGTAGCAAGTTCGGGCGCCTCGTGGGACACCCTGATTGGATGGGCTCAGACTGCCGGGAGAGAGGAGACCGGCTCGTCCGTGGGCTCAACCTATGGGCGACAGGCCCTAGTCCTGGAAGAGCGCCGTGGACAGGTAGCGCTCGCCGGTGTCGGCAAGCAGGGCCACGATGGTCTTGCCCTCGTTCTCGGGGCGCTTGGCCAGCTGCAGCGCGGCCCACACGGCGGCGCCGGACGAAATGCCCACGAGCACGCCCTCCTTGTGGCCCACGGCGCGGCCGGTCGCAAAGGCGTCGTCGTTCTCGACGGGGATGATCTCGTCATAGACCTGGGTGTCGAGGACGTCGGGCACAAAACCGGCGCCGATACCCTGGATCTTGTGCGGGCCGGCTTGGCCCTTGGAGAGCACCGGGGAAGTGGCGGGCTCGACGGCGACGACCTTGATTTCGGGGTTCTGCTCCTTAAGGAACTCACCCACGCCGGTCACGGTGCCGCCGGTTCCAACGCCGGCGACGAAGATGTCGACCTCGCCGTCGGTGTCATCCCAGATCTCGGGGCCGGTCGTGGCCTTGTGGATGGCGGGGTTGGCGGGGTTCACAAACTGGCCGGCGATGATGCTGTTTGGCGTCTCCTTCTGCAGTTCCTCGGCCTTGGCGATGGCGCCCTTCATGCCCTTGGAACCGTCGGTGAGCACGAGCTGTGCGCCATATGCCTGCATAAGCTTGCGGCGCTCCACGGACATAGTCTCGGGCATGGTGATGATCACCTTGTAGCCGCGAGCCGCCGCCACCGAGGCGATGCCGACGCCGGTGTTGCCACTCGTGGGCTCGATGATGGTGTAGTCGCCGCCGCGCACGAGCTTGCCGGCCTTCTCGGCCTCGTCGATCATGTTCTTGGCGACGCGGTCTTTGACGGAGCCGGCGGGGTTGAAGTATTCCAGCTTGACGAGCACGCGGGCCTTGAGGTCCTCATCGGCCTCAAAGTGAGTGAGCTCCAGAAGCGGAGTGTGGCCGATAAGCTGATCGATGGACGTGTAAACATTGCTCATGGTGAACCTCCAAAGTGTTCAAATGACTGGATACCGTATGGTTTTACGGTGTGTGTAGCAGCGAAACCCACAAACCTTATGGGTTGTTCGTTTTGCTGTTGGCAAGCATAGTAGACAGTAAAGCCTAGTAACGCAATAGGAAATAGAAGATTATTACGAGTCGATTAACCATCTTGACCGGAACGGGTATTTTCAAAACCAATATTTCGGCTAGAATTTCTACGGACTAAATGACCGAAAGGCAGCACTATACATGTTGGTTTCTACTAAGGGCAGATATGCCCTGCGCGTTATGGTCGATCTGGCCGAGCACCAGGCAGCCGGTCGCATCCCGCTCAAAGAGATCGCGGCGCGACAGGGGATTTCCGAGAAATATCTCGAGAACATTTTGGCTACGCTCGTGCGCGCCAACATGCTCTTGGGCATGCGCGGCAAGGGCGGCGGCTATGTGCTCACGCGCCCGCCCGAGCAATACACGGTGGGCGAGATCTTGCGCCTGACCGAGGGCAGTCTGGCGCCGGTCGCCTGCCTGGATGGCGACTGCAAGGGCTGCTCGCGTTCGGATGAGTGCCCCACGCTCGACGTGTGGAAGAACCTGGACAAGCTCATCAACGACTACCTCGACGGTGTGACGCTCGATCAACTTGTCGCTCCCAACCATGGCTACGACTACGTCATCTAACCCACACCTGCATTTGGGGACGGGGTGGAAATGGTAGATTTTCTCGCCCTTTGAGACTTGGCAAATAAGAAGGCCGCCCATTTTTGCGATGGGCGGCCTTCGTTTTGGGCTGTTGAGACGGACACGGCCGGAATGGCCGTTTTAGTCCTCGGCGATGCTGTCGAGGATGCTGCGCGTGATGGACACCAGGATGCTGCCCATAAAGGCCGATCCAAAGCTGGCGATGGAGATGCCGACGCCCAGCAGGTTGACCGACAGGTAACTCGCGAGCTCAAGCATAAAGCTGTTGACGACAAGCTGGAAAATGCCCAGCGTAATGATCGTGAGCGGCAGCGAGATGACGGTCAGGAACGGTTTGACGAACGAATCGACAATGTTCAGGAACAGTCCCACAAAGGCAAAGCAGACCCAGGTCTCGGCAAAGCCGAAGGGTTGGATACCGGGGACGAGGAACGTGGCGATCGCGATGGCGATCGAGGTGAAGAGCCAGTTAAGCATAAAGCGCATGGCGTGAATCCTTTCTTGCGCCGGGATTGCTGGCGTCGCGTGAAGCGGCTTACGGCGGCGACCTGGATGGTTGCGCGGGCGCGCCGCGGTGTTTGGGCGCCCATTGTCTCAAATATTCGTGGAGCTTACGTGCGCATATGGTTTCTAAACGGCGTTCGTCCTGAAAAACGCGCCGCTGGCAGAGAGTCTTGTCGCTTTAGTTTGGTGGTGTGCTACACTGCTACGGGCAAAAGCCACAGGCGTTGCCCTATTGCATAGAACGGGTGAACGATGCCCGATGTCAGTATCAACTTCGATGCCTTTTGGCGGGTTTGGCGGTGATCGATGAATATCGAGAACATGTTTGACAAGCCTGATGTCAAGCGGCTGGTCCACGCATTTAGCCTTTTGGACGACGAGAAGGATATCCAAGCGTTTTTGACCGATATCTGCACGCCGCGCGAGATTTGCGACCTTTCTCAGCGTTTGCAGGTTGCGCGCTATTTGGACGAGGGCGAGCCTTATGTTGAGGTTCAGGCCCGTACCGGCGCTTCGTCCACCACGGTGAGCCGCGTTTCAAAGGCGCTGAACGGCGAGTACGGTGGCTACCGCAAGATCCTCATTAAGTTGGAGGATGGCGAGTAGGCCAGCGACAACATTGAATTACGAAGAACCGTCCCTCCGGGGGCGGTTTTTTGATCCCTTGGGGACGGAGGAAAACGGATCACCGGGTTAGACTGACCCCCTCTGTGATCCATTTTCCTCCGTCCTCAAGGGATCAAATCTGTTGGCGTGGGGCAAATCTGTCCGCGTGGGCGGGTAGGATGGATGCATTGATTATTGCGAACAGTTTGAGCGGAGGACCATGCCTGTTCGAATCTATACCACCAATGCCGGCACGGATTTGAGCGATGCCGAGTCGGCGCTGCTTGCCGACCTTATTGCCCGTCACGGGCGTGCCGTGTTGCTGGCACCAACGTTTGCCGAGCTCGACCTGTGCCGTCATGATGCGGCGGAAGCCGGCGTTTCGCTGGGTATCGACTACAAGACGCCTACATCGTGGCTTCGCTCGCTTTGGGAGCTTATGGGCGACGGGCGCGGTTTCGTCGACAACCTGCAGCGCCAGATGCTGTTTTCGGACATGGTCACGCGTCTCGACGATGCCGACCTGCAGCCGCTTTCGCGCAGCCAGGGCACAGTGCGCATGCTCGCGCGCATGGCCCGCGACGTGTTGCCGGGCGTTGCGGGGACGGGTGCCGAACGATGCCGTGGCGACAACTGCCAGCCTGAGCCAAAAAGCGATGCCGAGGCTCGTGTGTTCGAGCTTTTGCGCGCCTACGCGGGCGGTTTGGACCGTCGAGATATGGTTGAGCCCTGCGAGGCAGCTGACATTATGACCAGTGTCCTGGCCGATAGCCTGCCGGCGTGCACTCGCGTCGTATGCGTGCGCGGTATCACGTCGTTTACGCACGGTCTGCTCGAGCTGCTGTCTGCCGTGGCGAACAATGGGGGAGAGGTCGTCGTGCTGCTTGCCCGCGAGCAGGCGGCGATGCGCGAGGAGCTTGCCACGGCATTTGATGCCCGCGATGTGTTGTTTGAGATCGCGCCGCTGGGGAAGAACGCCGTCGCGTCTGATGTCGCTTGCGGGACCGCCGCTCAGCCTGCCTTTATTGAGGTCGCTGGCCCCCATGCCCGTGCTCATGCTTATGCGGACGCCATCGATAAGTTGGTGAAAGCGCACAAGGAGTCCAAGGCCGATAAAGCTACTGCAACGCCCGCCGACCCCGTGCGCGTGCTCGTCGTTTCTGCCCGGGCACCCCAGCTGTTCGGCGAGCTCGCCGCCCGTTTGGCGGCGCGTCACATTGCGGCCGAGACGACTGAGTTCACGGCGTTTTCCCAGTCCATCGCGGGCAGGCAGTTTACGGCGCTCGCCAACCTGATCGAGCGTATGAAAGCCGCCGACGAGGGCACCGCTTCCAAGACTGAGTGGTGGCCCGCGCCGGAGCTTACCGACTGGATCTACAGTCCGCTTTCGGGCGCTGATGCCGTCAATGCCCGTACCTTCGATAAGAATATGCGTCTCTCGCGCAGCAAGACTACCGCGGGCGTCAAGAGCCTGCTGCAGAGCGTTCAGGGCCAGGTGAGGGGCGCGCGCAAGGCGACGAGCGACGATAACTGGTTTAAGAACGTACCGTGTGTGGTCTCGGACGTGTTCCAGGCGCTGTGGCGTGACAAGCCCGTGACGGCGCTTAAGGCCATGCTTGCCGTTGCCGAGGCGTTGCCCGATCGCGCTCTAGGCGGCCTTGACGGCCAGGCCCGTCGCCAGGCAGAGACGGCTTTGCTGCGCCATGCCATCGACATCCTTATGAACGATGCTCGCGCGCTCGACGTGTCGCAGGCCGCGACCGTGCCGGTTCTCGACGGCGTTCGAACCAAGGTGGACAAGCGCAGTACCGCCTACGATTACGAGACCTACGAGGTCGATCGCACACCACGAGCACAAGTGCGCTTCGCGTCGCTTGCCGATGCGTCGGTTCTTCGCCCTGGCAGCTACGATGCCGTGCTGTTTGCCGATGTCGACCTGGACAGCTATCCGCTTTCGCACGAAGAGGGCCCGCTTGCCACGTTGACAGCCGAGCTGCGCCGCGACGGCGTGTCTTTGGAGCCCGCTGCCCTGCTGCGCGTGCGCTTTGGCCGTGCGATGCAGGCGGCGAGCGGTCCGGTCGCGCTCGCCCGTGTGACGCACGATCGCCAGGCACGCGAGTGCTACCCGGCAGCCGTATGGACCGAGCTGTGGGCACATGCCGAGGCCGCTGGCGCTGCCAAGCCCATGCGCGTGGGCGAGGGCGATATCATCGCCGACTTTGATCCCGCGGCAGGTGAAGGTCTTAGGCGCGAGCGCGTGACCTGTGAAGCTCCTCAGCATCTGAGCGATGAAGCCATTCCGTATTTGGTCCTGTGCCGTCGCGATGGCGAGGGTGAGGACGCGCCGCTTGTGCCGCGTCTGACGTCCGCCTCGCAGATCGAGGCCTATTCCACCTGCCCGCTGTGCTGGTTCGTCTCGTATCGCGTCAAGCCCCAGTCGATCGACGCTGGCTTTGGCAACATGGAGAAGGGCAACTTTGTCCACGACGTGCTGGAGCATCTGCATGCCCGTCTGCCCCAAGAAGGCATGGAGCGCGTGACGCCCGAGAATCTGCCGCGTGCACAGGAGCTGCTGCACGAGGTCTTTGACGAGACGTTGGCCGAGCACGCCGGCAAGCGCGGCACGGAGGGCCCGCTGGTGCCGCTCTCTGCGGTGGAGGAGCGCCAGGTGGCCGAGATCTTGCCGCAGCTGGAGGGCGTGCTTGCCTACGAGTCCGAGGTACTTGCCCCCTTTGCCCCGCGCTACCTGGAGTTTGCGTTCAACGAGCTCCAGGTCGAGTATGCCGGTTGGCCGCTCGGCGGGCGCATCGACCGCGTAGATGTGGATGCCGAGAATCGCGCCGTGGTAATCGACTACAAGCATCGTTCGGGTGTCGAGGAGTTTAAGCTTGCCGACCCCACGGTGCGTGACGAGGAGACGGGCGAGGCTCCCATCGACGACCCGCGCTGGCTGCCGCCCCATACCCAAACGCTCATCTACGCGCAGGCCATGCGTCGGGCACTGGGCTTGGATACCCGTGCAGCGCTCTATTTTTCGACCAAGGGCGGCAAGCCCGCGCTGCGCGGTGCGGCGAGCGCCGAGTTGCTCGAGGAAGAGCGCGGTGACGGTCGCATCCCGGGCCTCAAGAAGGGCTTCCCGGGCGAGGGCGGCAGCATGGACTTCGATGCCCTGCTCGATCGCGTGGAGGCCGGCATCGCCGAGCGCCTGCGCGAGCTCGAGGCGGGCAACGTTGCCGCCGTCGACCCGGCGTCGGCTCAGGCCGCGCATGCGCGCTGCTCGTATAACCACGAAGGAACGTTTGTAAGGAGGGACGTGTAGACCATGGATCTTTCGACTTTGATGCCGCAACAGCTGCAGATTGTCAAAACGCTCGACCGCCCGCTGTTTGTCTCGGCGGGCGCCGGTTCGGGTAAGACCTTTACCCTCACGCGCCGCATCGTCTATGCGCTCTCGCCCGAATCCGGTCCGTTCGTTGAGCATCTGGACCAGGTGCTCGCCATTACCTTTACCAAAGATGCCGCGGCCGAGATTCGCGACCGCGTGCGCCGTGCGCTTATCGACGAGGGCATGGACGAGGAAGCACTGACCGTCGACGACGCGTGGATTTCGACCATTCACGGCATGTGCTCGCGTATCCTGCGCGCGCACGCGCTGGAGCTGGGCATCGACCCCGAGTTCACGGTGCTCACCGATACCGACGAGCTCATGGACCAGGCTGTTGAGCATGTGCTGGGTCGCGCGACGGCACCCGATGCCGCCCCCGAGCTCGCGGCATCGCTCAAGGCCCTCTATGCCTGGTATCCCATGGCGGGCGAGGGCGGTTCCTTTGGCGGCGGTACGACCATCAAGGGTCTGGTGCGCGACCTGCTGGAGCTGTCGAGCCAGTTGCCGGGCGGTATGGACGACGCGCGCGTGGCGCGCGGCCAGGCCGATACCTCGGCACTCGCCGATGCCTATCGCGCGGCGCTGGGCGCAAGCAAGGCCGCGACCGAGAAGGCACAGACGGCGCTCGATGCCATCGACGCGTTTGAGGCGAGTGGCAAAACCATGGAGGATGCGGCGCGACTCATGATGTCGTGCACCATGCCGCGCGCGAGCAAGGCATTCCCCAAGGAGCAGGTCGAGCTGCTCAAGGCCGAGGCCGCCGATGCGTTTATCAATATCGTGCTTGCCTGCGGTGGCCCGGCGCTCGATGCGCTGGTGGGCCTAGCCCGTTCCGTCGAGGCCGAGTATCGCGCATTGAAGGCTGCCCAGTCCGCCCTCGATAATAACGACCTGCTGCGTATGGCCTACGAGGCCCTGCGCGATTACCCGGCCATCCGTGCTGCGTACGAGGGCCGCTTTAAGATGGTCATGATCGATGAGTTTCAGGATACCGACCAGATGCAGGTCGATCTGATACGCTACCTGACGGGTGCGGGGGAGCGCGCACTGTGCACCGTGGGCGATGCGCAGCAGTCCATCTATCGCTTCCGTGGCGCCGAGGTCGAGGTGTTCCGTCGTCAGGAGCGCAAGGTGGGCTCGTCTGCCGCGCCCGAGGCGACTGCCGTGGCCGACGCCCCTGCCGGCGAACTCGTCAAGCTCGTGCGCAACTTCCGCAGCCATGACGAGGTGCTGCGTTACGTGGCACGCGTCTTCGACGGCGATGACGGCGGCCTGATGCAGGGCTTTTTGGATCTTGAAGCGAGCGACGGCCGCAAGGACACGCTGGTGGCAGACGCCTCGCGTCGCCAGGCCCTCTTTGTTGCCGGCGGCAGTACACAGGAGCGCACGCAGGCCAAGGCCCGTGCGATCGCCGAGCGCTTTCGCGCGCTTGCCGATGCCGGCCAGCCCCAGGGCGGCATGGTGCTGCTGCTGGGCCGCATGACCAACGCCGACGTCTACGCCCAGGCCTTCCGCGACCAGGGGCTCGACTGCGTCATCGCGGGCGGCTCGGTCTTTGCCCAAGCAGCCGAGGTGCAGACGGTGCGCGCCCTGGTTTGTGCGCTCGCCAATCCGGCCGATACGGCGCAGGGCCTTATGCCGCTGCTCGCCTCGCCGATGTTTGCACTCGGCGTCCAGGAGTTCCTGGCGCTGGCGACCAAGCTCGATAGCGAGACGGGGGAGACCTCGCGCCGGAATATCGACGTGGGTATCATGAGCGATTCCGATGTGCCGGGTTTGCAAGACTTGCCGCTCGTGACGCGCGCCCGCGAGGTGCTGCGGTATGCGCTTCGTCGCGTGGGCCGCGATTCGTTCGCCGCCATCGCGCACGACGTGGTCAACGCCTCCGGCTGGTTTGTACGTCTGGCACAGCGTGGTCCCGAGGGCAAGGCCATTGCCGCCAACGTGCTCAAGGCACTCGACGCCGTGGCCGAGGAGGAGGCCGAGTTCGGCAACTCGCCGCGTTCCATCGCGCTGGCCTTCGACCGCTTCTTGGCGGGCAAGGAGGCTCCGGGTGCCCTCAACGAGGAGGGCGACGGCGCGGTGCGCATCATGACGGTTCATGCCTCCAAGGGTCTGGAATATCCGGTCGTGGCGGTCGCCGAGTGCTTTGGCGTGCGTAAGTCCTCGGGTGCGGCACAGATGGGTCGCGTCGAGGGCGGAGCACAGGTCGTGGCACTGCCGGCACGCTTCGACGGCGTTAAGCTCGCCGACGGAACCTTTGTGAAGGGCGACGACGTCAAAAAGCAGTTTGAGCATGCGTTTAAGGGCAAGGGCACGTCGCTGTGGCTGCCGCCGGAGCTCATGGAGGACGTCTGTGCGACGGGTTCTCCCGCCGAGGCATTTGCTCGCCTGCGCAACGACGACCTGCGGCTTTCGCTCGAGGAGCGGGCCCGCTTGCTCTATGTCGCCATGACGCGTGCGCGCGAGCTGGTGATCTTGGCGATGGATGCCGGCGTGAGCCGTGGCAAGGTGACGGCGCCGACCTTCGACGTCGAGACCGATCTGACCTACGACGTGCTGCGCCGTATTTTGCCGACCGACGCTCTGGACATGCCGCAGCTCGATGCCGACCGCCTGGTGTTCGACAACTCCCAGCCGGGCGACTACGAGCTCATTTCGCTTTCGGACTTTACATTTGGCGAGCAGGCGTTTGAGGCCAACGCTTCGCTGGATGCCGAGGGCAGGCTCGTTCGCGGTGATGCGGAGGCGGAGGGTGCCGATACCGCCGCCGATCGCCCGGTCGCGCCCGGCCCCGCCGACCCGTCGCCCGATGCATTGGAGCTGGCATATCCCCAGGCGGCGGGCGTGCGCATGGGCATCTGTCCGTTTCCGGTGCGTGATTCGTACAGCTATTCGTCGATTGCCGCGGCGCTGCATGCCGAGGCCGAGGACCGTGCCGCCGAGACGCGCGTGCCCATGGACGAGGCTGGCGATGATGCGGAGTCGGATGGCTCGGAGATGACGGATGCGGACGTGGCTGCTGTCGAGCCCGCCGGCAATCCCATGGCGCTGGGCTCGGCGTTCCATGCCGCCTGCCAGTGGCTCATCGAGATGGGTGCCGATGCGCTGCCCGCTGAGCGTGCCGACGCCCTGGCTCGCCTGTGGCACCTGACGCCGGAGCAGCGCCAGCGCTTCGATGCCGCCCTGGATCGCTGGCTCAAGTCGTCGGTTCGTGCCGAGCTGCTCGCGTGGCCGTGCATCCGTGCCGAAGTGCCGTTCTTCTCGCTGGGCTGCGAGGACAAGGACATTGCCCGCTACGGTGCCTATGCCGAGGGCGCCATCGATGCACTGGCCACCGACCCGGCCGATCCGTCGCGCGCACTGGTCATCGACTACAAGACGGGCGGCACGCCGGACGAGACGCCGGGCCAGCTGCTCGAGAAACACGCCCTGCAGGCGCGCGTCTACGCCGACGTGTTGCACAAGGCGGGCGTTGAGACGGTGACGGTCAAGTTCGTTCGCGTGGAACAGGCCGATCCGACCCTCTTCGTCAAACCTGCCGAACCTCAAGTGGTCACCTACAACTTCTAGCCCTCAGATAACTTGCGGTGGAATACGGACTGTTTTGGCCAAAAAAGCCGCCAAACAGTCCGCATTTCACCGCAACGCATGGGAGAGCCTGGGGCGGTACAATGACTCGAACGGTTCAAACGAATAAGGAGCCATCATGCAGCTCACCAAAATGCTTAAGGTGACGCCGGAGGAGCTTTTTGACGCTCTGGCGGGGTTCATCATGCAGGATATCGAGAACGCCACGGGCAAGCGTCCCAGCCGCAACAAGCTCAACGGCTATAAGTACGAGAAGCGCGCCCAGTCCGCAAAAGGCAAGGCCAAGGGCACGGCGATCAAGGTTAAGATCAAGCACTTTGACTACCCGTGCCTCTATGAGGTCCGTTTTCAGTATGCGGCGGGCATCAATACCATGCGCTATGAGGCTGCACCTGCTGGCGATGGTGCCTGCGAGCTCACCTATACCGAGGATTTTCAGGGTGTGGGTGGCAACACGTCTGGCACGCGCGGCAAGCTTGGCCTCTTCTTCTATGAGCGAAAGCTCAAGAGCCACGCCAACCAGACGATTGATCAAATCGTCAAATACATCGAGGGTGAGCGCCGCGTAAAGGCTAATCCCGCCTTCGCCGATGATACTGCCGAAAACGCTTCGGATGTATTCCATTGATACCCTGTGCAAAAGCTTTACCACTCTTCACATCAGCTGTGAACACTTCAGGCTTCGAGTCAGTAGCGAGCGGCCCGACAAAATTAGTTGATGGAAGTGCCAAATGAATAAGAATGCCGCTACGCAACTGCACATCTATTCCGTCTTTTTCGTTCTCGCGGGATTTGTTTTAAATCGGGGAGTGTTTCTACTTTTCCTTGCGGAGAAAGGAATGTCTGTCACGGAAATCGCGCTTTATCAAGCCCTGTTTAACATTGCAACGGTCGTCCTCGAGCTGCCAACAGGGCTGATAGGCGATTTCTTTGGAAAGAAGTTTTCGATTCAAGTGGGCGTGCTGCTGCTTTTCTTCCATACGGCTGGCATGCTGTTGCTCTCAGGTCCCTTTCTTGTCGTGCTTTCCCTTGTTGAGGCACTCGCCTACTCCCTTCAATCGGGATCCGAACAAGCACTTTTATATGAAATTGCCCGGAATGCCGGTCAAGGAGAGCGTTTCCTCACCATCAACGCTCGGCTGCTTGCCGCGCAATCAATCGCTACGGGAATGGCGATTGTGCTCGGATCTTTCATTGCCCAAGTATCTTGGAGCGCCCTCTACGTATGTGTCTCCGTTTTCTATCTCCTGCAGCTTTTCCTTCTGTATCCCATTGAGAGGACGGAAGCGACCCGTTCTGAAAGCTCTGAAAAGGGAAGGTTTGACGCGGCCAAGATGTTCAGACGCGAAACCTGGCGTGTTGGAGAATCCGCTTTTGCGGTATTGCTTCTTCTAATCGGCACAAGCATGCTCGATGGATTCTATGGGAGTTATTACAACTTGAATCAGTTGCTATTCGACGCATTTGATGCTCCCGTCTCCATAATAGGAATCTTTTTCGGTGCATCCTATGCAGTAAATGCGATGGCCTACATTGCAGCAGATTTCTTCTCATCGCGTTTCGGGAAAAGAAATACCATGCTCGGCTCGATGCTAATCGAGGCTGGCCTTTTCATGATTCTTCCGTGGTTCGCTTCAAATCCGCTGTGTTTGTTTGGCCTTAGCATGGTGCTTTGTTTTCTCCCAGAAGTGGTGTACATCACTTCGGAAAACTTAATCCAAGACGCGATAGCGGACGATCTCCGCGCGACGATCCTTTCCGTCGCGTCTCTGGTAAGGGCTCTCTTTTCCGCAATGTTTTTCTCCATATTTGGACATGTGTTGGGGTTATATCCCATTCAGATAGCGCTCGGTATTATTGGTGCAATCGCGATAACAATTACCGCCGTTGTTTCATTAAAAATGGTAGGAATACAGGTCTCCAAGAATTGATATATCGATTGACGAGCTATCCGAAGCGTCGAGCCTTCTTGATGGACATGACTATTCGTCACAAATCATTCCGCGCATCGCCGGGGTTCCAGTAATACTCGATATATCTGGATGCCCTCATTCCCCTTTTTGAAGGTCCCAAATTGACTACCCGTGTGGGTTTGGCTAGGTTCGGGTGCTGTCCGTGCCGTGGGGTAAAATCGTTCAGTCAGAACACGAACCCGCATCGGAGCTCATCACATGGCATTCGTCCATCTGCACAACCACACTGTCTTTTCCATGCTCGACGGCGCAACCCGTATCCAGGATATGGTCAACCGTGCCGTTGAGCTGGGCATGCCCGCCGTGGCCATTACCGACCACGGCTACATGTATGGCGTGCCCGATCTGGCGCTGGCCTGTGACGCCGTTAACCACAACACGCCCGAGTACAAAACCTGGAGCCACGACAAGGCCTTCTTGGAAAAGGATCGCCGCGACGAGCTGGTGGAGCCCGATCCCGAGGAAAACCCGCGCGAGCATGCCCAGTATGTGAAGGACATGGCCATGTGGGACGAGAAGGGCAACATCGACGAGCTCAAGCCGCCCCTGGTCATCAAGCCCATCTTTGGCTGCGAGGTTTACTTTACGCCGGACGAGACGCTCGCCCGCGACCATAAGCCCGAGCTCTACCACATGATCCTTCTGGCCAAGGACCAGGAGGGCTACGTCAACCTGATGCAGACGGTCTCCGAGGCCGCCGTACAGGGCTTTTACTACAAGCCGCGCGTGACGCTCGACAACCTGCGCCGCCATGCCAAGGGCATGATCTGCACGAGTGCCTGTATCGCCGGCATCATCCCCAAATACATCGACCGCGGTGACATGGAAGGCGCCATCAAGTGGGCCGAGACCTTCCGCGACACCTTCGATCCCGGCGACTTCTACATCGAGATCCAGGAACACGGTATTACCACCGACAACGGCCTGACCGACGAGCAGATGGACCGCACGCTCATCGATATCGCCAAGCAGGTGGGCGTCAAGGTCATCGCCACCAACGACTTCCACTACCTGCGCCGCGAGGATGCGCCCGTGCAGGACGTCATCATGTGCATTGGCATGAACGCCAAGGTCGATGACCCCAACCGCATGCGCATGACCGGCTCGGAGTTTTACATGAAGACCGAGGAGGAGATGCGGGCAATGTTCCCGTATTGCCCCGAGGCCTGCGACAACACGCTCGAGATCGCCGACAAGTGCTACGTGGAGCTCGACTGGGACTCCATCATCCTGCCGCGCTTCCCGTTGCTCGACCCCGGCGAGACGCACGAGAGCCAGTTCCGCCGCGAGTGCGAGAAGGGCCTGCGCCAGCACTACGGCGACGACTGGGCCACGCGCGAGATCGGCGGCGTCAACATCAAAGAGCGCTTTGAGTACGAATACAAGGTCATTTGCGACAAGGGTTTTGCCGCCTACTTTTTGATCGTTGCCGAGTACGTGCAATGGGCCAAGGACAACGGCATCGGCGTCGGCCCCGGCCGTGGCTCGGCCGCCGGCGCTATCGTCGCCTACGCCATGAACATCACCGCGTTCGACCCGCTCGAGAACGGCCTGATGTTCGAGAGGTTCCTGTCCCCGCAGCGTACCGAGATGCCCGATATCGATATGGACTTCGACGATGAGCGGCGCCTCGAGGTCGTGGAGCACGTTCGTCAGCTCTACGGCCCCGAGAAGGTCACCCACGTCATCACCTACTCGACCATCAAGGCCAAGCAGGCCATCAACGACGCCGCGCGCGTCTTGGACTACCCGGTCTACATGGGTCAGCGCCTGTCCAAGATGGTCTCGAGCGACCCCAAGGTCAAGCTCAAGCAGGTGCTCGACAAGCAGCCCGGCAAAGAGGATCTGTTTAACCCCGATTTTGCCGAGGCCTATAAAAAGGACGACGACGCCCGCCGCATCATCGACACGGCGCTCTCGATCGAGGGTCTCACCCGTGGCGAGGGCGTGCACGCGTGCGCCGTTCTGATCTGCCGCGACCCCGTCAACGAGCACGTGCCCACCAAGCTCGACACCAAGGGCGGCGTCGAGATTACCCAGTACGAGGGCCATACCGTTGCCGACATGGGCCTGCTCAAGATGGACTTCTTGGGCCTGCGTACGCTGACGGTTATCTCCAAGGCCAAGGCAAACATCAAAAAGAACTTCGGCATCGACATCAAAGAGGAAGAGATTCCCTTTGACGATCCCGAGATCTTTAAACTCATGGGCTCCGGCCACACCGCCGGCGTCTTCCAGGTCGAGTCCGCCGGCATGACGGCCACGATCAAGAACATGAAGCCCACCGAGTACAAGCACGTCGTGGCATTGATCGCTCTGTACCGCCCGGGCCCGCTGGGCGCCGGCATGGTCTCGTCCTACATCAACCGTATGAACGGCAAGGAGCCGGCCGTCTCCTACGACGACCGCCTGGACGACATCCTGGGCGAAACCTACGGCACCATGGTCTACCAGGAGCAGGTTATGCTCATCTCCGTCGAGATGTGCGGCTTCTCCAAGGGCGAATCGGACTCGCGTATCCGTAAGCCCGTGGCTAAGAAAAAGATTAAGCTGCTCACGTCGACGGTGCTCCACTGGGAGGATGGCTCGGACGAGACCACCTACGACCACTGGATGAACGGCGCTATCAAGAACAACTACACGCGCGAGGTCGCCCAGAAGATTTGGGACGATGTTCTCGAGTTCGCATCCTACGCCTTCAACAAGTCGCACTCCGCCGGCTACGCCATCCTGGTTATGCAGACGGCGTGGCTCAAGGCGCACTATCCGCACGAGTACATGGCGGCCGTTCTGACGTCCTATACGGGTAAGACCGACAAGATCGTGCACTACGTCTCGGCATGCCGTCACGACGGCATCCCCGTGCTTTCGCCAGATGTCAACGAGTCCGGTACCGAGTTCACGGCTACCAAGGAGGGCGTGCGCTTTGGTCTGGCCGGCATCCGCGGCGTGGGCACCGGCGTGGCGCAGGCGATTATCGCCGAGCGCGAGGCGGGCGGTCCGTTTAAGACGCTGCACGACTTTGTCGAGCGCGTGGACTCGAGCCAGGCAAACCGCCGCGTGATCGAATCGCTCATCAAGGCAGGCGCCTTCGACTCCACGGGGTATCCGCGTCGCCAGATGATGCACTTTGTGGACAAGAACAACCCCGAGAACATCATCGATGCCGCAGTAAAGCGCCAGAAGGATCGCGCGAGCGGCCAGACGTCGTTCTTCGATATGTTTGGCGACGTTGAGGGCTCGGGCTTTGAGGTGAGCGTGCCCGATCCGGATGGCCAGGAGTGGGACCGCCACCTTAAGCTGAGCCAGGAGAAAGAGGTTCTGGGCATCTATGTCTCGGACCACCCGCTGCGCCCGTTTGAGTATGCACTTAGCAAAGCGCGCGACTTCTCGTTCTCGCAGATCGACACCGGCTATGAGGTGCAAAACCCCACGGGCGGTACCATCAACCAGGAGATTCCCGAGGGCAAGGCGCTGTGGTGGGCCGGCATGGTCTCGAGCGTGTCCAAGCGCGTGACCAAAAACGGCGACCCCATGGGCATCGTGCAGCTCGAGGACATGGAAGGCGAGGCCACGGTCGTGGTGTTCCCCAAGACCTACAAGGAGGCCGAGGGGTATCTGTACGGCGAGGTCGATCCCGAGACCGGCGCGCAGCTGTCCGACGCGTTTGTGCGCATTAAGGGCAAGCTCGAGCGCTCGGACCGCGGCGACCAGATCATCGCGCAGGAGATTGTGCCGCTGGAGCTTAGCGAGGAGAAAAACAAGCCCAAGGTCTTTGAGGTCATGGTGCCCAACAGCCGCTTTAGCCAGGGCAATATGGCGCGCCTGGCCACGGTGCTCACCACCAACCCGGGCGGCGACCGCGTGGAGATCTTTATTGAGCAAGTCGACGGGCGCGTGCTGCGCGCTGAGGTGCCGGCCAAGGTCAATGCACGCTCGATTCCGCTGCTGGCAGAGGCAAAGGCCATCGTCGGCAACCAAGGCCGCGTGACGGTTATCTAAGCTACCCCGGGTGAGATTGGAGGAAGTGATGGCGCAGGGGACGTTTGTGCAGGCGCTTCGCAAAGAGGCGGCGTTGAGAGGAACCTTTATGAAGGGGCGTTCGCTCATGCTCAACGGCGCCGTTCTGTCGATCGAGGACAGCGGCTCGCGCTTCTCCAAAAACGTGACGGTTGAGGGCTCGGTGCGCGGCTCGCGCGGCGACCTGTACAAGACGCACGTGGCGCTCGACATGGACGAGCACGAGGTGATCGATTACGACTGCGATTGCCCCGCCGCCTATCGTTACCCCGGTATGTGCAAGCACGCTATTGCCACGGCTCTGGCGTATTTGGATGCCAGCGGCGCCGAGCCCGTCGAAGGTTTGCGCACGCCGGTCCGCACGTTTACGGCGCAGCCGAAACAGCCTGCGCGCACCGCGCCCAAAGCGCCGGCCGTCAATCCCAACTTTCCCTTTCCGGCGCCCGTTCCCACGAGTCCCAGCCTCATGGCAGCGCTCTCCGATCTTTCGGACGCGCGCATGGATGAGCTGGCGAGCATGCGCCGCAAGCTCGCCGGCAGTGTGGATCCCGATGCCCCCAAGGCGGTGTTGGAGCCCTCGCTGGTGCCGTACTACAATCCACTGTTTGCCGACCGCTTTAGCTGGGCGCTCGAGCTTCGCATTCGCTGTGGATCGGTCTCCTACGTGGTCAAGGACATCGACGGCATGGCCGATGCCTATGTGCGCGGCGGCACCTTCTCGTACGGCAAGAAGCTCACGTTTGTCCATACGCCCGAAGTTTTCGAAGACGTGTCGACAAAGCTGCTCAACCTTGTTGTGACGACAGTTGTCTATCTCGATGACATCACAAGCTCGCGTTCGGCGTCGTACGACTTTGCCCGCAGCGGTTTTGTCGTCGAGCGTCAGTTGCCGCTGTCCGAGCATAGCATCGTATATGTGCTGGACCTGCTGCGCGGCCAGACCATCTCCTTTGAGCCCGCTTGGTCGCGGGGGACGACGACGCATCGCACCTATGACGTGGCGGTTGAGATGCCTCCGGAAGGGGAGGACGAGGTTCTGTCTAAGCGCCCACCGCTCCTTGCCGCCAAAATCGCGCCGGCGGCTGGCGGCAGCTACGATCTGCGCCTGCCGGCCGATGCATACTGCTTTGCTTCGGGCGACGTTGCCTATCTGGTCGACACCCGCCGTGCGCGCCGCGCCGATGTGGCGTTTGCCCAGCATGCGGCGCCGTTTCTATCGCGTTTGCTGCCCTGTCGCACGCCGGTCCATATCGCTGCCGACCAGGTGGGGGAGTTCTGTCGTATGGCGCTGCCCATTTTGCGCGACTACACCGACCTCACCGCGCCCGCCGCGCTCGATACCGTGGCACCCGATCCGAGCTTTGCTATGGCAATCGGCGTCGATGATGGGCTCGTGACCTGCAAAATTACGGTTACCTACGGCGATTGGTCGGCAGATCTCTTTAGCCTGGGCGCTCCGGGTAGTCCCTTCGAAGAGCGGCGCCCGGGCGTGCCGCCCCGCGACGAGGTGGCGGAGTTTCGCGTTATGGACACGGCGGCCCTGTATTTCGACTTTTACGAGGGCGGTCTGGCGTTTGAGGAGCGCGATGACGAGAGCCTGTTCCACTTGCTGACCGAGGGCCTGTCTGCCCTGTCCGAGCTTGGAGAGGTCATGCTCAGCGACCGCCTGCGCCAGATTTCGGTCCGCCCTGCGCCCAAGCTCTCGGTGCGCGCCACCGTCAAGAGTAACTTGCTCGATGTCGAGCTGGGCGCGAGCGGGCTTTCGGCTGCGGACCTTGCCATCTACCTCGACTCCTACAAGCGTCACCAGACGTTTGCGCGTCTCACGTCGGGCGATATCATTCGCCTGGATGAGGGGGCGCGCGCCGCGTTTGGCCTTGCCGAGGATCTGGGGGTCGATGCTGTCGACCTGCTCGACGGCGTGTCGCTTCCCGCGTCGAGTACCCTGTTCGTCGACAGCATGCTTGCGCGCACGCCGGCGCTTGAGGCCGATCGCGACGCTGCGTTCCGCCGTACCGTCGAGCGCCTGGACACGCTCGGCAAGATGGACTTTACGGTACCTGCCTCGCTCAAGGCCACGCTGCGTGGCTACCAGGTCGACGGATACCAGTGGCTCGGCTCGCTCGAACACCTGGGCCTTGGTGGCATCTTGGCCGACGACATGGGCCTGGGCAAAACACTCCAGATGATCGCGCATGTCCTGGCGCGCGTGGAGGCGGGGGACATCAAGCCCACGCTCGTGGTATGCCCGGCCTCGCTCGTGTACAACTGGACTGCCGAGCTGGAGCGCTTTGCGCCCTCGCTCGATGTTTGCGCAATCGTGGGCGCCAAGGCGCAGCGCCGCGTGCAGATTGCCGGCGTGGCTGAGCATAACGTGGTCGTGACGTCGTATGACCTTATGCGGCGCGATATCGACGAGTACGTCGAGCAGAACTTTGCCCGTGTGGTGCTCGATGAGGCCCAGTACATTAAAAACCCGCTCACCCAGGTGGCTCGCGCCGCCAAGCGCCTGCCTGCCGGCGTGCGCTTTGCTCTGACGGGCACGCCCATCGAAAACCGCCTATCCGAGCTCTGGAGCATCTTCGACTTTTTGATGCCGGGCCTGCTGGGCACGCGTGAATCGTTTGCAAAGCGCTTCGAAAGTCCGGTCGAGCACTCCGAGGGCGACAGCGCCGCTCGCCTGCAGGCACTCGTGTCGCCGTTTGTGCTGCGCCGTGTCAAGGAAGACGTGGTGGCCGATCTGCCCGAAAAGATCGAGGACACTGTCGTGGCTCAGCTCGCCGGTGAGCAGCGCAAGCTTTACCTGGCAAACCAGGACCGCATTGCCCAGCAAGTGCAGCACCGCGAGGCATCCGAGTTTAAGAAAGACAAGCTCAAGGTACTCGCCGAGCTCACCAAGCTGCGCCAGATCTGCTGCGACCCGCGTCTACACTACGAGGATTACAAGGCGGGGAGCGCCAAACTCGATACGTGCATGGAGCTCGTGCACGGCGCACTCGACGGTGGTCATCGCATCCTGTTGTTCAGCCAGTTTACGGGCATGCTCGATATCATTGGCAAGCGCCTGGCCAAGGAGGATATCGCCTTCCTCAAGCTCACGGGCGCATCGTCTAAAGAGAGCCGCGCCAAGATGGTCGCACAGTTCCAGGCGGGCGAGGTGCCGGTCTTTTTGATCTCGCTCAAGGCGGGCGGTGTGGGCCTTAACCTGACGGCGGCCGACGTGGTCATCCACTACGACCCGTGGTGGAACGTGGCGGCGCAGGACCAAGCGACCGACCGTGCGCATCGTATTGGCCAGCAACATACCGTGACCGTGTACAAGCTCATCGCCAAGGACACGATTGAGGAACGCATTATGCAGATGCAGGAGTCCAAGCGCGACCTGGTCAACAGCGTGCTCGGCGGCGACGGCATCTCGTCGGCGCTGTTTACCCGCGAGGATGTTCTGGCGCTGCTCGGCGGCGACGGGCGCTAGCCGCGCGCGGGGTGGGACTGCTGGAATGGGCAGGACGGTCGACGCATTTTGGCCCGACCGCTTGCCTGATCCGTTATGTGTTCATTTGCAATGCCGTGGATGGTTTGTCTGCCTTTGGGCATAAGAACCATCAAGAACATTGGCACATCAGCAAAGGAGAACATCATGGCGAAATTCTTTAAGGACCCCGACGGTAAGCTCATCGCTGCCCTTGACGACGGCGTTGCGACCCCTGCCGGTTGCACGGAACTGACCGCAAACACTGAGGACGCGGCGCACGAGAAACACGTGCCTGTTGTCGAGACCGAGCGCGACGGTCACGTGATTCGCGCACGCGTTGGCTCGGTCGAGCACCCCAGCCTGCCCGAGCACTACATTGAGTGGATCGCCCTTGAGGCCGAGGGCCGCTTAGAGGTCCATTACCTTGAGCCCGGCATGAAACCCGCGACGTTTTTTGCGGGCGGCTCCAAGACCGGTACCGTCTATGCCTACTGCAACCTGCACGGGCTGTGGTCCGCGACATTCTAGGAGCGCGCCCCCGCTCGGGGTATCATAGCTAGCATATGCACATGCAAGCGCCGGCTGCATTATGCGGCCGGCGCTTTTACTACGATTTCGATGGTTTACGACGGAAAGGGCTGGGCCATGAAGCTCGCGCTTGCACAGATCGATATGCGCCTGGGTGATATTGAGGGCATTTGCGGCCGCATCGAGGACCAGGCTCGTCTGGCCCACGAGCGCGGGGCGCGCGTGCTGTGCGTTCCGGCTCCGCTCTTTATGGGCGCCATGCCCGGTGGCCTGGTGGGCGCTGCCGACTTTGAGCACGACGTGCTTGCCGGTTTGACTGGTGTCGCCGAGCGTATCCAGGAGCTTGACATGATCTGCATCGTGCCCGCGGCGGTTTCGTTTGAGGGCCAGCCGCTGCTCGACTACATGATGCTCAAGGACGGTCATGTGGTGCCGGCGCGTTCGAGCATTGCCCTGCAGCGTGGCGAGAGCAACGACACCCGTTGGGCGCCGCCGGTGTTCGACGTGGACGGCGTGCGCATCGCCGTAATCTTTGACCTGGATCGCGAGCTCGAGATGCTGCCGACCGGCGTTGACCTCATTGCGTATTTCCAATTCAACGCGTTTGACATGACCGACCGCGAGACTGCCGCCATTGCCGCCGTTCGCAGCGGCGCCTACCGTAAGATCGCATCCAAGCGCAGCGTGTGGTTTGCCTGCATGGCGCCGGTCGGTGCCTATGACGAGTCGGTGTATACCGGCGGGTCGTTTGTACTCGACGACTGCGGCCGCGTGGTGGCCCAAGCGCCGTGTTTTGAGGAGAGCCTGCTGGTTCAGGAGATTCAACGCGGCGTGATGCTCGATGCCTTGGAAGACCACGAGCTGCCCGAGTTTCGTTCCGAGGAGTGGCTGTGGCGGGCGCTGGTGCTCGCCGTGCGCGACAACGCCCGAGCCCACGGTGCGTCGCGTGCTGTGGTGGCACTCGAGGGTGACTTGCCGTCGTCCCTGCTGGCGGCGCTGGCCGTCGACGCTCTGGGCCCGCGCAACGTGATTGGCCTGGTGCTGGGGCGCAACCGTATCTTTACGCCGGCGCAGGAAGAGGCCGAGGCTGCCCGCTGCGCCGCCGTCCGCGCCATCGCCGAGCGTTTGCACATTCGCACCGTCGAGCGCGATGCACCGGATGCGGCGCGTGTGCTCGATCGCGACGTGTCGGCGGGCGATGCCGAGCGTCTGCGCTCGCGCACGCTGGGCCTCATGCTGGAGGACACGGCGCTCGAGCTGGGTGCGATGGCGCTGAGCCCGCTGTCCAAAACCGAGTACGCGCTGGCGGCGCCGGCGCTTTGCGGCGGCTACCAGGGCGACTTTGCGCCCTTTGGCGATGTGTACCTGTCGACGCTTGAGTTTGTGGCGCGTGTGCGCAACCGCACGTCTGCCGTGGTGCCCCAAGAGCTCGTGACGCTCAACGCGGTGGAAGATTGTATGGAGCGAGTGCTGGCGCAGGCGCTCTCGACGCTCGACGGTCCGGTCGATATGCTCGACCGCGCGGCACAGCTGCTCGGCGGGCTTGAGCCGGGTGAGGTCGATGGCGCGCTCGAGGCGCACGTGGACCGCAATCGAGCTTTCGACGACATCCCGATGGCCGCTGGCAAGCCTGAGGCTTGCTCGCTGCTGCTGATGCTCGTTCGACAGGGTGAGACTGCCCGCCGCATGTTGCCGATGGCGCCGATCGTCTCGGCCCGTTCGTTTGCCGAGCGTGCCTGGCCGTATATGCTCGCGTGGTCCGACCTGGGGCTTAACGGCAAGGAGCGTATGACGGTCGATTCGCTGGCGCGCGCCGAGGTGCGCCGTTTTGCTGACGAGGATACGAGCGAGCGCGTGCGAAACGAGATGATGGGCGTGCTGGGCGAGCTACTGGGTATTTCGCCCGAGCAGATGGAGGAGCTGCGCTCTGAGGACGGTCAGCGTCGTTTGCATGAGGGAATGAAAAAGTTCGAGGGCGAGGTTCAGGACGCCATCGATAAGATGATGGGCGGCCAGGGCGGACCGCAGGGTGGGCCTCAGGGTGGTCCGATGCCGCATCCGCCGGTTGATCCCCGACAGTTCCCATTCTTCTCGCAGAACTAAACTGGGGATGGGATTCGCTGCCAACCCCGATACTTTAACTAAGCATCTTGACCCCGTTGTGTTATTCTAGAACAGACGTTCGTGAATGATGCGCGGGGCCTTGCCTTGTGCTGTGCTGGTGACGAGGGGAGGTTGGCTTGGTTATCTTGGGCATTGACCCCGGTTTGGCCCATACGGGTTGGGGGATTATCGAGGAGCGGCGTGGCGAGGTTCGCTGCCGTGCCTACGGTTGCATCGAGACCAGCGCGGGCAGCCCGCTCGCGGTGCGCCTGTCGCATATCGCCCGTGACCTTAAGGATGTCGTCGAGCGTTATCGACCCGACACGGCTGCTGTCGAGAGCATCTACTTTGGCGCCAACGTTCGTTCGGCCATCCCCACGGCGCATGCCCGCGGTGCCGCGCTCGTGGCGCTTTCGGAGTGCGCGCTCGAGATTGGCGAGTACACGCCCATGCAGATCAAACAGGCTGTGGTGGGCACCGGCGCCGCGGACAAGCGGCAGGTCGCCTACATGGTACGCACGCTAACACAGCTCGACCACGACCCGCATCCCGACCATGCCGCCGATGCCCTGGCCTGCGCCATCTGCCACGTAAACCTCAGCCGCACCCGCGCACTCACCGGTGGCGAGTTCTATCAACAGAGAGGAACCGGATACTGATGATTTCCCAGCTCCACGGAACGCTTGTCGAGGCCACGATGAGCTCGGCCGTCGTCGATGTGTCGGGCGTTGGCTTTGAGCTCGGCATCTCGGGCAGCACTGCGGCCACGTTGCCGACGCCCGGCGGCGAGGTCCGCCTCTACACGCGTATGCAGGTGCGCGAGGACGCCATGACACTTTTCGGTTTTTCCTCAAAGGATGAGCGCACGATGTTCGACCGGCTCGTGTCCGTTTCGGGCGTTGGCCCGCGCTTGGCGCTCGCCGTGCTTTCCACCTATACCGTGGGGCAGCTGTATTCGCTGGTGATGGCCGAGGACGACAAGGGCATGGCCAAGGTACCCGGTGTGGGCAAAAAGACAGCTCAGCGCCTGATCCTGGAACTCAAGAGCACCTTTGCCAAGGACAAGGGCTTTGTGCCGGTCGACGTGATTCCCGGCCAGGTTGCGATGCCGGTCCCCGCCGCCGCTCCCTCGGCGATCGACGATGCCCGCGCGGCGCTCCTTTCCATGGGCTTTAGCCCGCAGGAGACCGATGTTGCCCTGAGCGGGTATGATGGGCAGGATATGCGTGTCGAGGATCTGCTCGGCGCGGCGCTTAAGCGACTTGGAATGGATGCGTGATGTGGGAAGCCGATGACTCTCAGGACCTGTGGGCGACGCCCGGCACCTCGCCGGCGGCATCCATGGCGCACGGTGAGCGCATGGTGGGCTCGGAGCTGACGCCCGAGGACCTCGATGTCGACCGCACTTTGCGCCCCCAGCGCCTGGACGACTACTGTGGCCAGGAGCACATCAAGCAGAGCCTGCGCGTGTTGATCGAAGCGGCACAGAGCCGTGGCGAGACGCTCGACCACGTGATTTTCTCGGGTCCTCCGGGCCTGGGCAAGACCACGCTGGCCACCGTTATCGCCAACGAGCTGGGCGCTCAGATCAAGACCACGAGTGGCCCTGCTATCGCGCGCACGGGCGACCTGGCGGCCATTCTGACTAACTTGCAGCCGGGCGACGTGCTGTTTATCGACGAGATCCACCGCCTCAACCGCTCGGTCGAGGAGGTCCTGTACCCTGCGATGGAGGACTTTGCCCTCGATATCGTGATCGGCAAGGGTCCGGCGGCTCGCTCGATTCGCCTGGATATTCCCAAGTTTACGCTGGTAGCGGCAACGACCCGCTCAGGCATGTTGACCGGCCCGTTGCGCGACCGCTTTGGCATTTCATATCGCCTGGATTACTACACGGTCGAGGAGCTCGCGCAGATTGTGACGCGCTCGGCGACTATCCTGGGCGTGACGATCGACCATCCCAGTGCACTCGAGATCGGCTCGCGTTCGCGCGGCACGCCACGTCTTGCCAACCGTCTGCTCAAGCGCGTGCGCGATTACGCACAGGTGCGCGGCAACGGCCCCATCGAGCTCGATATCTGTCGCCAGGCGCTCGAGTTCTTCGAGATCGACGAGCTCGGTCTGGACTGGATGGATATTCGCATTTTGGAGACGCTCGCCAAGACGTTCTCCGGTCGCGCCGTGGGACTTACGACCCTTGCCAGCGCGGTGGGCGAGGACCCGGGCACGCTCGAGGATGTCTATGAGCCCTATTTGCTGCAGTGCGGATTGATGATTCGTACGCCGCAGGGCCGTCAGGCAACCCTCCGCACCTTTGAGCACCTGGGGATTGAACCTACCGTTTAGGGCGTTTTGTTTTGGCGGGCTGTTGGACTATCGCTGGGCATCGGGTAAACATATCGCCGTTCATCGGTTATGGGCGTTTTACTATTGCGCGCCCGTGCTATGCTGAATTGGTCTTTTTCTCATTCGGTAACGAAAGGACCGCCCATGCCTACTGACATCGAAATCGCACGTTCTGTCACGCCGCTGCCTATTACCGAGGTGGCCAAGAACGCCGGCGTCGACGTTAAGCACCTTATTCCGTACGGCTTCGACAAGGCTAAGGTCGACTATTCACTGCTCAACGAGCCGACTGATCACCAGGCCAAGCTCGTCCTCGTGACCGCTATCAACCCAACGCCCGCGGGCGAGGGCAAGACCACCACGACCATCGGTCTGGCCGATGGCCTGCGTCGTCGCGGCGTCAAGAGTGCCGTGGCCCTGCGCGAGCCTTCGCTCGGCCCCGTCTTTGGCGTTAAGGGCGGTGCTGCCGGCGGCGGCTGGGCTCAGGTCATCCCCATGGAGGATATCAACCTGCACTTTACCGGCGACTTCCACGCTATCGGTGCCGCCAATAACCTGCTGGCCGCCATGCTTGATAACCACATCCAGCAGGGCAATCAGCTCGGTATTGACGTTAAGCGCATCACTTGGAAGCGCGTCGTCGATATGAACGACCGTCAGCTGCGCCACGTCATCGACGGCATTGGCGGTAAGGCCCAGGGCGTGCCGCGCGAGGACGGCTTCGATATCACCGTTGCCTCCGAGGTCATGGCGATCCTGTGCCTGTCCACGAGCATCAGCGATCTTAAGGAGCGCTTGGGCGAGATCGTTGTCGGCTATAGCTATGCCGGCGAGCCCGTCCGCGCCCGCGACCTTAAGGCCCAGGGAGCTATGGCCGCACTGCTCAAGGATGCGCTCAAGCCCAATCTGGTGCAGACGCTCGAGGGCACGCCCGCGTTTGTCCACGGCGGTCCCTTCGCCAATATCGCCCACGGCTGCAACTCCATCATGGCCACGCGTATGGCTATGCGTTTTGGCGATGTCGCCATTACCGAGGCGGGCTTTGGTGCCGACCTGGGTGCCGAGAAATTCCTGGACATCAAGTGCCGCATGACGGGCGTTCGTCCCAACGCCGTCGTGGTCGTCGCCACCGCTCGCGCGTTGAAGTACAACGGTGGCGTCGCCAAGGCCGATCTCAACGAGGAGAACCTCGAGGCACTCAAGGCTGGCATGCCCAACCTGCTGCGTCACGTCGACAACATCCAGAACGTATATGGTCTGCCCTGCGTGGTCGCCATCAACCGCTTCCCGACGGACACCGAGGCCGAGCTCGCGCTCATTGAGTCCGAGTGCCAGAAGCTCGGCGTCAACGTTAAGCTTTCCGAGGTCTGGGCCAAGGGCGGCGAGGGCGCGCTCGAGCTTGCCGATGAGGTCATGCGTCTGATTGAGCAGCCGAGCGAGCTCAAGTTTGCCTATGAGGACGGCGCTGATGTCGCTGATGCCCTCGAGGCCGTTGCCACCAAGGTCTACCGCGCCGACGGCGTTGACTTTACGCCGGCCGCCAAGCGCCAGCTCGCTGAGCTGCGCGAGAATGGCTTTGGCAACCTGCCGGTGTGCGTCGCCAAGACGCAGTACAGCTTTAGCGACAACGCCAAGGCCCTGGGCGCTCCCGAGAACTTCCGCATCACGGTGCGTGAGCTCAAGGTTTCCGCCGGCGCCCACTTTGTGGTCGCACTGACTGGCAGTGTTCTGACCATGCCGGGCCTGCCCAAGGTCCCCGCGGCCGAGAACATCGACGTCGACAACGACGGCAACATCACCGGCCTGTTCTAAGCTCGCTGCTCATAGCTGCTAGCCCGCCCCGCCGTGCCCACAAAGCCCGGCGGGGTTTTTTATCCTTAGGCTCGCGCATGTCTTGTAGATACCGACGGGCTCTGCCCATCATAGGCTTTTGCGCGGGTAGAATGCATGGATAACTTGAGGCTCACGCGCGACGGAAAGGAATCGTTGCATGGATCAGGACAAGACAACCGTGATGGGCGGCTACGGTTCCGCGCAGGCTGGCGATAGCGCCGATGCGACCCGCGTTGTTCCCAACCCCGGTTATACCGACCCCGCCGCGACGCAGCCTTCTGCCGAGCCCACCCGGGTTATGGGCTATGGCGACACGGCGCAGGATTCTTACGCTGCATCTTCGCAAGGCCCCTATGGCAACGCAGCTCCGGATCCGTTTGATTGCGCGCCGCAGGATTCTTATGCTGCCTCGACGCCGAATCTCTATGACAACCTGCCGCAGAATCCCATTCCGCAGCCTCAGCAGACGACGTATATGCCTCGCACGGCGCAGCCTCGCTACGAGTCGCGCGAGCCGTATCGCGAGTACCCCAAGTCGATTCCGCAATATGGCGAGGACGAGGAGAAGAGGCCGTCGCGTTCGTCGAGCGCGATCAAGAAGATCCTCATCGTACTGGCGATCTTCTTTGCGCTGTCGGTTGTGTTTGCCATCGTGTCGGGCATGCTCAACAAGCGAGGGAGTTCAACGGCCGATGCCACTGCCGAGCAAACCGAGCCCGCCTCGTCTAGCACCGTTGATTTGAGCGATATCCCGGGGCAGTACTGGTCCAACGCCAAGAAGATCCTCAAGTCGCGCGGCGCCGATCTTTCGAATGCCGTGGTCCTGACTGATGATGGCTCAACGCCCGTCGTCGATGCCAACTGGGTCGTTACTTCTGCCTACTATAACGACAGCGGCAACCTCGAAATTCAACTCACGCACAAGAACAGCTCGGGCAACTCGTCCGGCGGCCAAAGCGGTACCGATAGCTCGAGCTCCAATACGCTGGAGGACTTGAGCAACAAGGCACAGGAGTTGGGAGACAAGGCGCAAGAGCTGGGCGACACGGCACAAAACCTGGGCGATACCGCGCAGAACTTGGGCGGCATGGCGACGGATGCCTGGAACGCCCTGCAAAACGGCATCTCGGGCGCGCAGGGAAACTAGCGGACGAGCGGAGCGGGGCTAAAGCTGTTCGGCCGGACGCTCGGGCGAACTAAAGCCCGAATCAAACGTGACGACGCACGAGACGTCGGGCCGGCGCTCGTGCACGATGCGCGTGACGAGCTCCAGCAGTTCCTCGTCGGATATGTCAAAGCCGTCGGGACGCACCAGGTCAAACGAAACGAACCCGTCGTGCTCGTGCAGGTCGTGGATGGAGAGCGCGGGATCGATCTGCATGACGCCGCGCTTGACCCAGCCGCGCAGGTCGTCGCCGGTGGTGGCGATGGGGTCGCAGTGCAGCGTGATGCCGATGCCCATCTGGCGCTTGATGTCGTGCTCGATGGTGTCCAGGATCTCGTGGTGTTCAAACGCGTCGCCCTCGCCGGGCATCTCTACGTGGGCGCTGGCAAACTGACGGCCGGGGCCGTAGTCGTGCACCATGAGGTCGTGCGTACCCAAGACCTGCGGATAGGACATGATCTTGTCGCGGATTGCCTGGACGAGCTTGGGGTCGGGCGCTTGCCCCAGCAACGGGCTGATGGCGTCGCGCACTAGGCCCATGCCGCTGATGCAGATGAAGATGCCCACACCCAGGCCTGCCCAGCCATCGAGGTCAAAGCCTGTCGTCTGCGAAATAAGCGCCGCCACCAAGACCGAGCCCGAGGTGATGACGTCGTTTTTGGAGTCCTGTGCCGTGGCGATGAGCGTCTCCGAGTCGATGCGATCGCCCAGCGTGCGGTTGAACGCTGCCATCCAGAGCTTAACGAGCATGGACAAGACGAGGGCGGCTAAGGAGAGCACCGAATATGCAGTGGGGGAAGGCTTGATGATCTTAGTGACCGACTCGAGGATCAGATTGATGCCGACGGCGCAAACCAGGACGGCGACGAACAGGCCGGCTAGGTACTCATAGCGACCGTGGCCATAGGGGTGGCCTTCGTCTGCCGGGCGGCTGGCAAGGCGGAACCCGAGCAGACTCACGATGTTGCTCGAGGCATCGGAGAGGTTGTTGAAAGCGTCGGCGATGAGGGAGACGGAGCCGGCGAGCAGGCCCGCGATGCCCTTGGCCAAGCACAGGGTGATGTTGAGGCCAATGCAGACGAGGCTTGCGGAAAAGCCCGCGTTGGTGCGGCAAGATGCATCGACCGGCTCGCTCTCGCTGCCGGGAACAAGCGTATGTACCAGCCGATTTACAAATAGCATAGCGGTCGTCCTCACAATCATGTTTAAGGGGATAGTGTAGCTCGCGCGGGGGCGCCGTGCACCGATGCTCAGAAAATGCAGCAATAGTCTGCCGGTGCTAACGAGCGAGCCTTCTCGTCTGCCTGGGTGGTCCATTTTGGGCCACATGGGTATGGGCATGTGCCTGTTTGCTCGACATACTTAATGTCGACAGCCCCTGTGCAAAGGAGGACGTTTCCATGGACGAGATGTTTGCCATTAAATGTCAAAACTGCGGCGGCCCTATGTACTCGCACCAAGCTAAGCGCAGCTTTGAGTGCGCATATTGCGGTGCGGTCATTCCGTGGCAGGCGGACGCCGGAGAGCCCAAGAGCGCTTTGGGCATTCGCCATACGCCGTTGACGGTAGTGGATGGACTGCTCAAGCTCACGCACGTGTCGCAACTCGAGCGCCCGGAGGACCCGGACTGGTATTTCTTCAATTCGCACTGGCGCAATCAGTCGGTCCTGGAACATCTGCTGTGGGAGGACCGCGGCACGGCGCAGGAGTTCCAAGAAGCGACGCACGTGAGCATTCCTTGTCCCTTCTGCGGAGCGTCCTTTGAGGGCGAGTCAACGCAGCGTGTGTTTGAGTGCCCGTCCTGCGGCAACAAGATCGGCATTGCCGACCTGCTCAAGCCCGGTACCTTCAGCAAGCGTCTGACCATGGGCGTGGGTGCAGAGTATGTGCCGGAGCAGGGTATTCCCTGCGAAATCTCGCCGCAGCAGGCACGTGCCAACGCGCTGCAGCTGGTGCGCCAGTATCCGGATGCCTTTGCCGGGCACGACGTGGAAGACGCGATCCAAAACGACATGATGCTCTTCTATTTCCCCATGGCGCTGGCGGACTTGCGCATGATGGCGAGCTTCCCGGGCAAGGGCCTGAGCAAGGAGGCCTTGGTGTACTACGAGGTGCTCGACTGGGCATACCCCAGGGCAAACTACCTGGACGTTCGCCTCATGGGCATTTTGGAGCCGTGGGACTTTGCCAAGGTCGGTCCGTTCGATCCCGCCATGCAGGAAGGTGACTTTCGCGTTGTCTCAGTCGATGCGTCTACCAAGGACCAGGTGGTCATTGATAAGTTGGCGCTCGACGTTGCGGGCAACGACGCCGAGGCTGTACTGGGGCTCAATAAAAAGAGCATTCGCATGTGGGCGCGCAAGGCCCGCAAACATAAGGACGGCCTGGTGATGGTGCCGGTCTACTTTGTCGATCGTCCGGCGACAGACGGCCGCGATGGCGAGCAGGTGCGCATTGCCGTAAACGGCCAGACGGGCCGCGCGGCCGCGGTGGTGTTTAGCGACAAGCGCGAAACGCATATCGTGGCGCCGCTCAGCCCGAGCCTGCATCTGTCCGGTGAGAGCACCGTGCACGCCACGCCCGTCGAGGTCAAATACGTTAAATCGCCCTTCCTGTACCAGATCGTGCGCCGTGGAGGCGGCGAGCAACCGCGCCAGGTTGCAGCCGCCGTCGAGGGTTCCTACCGAGAGGAGAAGCCCAAACGCCGCGGTCTGCTGGGTGCGCTATTTGGGAAGTAGGGGAGTAGCACCGGTTGTTGCCGTAAGGTGATGGCCGGGGGTGCGGGGCAGCTCTCAGGAGTGCGGGCTGCCGTCTGATTGTTTGAGGGTGCCAGATGTAAATAAACAGTGGAGCGGCTGCAAAAGAGCCTCCTCACTGGGTAAAATCAGGTTGTGCCGCGGAACCCGCTCCTCAGCTAGTCACACTTCGGAAGCGCGGGCAACGCAGGTATTATCGTCTAAAGGGCCGGCTGCAACCGGCCCTTTTCTGTGGCAGCCAATGGACCCACATCAGACGAAGGCCGCGTCTTTGCCTGTCAGGTCACGCTCGCCAGCCACGGCTAGAATGTCGTTGCCGGCGTCCATGACCGGTATTGTTTCGTAGCGTGCGTCGCAACCGCGAGTGCGCCTGCGACGGCTGCGGTGGCTTCGGTCGCAACGTGCTGCTACCCTTGCGTTTCGCCATTAGTCGCTTCGTTGATGGCGCGGTACTCGGCGCTTAGTTCGCGCGCCAGCTCTTCCTTGCTTGGAAGATACGGCAGGTATTTGGCGGCAAACACTTGGTCGTTGTCTTCGGGCAGCGTGTACTCGACAATCGAATCGCTTTTGTCCGCGCAGAGCACGATGCCTATGGGCGGATTGTCGCCTTCGTTCATGAGCTCGCGCGTGTAGTAGTTCACATACATTTGCATCTGGCCCAGGTCCTGATGCGTAAGGTCGTCCGTCTTAAGGTCGATGAGCACGAAGCAGCGCATCAGATAGTTGTAAAAAACAAGGTCAATATAGAAATGGCGCCCATCAAAGGTGATGCGCTTTTGGCGCGCCTCGAAAGCGAAACCACGGCCAAGCTCCAGCAGGAACTTCTGAAGATGCGTGATGAGCGCCTGCTCTAGATCGCTCTCGCGAAACGCAGTATCGTCCGAGAAACCTAAAAACTCCAGTACATATGGGTCGCGGATGATATCCTCGGGGCGACGAGCCGGGGCGCTCTTTTGGATTTCCTGGGTGACGGCCTCCTTGTCCTTGCTGGCAAGTAGGCGCTCGCGGAACATGGTGTTGATCTGGCGTTCGAGCTGACGCGTGCTCCAACGAGAATCGGCGCATTCGTTCATGTACCAGGTGCGAGCATCAGGGTCGGAAATGCGCATCAACCTGCGGTAATGAGTCCAGCTCAATTCGCTACGCAGTGCGTCGCGAATTGGAAACGCAAGAAAGAACTGACGCATATTGCGAAGGTTTGCGATGCCAAAGCCTCTTCCGAAATCCGCGGTAAGCCTTCTGGAGAGGCCTGCAATCAATGCCTCTCCATATGCTGCGCGCTCCTCTCCGACCTGTTCATCTACAATACTCTTGCCGATCTCCCAATATGCCTCAACCATCGCAAAGTTAACGGCGGTATAGGCCTTGTCGCGAGCGGCGTTGAGAATCGAGGAGACCTGCTTGTAAAAACCTTCGGGCACGATTGCCGATTCTCCACGGTTTACCAGTTCGCCCATCACTGTCGCCCCACTTTCCTCTTGTGGAATGCATCTTTATCGCATTTAGTTTAAAGCCTCGCGCGGACACGAATTGCTTTGCTGTCTGGCACCTTCGCATGGGAGCCTTGCGGTGACTAAAATGTGGCCATAGAGACAGTTTTAGCGAACCCCACGGGAGTGATGCGTATGGACAACAACACGCTGCTGTTCCAGGACAAAGGTTCGGGTAGGTTTAAAGACGTCAAGATCTACCCTAACCGCATCGAGGTGCTCAAGAAGGGCACTTTTGGTGGCAAGCACACCGAGATTGTTTATCTTAAGGATATTACGGGGGTCAGCAGGATCAAGGGCCGCGACGTTTTCCTACGTAACAGGCTGTTGACTGCCTGTGTCTTTAGTCTGAGCAGCCGCTCCCAAGCTCAGGAGTTCGTGAATGCGCTGAACATGGTGATGTAGCCGATAACGGTGTTCGGGCTAAGGTAAAAATCGGGGCGCAGAACGGTATTCTGCGCCCCCCCAATTGAGTCGATGTGTCTAAAAGGCGGGCTTGCCTATTCGCTGTCGTCCCCAACGTTTTCGCGGTCATTGGCAAGCATCGCCGCGCCGGCGACCGTTGTCGCCATGGCGGCAACGGCGAGCCCGGCGGCAATGCCGGAGCCGTCGCCCGTGTCGGCGAGTTTTCCGCCCGAGCCCTTGCCCTTGTTGCCCTTACCATTCTTATCAGCGCTGCCTGCGCTGGAACCCGTGCCGCTGCCGGTGCCGCCTGCACTGCCCGAGGCCGCTACGGTAAAGCTTGCGGCTCCATCGCTGGCGAGCGTGTAGCTCTGCGCCGCGTCGCCCAAGAGACCGTTCACGCGCACCCAGTACGTTCCCGCGGTAAATGCCTCGCCCTCGTCCAGACGCCGTTCCCGGAGCGCCGTTCGCGTCGTGCACAAACTCGAGCTGGGCCGTGCAGGCATCGGTTTCGAGCTTGCCCTCGAGTGATGCCGCAATCTTGGCGCGCACGTCTTCGCCGGCCTTAAGGCCTTCGAGTCCCTCAAAATGGGGCGTCAGCGCGCGTGGATCGATATCGATGGGCACGGAGCCCCGCAGCTCCGTAACGGTCTCGTTGCCCAAGGCGTCGACATCCACATATTCGATGGCAAACGCATGGCCCGAAGCTGCCACGTTGAGTACGTTGCTGCTGTCGACGAGGCGGAAATGACCCTCGCCAACGGTCTTGCCGTCCTGGAATGAGGCATCGCTCAGCGAGTCGCCGTACGTCATGCGCATGCGGGTCGGGAGATAGTACGGGAGATAGTACGAAGCCGTCTGCTTGTGCTCCGTATCGTAATTGCGCTGGTAGATGCTCCGGGCCAGCGCCGCATCAACAAAGTCGGATGCGATGATGCCAATGTGCTTGAGGTAATCTGACTTTGCATCCTCGATGCCGCTGGGATTGATGTACGGGCTCCTATACAGATGCTCGTTGACTACTCGTGCCGAGGTAAAAGGATTGCCTCCGTGCGACAAGCCCGTGCAGCTGGTGTAGTTGATAGACCAGCAACGCTCCAGGACTTTCTCCTTGGCCCCGTTATCGTCCTCGACATCTACCTCGTTGCGCGTGCGCCCGGACGTTTCCTTCAGCGCATTATCGACCCAGCTGAGCTTGTCGGTTCCCGTGAGTTTGTACTTGTCCTGGGCGTATACCTTGGTGCAATAGGGCTCTTTGTCGCCTGTTTCCCCCGCGGCTTCAAAGCCCCGCGCGTCTTGGACAAGACACATAGTGGCGCTGTCGGAGTGAGCCTTGATCTTGTCATCCCATTCGGTAAGGTCGAGGCCCCACGTGTGGCCGCTTACACTGTTGCCGGCGAGCCTAAATCGACGCAGCAGAACGATCTTTCCGCGCACCTCGTGTAGCGTGGGGATTCGGCTCGACGTATAGAACAGTTTGGGGTTGTCGTCCAAAACCTTGGCGAAAGCCGTCGTAACACTTTCGTCGGTAGCCTCGTCGTTGCCTCGTGATACAAGCATGATGAGCGCTTCTGTCGGGTTTTCGTTCAAAAACGTTTTGAAGTAGCCTATGACATCGGAAAGATGCATAAAGTACGCGTCTTTTTTGAGCAGGTAGTAATCCCCGTGGTCGATACCGGGGTTGTCGCCCTTTCCGAGCCGGATATCAAAATAGCGAATGCCTTCGAGCAACTGCGTGGGAATGTAATCCTGCTGGCATTTTACTTGCGAGGATTGAGGCTCGGTGTCGTTGTCCACACTGCAAGTGCTCGAATCGTGCGTGCCCGGGATGCTCAGCTCGTCGAGGAACTTATTGTCGTCGACGTATTTCATCCAACATGGCCCATCGACGTAGCTGCTGTACGTGATCCAGTCGAGGCTGCTAACCGTGGCATCGTTCTTTTTCATGTCGTAACCGATAAGTTCGAGCTCCCACGGAATGCTCTTACTCTTATGGCAGATCTTATTGTTGTCCTGGTCTTCGCCGTTCGATTCTATTGCCAGGTACTTAATGTCTTTTTTCTCGGTTTCTTTCTCGACCGTGCGGTCTCGGATGATATAGGTTCCGTTTGATTGACGCTCGAACGCAAAAGAGCGGCTGGGCTTGCCGTCATGCTCGCCACTCCATACGTGGATGACCTTTCCGTCTTTGTCCGAGTCGCCATCGACCGACCAAATGCTGTAGCCCGTCTTTTTATGCTCTTCGAAATTGAGCAAGGTGCGGATAGCATACCAGTTTGTATCGTCATTCTTGGTCGTTACGTTCTCAAGGATGAGCTTGCTGGACGTGCCGTCATTAAACAGATGGCAGACGTTGCCGATGACGTTGCCGTCTTCGTTAACGCTTGCGGTACGAAAATAACCTGCGGGGCGAAGGCGAATGACGAAATTGTCGAGGCTGACCGACGCTGTGGCAGCGTCGTCTGCAAATGCCGCTCGTGGGCCAATGCCCAATGCCGCGGTTTCGGGCAGGCTTGCAAGTGGCGACAACGCCGCGAGTCCAAGGCCCAACGTAAATGCTCGGCGGCTGATGGCGTGGTGTTCGGTCATAACTTCTCCATTCGCAGAGTGCGGTTATGCGATAGTTTTGGTCACTATACTGCTCAGATGTTTAAAGATGCTGGTTTAATTGTCTGCGCGGCGCAATAAATCGGCGGGCGGACGTGTTGGGGTGCTTGTCGTTTTCGTACTGTTGCTACATTTGGAGCGGTTCCGGCGTCCGGCATCCTCGCGTTCGTTGGCTACCGGCATAAGAAAGGGAGGGTCGGTTTACCGGCCCTCCCTGGGTGCGAAGCACTGGGGTATCGTCGCTTGTTTGCACTGTGCCCGTGTTTCCCGCTGCGCTCGCCAGTCGCTTAGCGCTTGATCTCGATATCGTCGAGCTTGACGTCCATGGCCTCGGTCTTGGCCTCGGCGATGTCGTCGGCAAATTCCAGAGACTTCATCATGGTCTCGACGGCGTCCTTGTGCTCCTCGACGTTGTCGATACGCACATACACACTGCCGCCGTCAACGTCGGTGAAGTATTCGGTCGTTACGCCGCCCGAGTGTGTATAGGAAGCGTTGCGCCAAGTCTTGCCGTTGTACTTGACGGGGTCATTCTCGGTCCACTCAAAGCTGGCATTCCACTTTGCCTCGTAGTCGAACAGCTCGTCGGCGTTCTTGTCAGGATCGAAGACGGGGATGAAGCGATCGCTGGCGTGCTCGCTCTCGGTGAACTTAAACTGGGCCCTGTCGGCGGTGTCGCCTGCGACGTCCGTGATCTCGACGCCCTCGGGCACCTCGACTTTAAACCAAATGAAGTCAGTCCTCATATCCACGGCTGGCTTTTCCGCTCCACCGCCACCGCCACCGCCACCGCCGCTGCCGGTAGCGCCGCCGCTGCCACCGCAGCCCACCAGGGCAACTGCGGCAAAGAGACTGATGCAGAGGGTGAGAATCGCAAAGGCCTTCTTTTTCATGGTCGTGTCCTCCTCGATCTGTAATCGTCCATGGGTTACCTGCCTTTACTGTACGCGTGGACGGCTCCTTCGGGTGGGCCATGTGTCCCATTCTGAGGGCCGGATTTGCGCCGTTAAGTGGCAATATGTTCGGGCGCAAAAGAGGGGAGGGCTGGTGCTGTCGGCCCTCCCCGGGTTGGGCGCCCGTTGTTTTAATGGGGCGCATGTGCGCGGGTGCGCGTAGGCGCGTGCGGGTGTCCCGTTACCTGATCTCGATGCTCGAAATCTCGACTTCGCGTGCCTCGGAAACTGCCTCTTCCATGTCATCGGGGAACTCGATGGAGTTGAGGAGTGCCTCGGCTTCTTTCTTGTGCTGGTCGAAGTTCGAGATGAGGACGTAGACGCTTCCCGGCTCAACATCGGTAAAAAGCATGGTTGAGATGCCGCTGTTGTCCTCGTATGTTCCGACGAGCCACGTCCTGCCGTTATACTCGACGGACCCGCCATCCTTCCACTGGAACGTATCCCCCTTCTTTTCCGCCTGGTCGGCGTGGGATTCCTCGGCCGTCAGCGCTTTTTTCCAAACGGGGATAAAGCGATCGGCCGAGGCGTTCTCGTCTTCGGGGAAGGTGAGCTGGACCCTGTCGGCATTCTTGCCGGCAGAGTCGCTTACGCCGACGCCCTCGGGCATCTCGACCTTAAACCAGATGTAGTCGGTCTTCTTGGCGACGGGGGCCTTTTCCTTGCTCTCGCTCTTGGGGGCGCTGCCGCCGCCCGATGCGCTCCCGCCGCAGCCCACAAGGGCGAGCGCGGCAAAGAGGGCGATGCAAAGGGAAAGGATTGATAGGGTCTTTTTCATCATGGTGGCGTCCTCCTTGTCTGCTGATGACATCACGGCGCCGCATGCTGTTGGGGTACTGATTGCGCTGGCGGCGGATGTCTCTGTGTACTGTGCGACTTATGCCTCCGTTCATCGCTTGTGGCCGTTGCGCGGCCGTGCCCCAACGGGCTCCTTACTTATAGATATGCCCCGGTTTGTACCGTCCGGGAGTCTCGAAAGGTGGGCCATGTGTCCCATGTTTGCGGTGCCGACGCCTATCGTTCGTCATAGAAATCCGCGATGGCCAGGTGCGCTGACGCTCATGTACTTATGGGCTAGACTTAGCACCATTATGTGATTGATGCGGTCGGTCGGCGGTTGCCACCCGACCGATGTATATGACTTGAAGGTGCGTGCGTATGAGCCAAGAGATGATGGATAAAACATGTCGAGAGTTTGCCGAGGCGCTTGCCGCACGCGAGCCGGTTCCCGGCGGCGGTAGCGCGAGCGCCTTTGTAGGTGCACTGGGCGCCTCGCTTTGCGGGATGGTTGCTCGCTATGGGGCGACAAACCCTGCGCTTGCCGATCGCGCAGACGATCTGACGCGCGCGTTTGCCCAGGCGGATGAGTTGGCGCAGGAACTTGTGGGTCTGGTCGCCGAGGACGTTCGTGCCTACGGGCAGGTGTCCACGGCGTACGGTATTCCGCGTGACGATCCGGCTCGAGCGACCGCGATTCAGGATGCGCTGCATGTGGCCGCTATGCCGCCGTATCGCATTATGTATGCCTGCGGGCGCGCGCTGGCGCTGCTCGAGGACATGGCCGACAAGGGTTCGCGTCAGCTGCTGTCCGATGTGGCGTGCGGCGCCGTGTTCTGCCGTGCCGCTATGCAGGGCGCGAGCTTGACGCTCTTTGCGAACACCACGTCTATGAAAGATCGCGTTCGTGCTGAGGAGCTCGAGACGGCGTGTGATGAGTTGCTCGACACATGGTTGCCGCGCGCCGATGCGCTGGCGCGCCGCGCCTCCGACGCTGCAAGAAAGAGGGGATAGCCATGGCTGAGCTACTGAAGGGTGCTCCCGTCGCCCGCGCTTTGACTGAGGAGCTCGCTGCCCGCTGCGCTGCGCTGCGCGAACGCGGTGTTGTTCCGACGCTTGCTATCGTGCGTGTGGGTGAACGCGAGGACGACCTATCCTACGAGCGCGGCGCCCTTAAACGCTGCGAAAAGGTTGGCATCGAGGCGCGTCGCGTGTTGCTTCCTGCCGGTGTTTCGCAAGACGAGCTGTTGACGGCCATCGAGGACATCAATGCCGACTCGGCTGTTCATGGCTGTCTGATGTTTCGCCCGCTGCCCGCCGGCCTTGACGAGAACGCCGTCGCCGCAGCGCTCGATCCCGCCAAGGACGTTGACTCCATGACGCCGGCTTCGCTGCTCACCACGCTTTCGGGGCGCGGCGAGGGTTTTGCCCCCTGCACAGCTGAAGCCGTGCTTGCTTTGCTGGATCATTACGGCGTTGAGCTGGACGGCGCCAAAGTTGCCGTGGTCGGACGCTCACTGGTAATTGGCCGCCCCGTTGCCGCCATGCTTACGGCGCGCAACGCAACCGTGACGACGTGCCATACGCATACGCGCGATCTTGCCGCCGAGTGCTGTGCTGCCGACATTGTGGTTGCCGCCGTTGGACGCGCGCGCACGATTGGCGCAGATGCGGTCCGCGAGGACCAGGCGATTATCGATGTTGGCATTAATTGGGACGAAGCCGCTGGCAAGCTGGTCGGCGACGTCGATTTTGATGCCGCGGAGCCGGTTGTTGGCGCAATCACCCCCGTGCCGGGTGGCGTGGGTGCCGTGACGACAGCAATTCTCGCCAAGCACGTGATCGAGGCGGCTGAGCGCGCGGTAAAATAGGCGTTTGGAGGCTGTTTAGGGGGTTGGTTAGATACCCCGTGGTCAAAAAATGCCAAATATGAGTACTGTTGCCAAGTTAGTCACATATGTTTGAGATCATTTTGGCTCTTTAGCGATAAGTAATATCGTTAAAGAGCCAATTTTATTGGACGTATGGGGAATTACTAGACTCAGTTTTTAGACAGGTGAGGATTCCCGGCGCCCGGAACAGTGCAATTTGCTGCCACTAAATTTGTGACAGTACTCATATTTGGCATTTTTTGACCACGGGGGCTGCCGAGGCCGTGGTTTCGCCCTTTTTGCGTCGAAGCGATACACTGTTGCCGTTTGATTTCTTCGCTCAAGGAGGATGCGCATGCCGTGCACAACGATTCTGGTCGGTAAGAACGCGAGCTACGACGGGTCGACGCTTGTCGCGCGTAACGAGGACTCGTCCAACGGGGTGTTTGAGCCCAAGCGTATGCGCGTGGTGCATCCCGACGAGCAGCCGCGCGTCTACACGAGCGTTCTGAGTCACCTGACCGTTGGGCTGCCCGATAACCCCATGCGCTACACGAGTGTCCCCGATGTTGTCCCGGGCCACGGCATCTGGGCCGAGGCCGGTTTCAACGAGCTCAATGTGGGCATGTCCGCAACCGAGACGCTCACCACCAACGAGCGCGTCCGCGGCGCCGATCCGCTCGTCGACTACGTACCCGCCAAGGGCAACGAGGGCGAGGACGGATACGTTCCGGCACAGCCCGGCGGCTTGGGCGAGGAGGACATGGTGACCCTGGTGCTGCCGTATGCCAAGTCCGCCCGCGACGGCGTTTGTATCCTGGGCGACCTGCTCGAGCGCTACGGCACCTACGAGAACAATGGCATCGCCTTTAGTGATGTGGACGAGATCTGGTGGCTCGAGACCATCGGTGGTCACCACTGGATTGCCAAGCGCGTGCCTGACGACGCCTATGTGACCATGCCCAACCAGCTGGGTATCGACAGCTTTGACCTGGATGACGCCGAGGGCGCCCAGGCCGACCACATGTGCTCCGCCGACTTGCGCGCCTGGATGGCCGAGTGGCATCTGGACCTGACGCTGGGCGTCGAGGGCGACGGCCCGGCTGCGGTCTTTAACCCGCGCGAGGCCTTTGGCTCGCACAGCGACAGCGACCACGTCTACAACACGCCGCGCGCGTGGTACATGCAGCGCTGTCTCAACCCCAGCGACGTGTGGGATGGCCCCGACGCCGACTACACGCCCGAGAGCGACGATATCCCCTGGAGCCGCGTGCCCGAGCGCAAGGTGACCATCGAAGACATCAAGTACGTACTCTCGAGCCACTACCAGGGCACGGAGTACGATTGCTACGGTAGCAAGGGCACGCCCGCAACGCGTGGCGCATATCGCCCCATCGGCATCAACCGCAACAGCCAGCTCGCCGTGTTGCAGTTACGTCCCTATGCGCAGCCGGCCTATCGCGCCGTGCAGTGGATGGCGTTTGGCTCCAACTCGTTTAACGCGCTGGTTCCGCTGTACGCCAACGTCGAGACCATGCCCGAGTACTATGCCGACACGCAGGCTCGCGTGACGTCCGAAAACTTCTACTGGGCCAACCGCCTGATCGGCGCGCTGGCTGACGTCCGTTTCCATGAGTGCGGTCGCGCGGTCGAGGACTATCAGGAGAAGGTCGGTGGCATGGGCCACAAGCAGATCCATGACGTCGACGCTGCCGTAGCCGCTCTGCCCGAGGCCGAGGTGCCTGCCGAGCTTGCACGCGCCAACGAGGCCTTTGCCGAGCGTGTCCGCGTGGAGACCGATGCCCTGCTGGGCAAGGTGCTCTACACCACGAGCTGCGCCATGAAGAACTCTTTCGCGATGAACGACAACGTGAGGTAGGGATTTCCCGTCGATCGAATAGCGCTAAAACGCTTTGTCGCTTTCACTCAATCTTGGGTACAAGAACGCCAATGCAGTTGTTTGTGATTGGAGACAACCATGGTTATGAAACTCGATCAGCTTGTTAACGGCGCCATCAACGTTGGCTTTGGCGCTGCCGCCGTTGCCGTCGAGGGCAGCAAGAAGGTTCTCGACGACCTCAGTACCAAGGGCGAGCAGGTGCGCAAGGACGCCGGCGCCCCCGATATCGCCCGCAGTGTGTCCGATATGTTCGAGCAGGCCGGCGGTACCATCTCCGATCTGACCGAGCGCTTGGGTACGCAGGGCGAGACCGCGGCCCAGCGCGTGCTCGACGAGCTTATCCTTGCCCGTGTCCGCGTCATGACCGCCCCCGAGCGCACGGCCTTCTTGGCCCATGTGCGCGACATCGTCGATTCGGTCGAGGACAACGTGACCTCGGTGCCCGTTGAGTCCGTTGAGCCCGACGATGCGAAGGATACCGAAGAGGCCGAGTAGCAGCGCAGATGGCAGATTCCACCACCGATTACAACAATCTAGATCCTCTGGGTGACGAGGCGGCGGTTGTCGATGAGGTCGACGCCGCCGTCTCGGGCGCTCGCAAGAAGCCGCGCGCTGTCGATATGGTGCCCGAGGAGCCCGACGCGATGGCGCCGGACGAGGAATACCAGCTCACGCCGGCGGGTCGTCGCGAACGCATCGGGCAGATTGTTCGCCTGGTCAAAAAGTACCGCGTGTGGGATAACCTCACGCCGGTTCGTTTGCGCCGCCTGCTCGAGGAACTCGGCCCCATGTTCGTCAAGATGGGGCAGATTCTGGCCAACCGGTCCGAGATTCTGCCGCAACGCTTTTGCGACGAGCTGCGTCGTCTGCGCTCCGACGTGGAGCCTGTGCCGTACGAGGTCGTACTTAGTTGTCTGGAAGAAGAATACGGCCTGCGCCTGGGGGAGATGTTCGATGCGATCGACCCCAATCCGCTTGGTAGCGCATCGCTCGCGCAGGTGCACCGCGCCCGCCTGGTGACCGGCGAGGACGTGGCCGTTAAGGTGCAGCGCCCCGGTGCGCAGCAGGTTATGGCACAGGACATCGATATCATCCGCTCGGTGGTGCGTATCGTTTCCAAGTTCGTCAACACCGATCAATTCGTTGACCTGCACGGCGTAGTCGAGGAGTTGTGGACCTCGTTTCGCGAGGAGACCAACTTTTTGGCCGAGGCCAAAAACCTCAACGACTTCTACGAGTTCCATAAGAGCGTTCGTGGCGTGACGTGCCCTAAATCCTATCTGGACCTGTGCACCGAGCACGTGGTGGTTATGGACTACGTCGACGGCATTTCGATCGCCGATCCTGAACGCTTGGTGGCCGAGGGCTATGACTTGGAAAAGATCGGTGCCGCAATCGTCGAGGACTACTCGACGCAGGTGCTCGATGACGGCTTTTTCCATGCCGACCCGCATGCGGGAAACATCATCCTCAAGGACGGCATCGTTTACTTTATCGACTTGGGCATGGTCGGACGCATGTCGAGCCACGATCGCGGTATCGTAAAGGACATGATTTTCGCCGTGGCCGAGGGCGACGTGCCAAAGCTCAAGGATTCGCTCATGCGCTTTGCCGTGACGCGTGGCGATTCGGCCGAGCTCGATCATTCAGCGTTTTTGTCCGATCTTGACTTTATCGTGGCTGACTTTGCGGGCCTTGACCTGAAGGATTTGGATATCGGCGAGTTTTCGACCTCGCTGTTAAACCTCGCGCGTAAGAATGACGTTGAGCTGCCGAGCGTGGTGACGATGTTCGCGCGCGGCATGGTGACGCTCGAGGGTTTGCTGACCGAGTACATGCCCAACGTCAACATGATCCAGATCATCCAAACCCACATTAAAAACGAGACAAGCACCTATGCGCGCGTGCGCGACATGGGGCGCGATCTTGCCGCGAGCAGCTATCGCGCGGCGAAGGGCTCACTCGAGGCGGCTGAGTACCTGGGGCTGGCTTCGCGCATGCTTACGCGCGGCCAGCTTAAGGTGAACACGCAGATCATGAGCAGCGATAAGGCACTGCGACAGCTGGGCGGAATTATCGACCGCATGTCGATGGCTATCGTTATCGCCGGCCTGTTTATCGGTTCGTCGGTGGTGTACTACGCACGCATCGAGCCGGTTGTGTTTGGTATCCCGGTCATTGGCTTTATGGGCTACGTGAGCGCGCTGGTGCTGGCGCTTATGCTGGGCCGCAATATCTGGCTCAACAGTCACGGCGGCAAACACTAGAGGCTGCGACCGTCACCGCATTTTCCTATCGCAAACAATAGCTTTTACCTTGGGCTTCGCCTGTGTGCGGGGTCCTTTTGCGTGATACCATTTTGACGGTAATAATCGATGGCCTAGATGGTGGTGCGGAGACGCACGAACGCGCGGTTTTCCTGCGCATTTGGGAGAATCGGGGTGCAAGTCCCCGGCTGTACCAGTAACCGTAATTCCTCTTGGCTCGGGATGTTCGCGTCGCAGATCGGACGACGCGCCCGAGTCGTTAAGGTTAAGTCGGATCGCCTCCCATCTTGCATGCGGCTGCGGCGTATGCCGCCGGTGTGCATAGGGCTCTGGAGGGAAGGGGGACCCCGATGGGGGAACTCGAGCGTAACATGCGCGATGACGTGGGGCAGCCTCAAGGCAACGCTCCAAGTACAGACAATGGGGGACAAATGGGTATGGTTGAGGACGAGCGCGAGCGCGCCTCGTTGCATCGCCGTGGCGCGATTGCACGCGGTGTAGCCAAGCGCGGCCTGGTGGCATTCCTGGCCTTCGCGATGGCCTTTGGCACCACGCCGTCTCAGCTGTGGGCCGAGGGCGCCGAGGGCATTGCCGAGGCTGTGGCTCAGGCTGCGACGCCGGGCGAGGGCGCAGCGCTTGCGGGCGGTGCCGCTGAGCAGAGCGGCGCCGAGGTTTCGGATTCCGGGAGCGCGCCTGCAGCCAGTGCCGTCACAACAGAGGCAGCAACTGGCGACGAAGGCTCGGCGATGGGGGAGAGCCCTGCCACGAGCGAGCAGTCTTCGACGGCATCCACTGGCCAAGCAGGATCTGCCGCCGCGACTGCCGTCCAGACAGAGAACCCGACAGAAACCGGCGATGTCGCTAAGAAGCAGGTCGAGGTCTCGTTCTCGATTATCGGCACCGATGCCGACGGCAAGGCTCAGACCTGGGTGGCACCTACGCAGCTCAAGCTCGACGAGGGCGCGACGGCTGCGGATGCCTTCATTAAGCTGCAGGAGAAGACGGGCTTCAAGGCAGACTACGATGCAAACACGGCATATGGGTTCTACCTCAAGAGCATCACGTCTCCGAGCGATGGCCGCACGCTTGCCTACGATCCGACGACTTATGCCTTCTGGCAGCTGTTCGTCGACGGCGTGTCTTCCTCGGTTGGCGCGAGCAGCGTTAAGCTCGCCCCGGGGCAGAAGATTGAGTTTGCCTATACGGCTGGTAGCGCATCCCCTGTCGTTAAGGACCAGCTTGCCGCAAATGTGACCGTCATTGGTCGCGATGCCCAGGGCAAGACTCAGACTTGGGTCGATAACGCGCAGTATGTGGTGACGTCCGGTTCGAGCGCACTTGACCTTACGAAGGTCGCGCTTGAGGCGAACGACATTGACGCCGTTGCTGCTGGCTCCTTCATTCTGAGCCTTAAGTACAACGGTGTTGAGCTGGGTACGCCCCAAGATTATTCGACCTATTGGCAGCTGTTCATCAACGGCAAGTCGAGCGACTACACGGCAGACAATGTCACCATCCATGCTGGCGATACCGTTACGTGGTTCTACGGTGGCTGGGGCGACAAGTTGCCGTCCGATTCCGTCCATGCTTCCGTTCAGGTCCTTGGTAAGGACAAGGACGGCAAGCAGCAGGTTTGGGCTTCGACGGGCCAGACGAGTCTCAAGGCGGGCTCTACTGCCAAGGATCTCCTTGAGCAGACCGGCCTTACTCTCGATGCTAGTGAAGAGTCTTGGGGCTGGTTCCTCAACGGCATTACTTCGCCGTTCGACAGTAAGTCCTATGGCTGGGATGCTGCGACCAAGAGCTATTGGAAATTCTACGTAAATGGCAAGTTCGCCGACGTTGGCGCCGGTGCCTATGAGCTCCAAGAGGGCGATGCCGTCACCTTTATGTATGGTGCTGACGCCGATGCCCTTCCTGGCCAGGTTCTTGGGTCTGTCGATGTTATCGGTCCCGATGTCAACGGCAACAATACTCGCTGGGGCTCGGCAAGCAATGTTTCTTTGCCCGAAGGTTCTACTGCCCAGAACCTTATTGAGACGGTCCTGAAGGCCAAGGGCGTTACGTACAACGGCTCCCAGAGTGGTGAGTACTGGTTCCTCAATTCCATCAACTCGCCGTTCGATCACAAGCCGTATGCCTGGGATGCTGCGACCAATAAATATTGGCACCTGTATATCAACGGAGAGCCCTCCTTACTCTGCGCCAATCAGATTACGCTCAAGAGCGGCGATAAGGTTACGCTTGCCTATACCACCGACGATTCGGCCATGCCCGATCCCGACAAGATTGTCGTGGACCCGAGCGCGACGACTCCTGATTGGGATGCCGAGTGGGCCGGCTACGGCAACAGTGGCAACGGTTCGACCGTAACGGATGCCAAGACGCCTGCGCAGGCCGCCGGTCTTAAGTGGGCCTTCGATTGGAAGGCCGAGTCTGGTCAGCAGTATGCCAACTGCAGCGAACCTGTCATCGCTAACGGTTTTGTGTACATCGCAACCGAGAACGAGCTCATTAAGATCGATTCGTCCACGGGCAAAAAGGTTGCCTCTGCGCCGCTTGCCTCCAAGGTGAGCTATACCTCTCGTCCGATCTATACCAATGGCCTTATCATTGTTCCGCTCAACGGCGGTGCGGTCCAGGCGATTACTGCAGACAAGCTGATCTGCAAGTGGCTGACGCCCGGTTTGACGGACTTGACGCAGAGCTCCTGCACCGTCGTTTCGGATGGCGAGTACGTTTATGTTGGTACGGTCGATATTTCGTATGACGAGAACTACAACGCGACCTACGGCAACGGCTCCCTTAAGCGTATCAAGATTGCCACGGGCGAAGTCTCTTGGCAGAACATTGACCCGGCCGAGGGCTATTATTGGACTGGTGCTGCGCTGACGGATAAGTACACCATTGTTCCTACGAGCGCGGGTACGCTTAAGTGCATTGATAAGACGACGGGCGATGTCGTTTCGACCATGGAGCTCGGCGCTGTCGCAAATGCCGATTGCATTGCCGATCCGTCCAATGGTTCGACCTTCTATCAGATGACGCACGACGGAAAGCTCCATGTGATTTCGCTTTCGGCGAAGGGTGTGCTGAGTGCACAGAAGACGGTTGATCTGGGCCTTACGAATAATCTGAGCGCCCCTGCGGTGTCTGGTGACAATCTGATTGTCGGCGGACAGACGGCTACGGGCTCTGCTCTGGTTCTCTATAACCTGAAGACGGGTAAGATCACGATGGTCGCTGCTGCCGACGGCAAGGCGCTGCCGGCTGGCCTCAACGGTATTGCTGCTACTCCGCTGGTGAGTGTTCAGGGCGGCAAGACCCATGTGTACTTCACCGTTAACAGCGCGGATAGCAAGGATTACGTCAACTACTCTGCTGGTGGTGGCGTGTATCGCTATACGCTCGGCGATGCAGAGGCGACGCAGATTTATGATGCGGCTGGCCATTACCAGTACTGTGACTCTCCGGTCATTGCCGATGCATCTGGCAACCTGTACTACATCAATGATTCGGGCACGCTGTTCAAGCTCGGGGCCGTTGAGTCTTGGACGGTTGCCTTTAATTCCAACGGCGGGTCTGCTTG